>JAIXTK010000325.1 GCA_027483995.1 Acetobacteraceae bacterium
AGCAGCGGCACGGTGACGGCGGCCAGCCCGGTGGAGACGATCTGGCAGCGCGTGCCGCCTTCGATTTCCGCCACCACGTTTTCCAGCGCCCAATGCGTGGCGCTGCCGCCGGTGCCGTAATGCGCCTTCTGCTCGAAGCGCTCATTGGCCGCATTGGTGCGCTCGCTCATGCTGCCGTAGAGCATGGTGGAGCCGCGATGCACGGGCACGTTGACGAAGCCGCGCACATTGGTGCCGGCGCGCCCCGCGTGCGAAAGCCGGGTGAAATAGCCCTGGCCCTCTGTCTTGTCGTTCATCTCAGTTGGTCTCCACAGGGGTATCGGGGCGGCCGCCCCATTCGGTCCAGGACCCGTCGTACACCGCACCGGCCGGCAGGCCCGCGAGGGTGAGGCCCAGGGTGAGGATGCAGGCGGTCACGCCGCTGCCGCAGGAGGTGACGAGCGGGCGGCTGCCATCGGCACCGGCGGCGAGGAAGCGCGCGCGCAGGCGCTCGGGCGGCAGCAGCGTCTGGTCGGCGGCCAGCAGCTCCGTATAGGGCAGGTTGGCCGCACCAGGCATGTGGCCGGAGCGCATGCCGGGGCGGGGCTCCGGCACCGCGCCGGTGAAGCGGCCAGCGGCGCGGGCATCCAGCACCAGTTCGGACTGGGTGGCGACATTGCCCAGGATATCGCCCACGCCGCGCAGGCGGGTGGCGCGGAAATCCGGGCGGAACGTGCCGGGCGCGGCCGGGGCGGGGGCGCCTTCCTCGGTCTTGCGGCCTTCGGCGACCCATTTCGGCAGGCCGCCATCCAGCACCGCGGCGCGATCATGGCCGAACAGGCCCATCATCCACCAGCCGCGCGCGGCCGAGGCCAGGCCCTTCTGGTCGTAGAACACCACCATGCTGCTGTTGGAGATGCCCAGCGCGGCCAACTTCGCGGCAAAGCGGCCGGCGGTGGGGACCATGTGCGGCAGGTCGGTATCCGGGTCCGCGATATCGTCGATGTCGAAGAACCGGGCGCCGGGGATGTGCGCCTTGGCAAATTCCGCCTTGCCGTCCTTCGGCTCGTTCGGGAGGTATTTCGTGGTGTCGAACACCACGAGATCGGCGCGGCCGAGGCGCTCGGCGAGCCAGTTGGTCGAGACCAGCGGGTGCTGTGCCACGTGTGTTTCCTTCATCTTCAGGGCTTCAGGCCGGCACGATCACGATGCGCCGGTTCTGCTTGCCCTTGTTCTCGATCTTCTGCACCGCCACGCGGCCGATTTCCCCGGTGCGTGCCACATGGGTGCCGCCGCAGGGTTGAAGATCGACTGGGGTTTCGCCCGTGCCGATCCGCACCAGCCGCAGCCGGCCGGTGCCGCGCGGCGGCTGGACCGAGAGGGTGCGGACCAGGGTGGGGTTGGTATCCAGCACGCTTTCCTCCACCCATTCATGCGCGATGGGGTGGTCCTCGGCGATCAGCGCGTTCAGCGCCGCCTCGATCGCGGCCTTGTCCGGTGCGTCCGGCAGGTTGAAATCGAGGCGCGAGCGGTCTCCGCCCACGGCGCCGCCGGTCACGGCGATGCCGGGCAGCACGGCGCACATCAGGTGCATGGCGGTATGCATGCGCATCAAGGCAAGGCGCGGTGCCCAGTCGATCTCACCGGTCACCTCCGCACCGGCCGGCGGCAGCGCGCTGCCCTCGGCCGGCACGTGCAGGATCGTCTCGCCTTCGCCCTTGATCGTCTCGGCCACGCGCATCTCGCCGCCATCCCAGCGCAGCATGCCGGTGTCACCGGGCTGGCCGCCGGAGCGGGCGTAGAACACGGTGCGGTCCAGCACCACGCCCTCGGGCGCGGCCGAGACCACACGCGCGGTGGCGCTGCGCTGATAGGAATCTTCCAGGAACAGGCGTTCGGTCATGCAATCCCCCGCAACAAGGGCGGGAGATTAGGCGCCCGCAGCCGCTTTGCACACCCGCAGAGGATGCGCGCCAGGGTTCACAGCGGGCGCGTTCAGCGGGCGCGGGCCGCCTCCACCATGCGCCGCACCTCGGCCGCCGCGGTGGCGCCCTTGGCCGCTTCGCGCCACTGCGTTTCGGCCACGCGCTGGTGGGCGGTGATCGCTTCGTCCGCCGCGGTGATCATCGCCACGCCGGGCGCGCCGAAGGGGCTGGCATCGGGGTGGAACGGGTTCATCGCCAGCGTGGCACGGTCGCGCGAGCGCAGGATCTCGAACCCGCCATTGAGGTCGGCGGCCTGCACCAGGCCGAACTGCAGGCCCATCGGCTCGGCTTCCATCAGCGAGGCGATGTTGTTCACCTCCGTGGCCGCCGCCTCTCGGCACATACGCCGTGTGCGTTCCGAAACCTGCAGGCCCGGGGCAACGCCGTGTTCCAGCAGCTGGCGCACCCGCGTGGCCGGGACCATGGCGATGATGCCGGGCCGGCGCATGTTGTACATCCGCTTGCGCGCGCCCAGGATGCCCAGCACCTGTTCGGCCGCGGCGCGCGCCGTGCTGCGGTCCACCCCCGCGGTTTCGGCGGCTTCCTCATAGGCCGCCGACAGCGCCTGGTCGTAGCCATCCGATGTCGTGAGATAGCAGAGCGGGCCGTTGACCATCAGGATCTGGTCGGCGGTTTCCTCCACCTGGCGGATGCGCTCCAGGTACCCCACCGGGCGATTATAATACTCCACCCCGATGCCCAGCAGCGACAGCGGCGAAATCTTAAGCAGTTCAGCGAGGCGCTTGATGGTGTCAAGCTTGATCACCTCGCCCTTCTCGTAGCGGTGGAGGGCGGCGCGGGAGACGCCGAGGCGGGCGGCGATCTCTTCGGCCCGCAGGCCGGATTCGAGCCGGTAGGCCCGCAATTGTTGGCCGATTTCCGTGAAGCGCATCGGGGAAGGGCCTCCTGATCCAGGGTCGTGCCATTCCCGGTGCGTGGCGCAGCGCACGCGAAAACGGCCGGCGTCTCAAGTTGAGGCGCCGGCCATTAATATTCTTGCGGATCGGTTAATTCAAGACCGGATCGCGCCGTACGAGACAATGTCTCCGTAACCGTTACGCAGCCATGGCCGCGCGCGTGACGGAAACGTTGATCGCGCTGGCCCGGCTCAGACCTTCACGTTGCCCATCAGCTCGATCGCCTGGATCAGCGCGGAGTGGTCCTGCTCCTCCCCGCCGGCGGCCGCGACCACGGAGAACATCTGCTGGGCGATCGCCGTGTTCGGCAGCGCCATGCCCATCTCCTTGGCAGAGGACAGCGCCAGGTTCAGGTCCTTCTGGTGCAGCTTGATGCGGAAGCCCGGCGCGAAGGTGCGGTTGATCATGCGCTCGGCATGCACTTCCAGGATGCGCGAGGAGGCAAAGCCGCCCATCAGCGCCGTGCGTACCTTGGCCGGGTCGGCACCGGCCTTGCGGGCGAAGGTCAGCGCTTCGCTGACGGCCTGGATGTTCAGCGCCACGATGATCTGGTTGCAGACCTTGCAGGTTTGCCCGGCGCCGTTTTCCACGCCGACATGGGTGATGTTCTTGCCCATGGCCTGGAACAGCGGCAGCGCGCGCTCGAAGGCGCTCTCCGGCCCGCCGACCATGATGGTGAGTGCTGCGTTCTTGGCGCCGACCTCGCCGCCGGAAACCGGGGCATCGAGGTATTCGCAGCCCAGCGCGTTGATGCGCGCGGCATAGTCCTTGGTGGCGATGGGCGAGATCGAGGACATGTCGATCACCAGCTTGCCCTTCGCCAGGCCCTCGGCCACGCCGTGATGGCCGAACAGCGCCGTTTCCACGTCGGGGGTGTCGGGCACCATCAGGATGATCACGTCCGCCTGCTCGGCGACATGAGCGGCATCGCCCACCACGGTGGCGGCGGCGCGGATTTCCTGCGTCAGGCTGCGGCGCTCCGGCACCACCAGCTCATGGCCGGCGGCGCGCAGGTTGAGGGCCATCGGGCGGCCCATGATGCCCAGGCCGATGAAACCGATCTTCATGGGGTCACTCCCAACATGTTTGAACAGGAAGCGCTTAGACGCCGAAACGCTTGCGCCACGCAAGCCCGGCCACGGTATCGCCGGCGGGGCGGTATTCGCAGCCTACCCAGCCCTGGTAGCCCAGCTCGTCGATCCGGCGCAGCACGAACTCCCAGCCGATCTCGCCCGTGCCCGGCTCGTTGCGCGCCGGCACGTCGGCGATCTGCATGTGCACGATCCGGTCGAACAGCGCCTCCATGCGCTTGGTCACATCGCCCTGGGTGATCTGGCAGTGGTAGATGTCGAATTGCAGGCCAACCTTGTCGATGCCGATCGCATCCACCACCGCGGCCCCCTGTTCCACGGTGTTGAGGTGGAAGCCCGGCATGTCCCGGTGGTTGATCGGCTCCAGCGCCAGGCGGCGGCCGGCCTTCTTCGCCTCCTCCCCGCCCCAGGCGAGGTTGCTGGCATAGAGCGCGGCGGCGGTGACCGGATTGGTGCCGGCGGGCGGGATTCCGGCCATGCAGTGGATCAACTTGCAGTCAAGGATTTCAGCGTATTCCAGCGCCTTGTTCACGCTGTCGCGGAATTCCTGCTGGCGCCCGGGCAGGGAGGCCATGCCGCGCTCGCCATTCGCCCAATCGCCGGGTGGCATGTTGAACAGCGCCTGGGTCAGGCCGTTGGCGTCCAGCCGCTTCTTCAGCTCCACGGCGGGAAAATCATAGGGGAACAGGAACTCCACCGCCTGGAAGCCTGCCTTGGCCGCGGCATCGAAGCGGTCCAGGAACGGGACCTCGTTGAACATCATCGAAAGATTGGCGGCGAGCTTCGGCATGTCGGTTCCTCCCGGGGCGCGGGCAGGCTAGCTTCGCATCATGCGGCGGTCCATACGGACCACCTGCCGCCACCGGAGCCGGGGGAGCCCATGCTGGCCGAACGCATCCTGATGGGCCTGTTCCTCGGCGGTGTCGCGCTGGGGTCGTTCCTGGTGCTGGCCCCGTTCCTGTCGGCCATCCTCTGGGCCTCGATCCTCGCTTTCACCACCTGGCCGATCTACGCCACCCTGCGCGATCGGCTGCGGCTTGGCCCCAGCACCGCCTCCGGCCTGATGGTGGTGGCCACCGCGGTGATCGTGGTGCTGCCGCTGGCGCTGGCAGCACCTGGCGGGGCGGGGGATGTGCAGCAGATCGAACGCTGGCTGACGGAAGCCACAAGCGCCGGCCTGCCGCCCGCGCCGGGCTGGGTGTTCGACATCCCGCTGGTGGGCCCCACGGTGAACGACCTGTGGAATCGCTGGGCGCAGGATCTGCAGGCCATGGTGGCCTTCTTCCGCCCCTATTTCGGCATCGGCGTGCAGTTCGGCCTGCGCCTGCTGCTGGGGCTGGCCAATGGCGTGCTGGAATTCCTGCTCGCCCTGTTCATTGCCTTCTTCCTGTATGTCTATGGCGATGCCCTGGCCGAGCGCCTGGTGGCCAGCCTGCGCCGCATCGCCGGGGACCGGGCAGACCCGCTGATCTCCGTGACCGGGGAAACGGTGCGCGGCGTGGTCTATGGCATCCTGGGCACCGCCATCGTGCAGGGCATGCTGACCACGTTCGGCCTGTGGCTGGCGGGCGTGCCCAGCGCGGTGCTGCTGGGCGTGGTGGCCGGCGCGCTTTCGGTGCTGCCGATCGGCGCGCCGATGGTGTGGCTGCCGGCGGCCCTTTGGCTGTTCGCCACCGGGGAAACGGCCTGGGGCGTCTTCATGCTCGCCTGGGGCGCGGGCGTGATCAGCATGGCCGACAACGTGGTGCGGCCCTATTTCATCGCCCGCGGCGCCAAGCTGCCCTTCCTGCTGACGATGCTGGGTGTGCTCGGCGGCGCGATCGCCTTCGGCCTGCTGGGCATCTTCGTCGGCCCCGTGCTGCTCGCCGTCGGCTACACGCTGGTGCTGGAATGGAGCGGCCGCCGCGATGCGGCCCCGGACGGGATGCCCTGAGCATGGATCTCTACCACATCCATTGCGACACCAAGCCCGGCGTCTCCGACATGGATTTCGTCGCCGCGGTGGAGCGTTACATGGGCCATCTGCGCGACCAGGGCCTGATTGCCGGCTGGCGCCTCACCCGCGCCAAGCTGGGCTTCGGGCTCAGGGGGCTGGGGGATTGGCACCTGATGATCGAGGTGCGGGACCTCGCCCAGCTCGACGCCGCCTTCCGCCACGTCGCCACCCGCGCCGACCCGGTGGAGGGGCACCACCACGGGCTGAATTCGCTGGTGGCCAACCCGACCTTCTCGCTCTACCGGGATTTTCCGGATGCGGTGCGCCAGACCGGGCAGGAGCGCTTCTGAATTTCGCTTGCGGCGGCGCCCGTTCTGCGCTGAAACCCGCGGCCCTCCGCACAGGATCCGCCGGATGTCCCCCGCGCCCAAAGCCGTTCTGGGTATCGATTTCGGCACCACCAATACCGTGCTCGCCCTGCTGAACCCGGACGGCACCAGCAGCACCGCGCGCTTCGGCACGCAGGATGTGTTCCGCTCCGTGCTGTGCTTCTGGGCCGAGGATTACGGGCGCGGCGTGGCCCAGGGCAGCCGGCTGCGCCATGAGGCCGGGCCGGCAGCAATCGAGGCCTATCTCGATGATCCCCTGGACAGCCGGCTGATCATGTCGATGAAGACCTACCTCGCCCAGCGCAGCTTCAGCGAAACCACCATCTTCGGGCGGCGCTTCACGCTGGAGGCGCTGATCGCCACCTTCCTGCGCAGCTTCCTGGCCACGGCGCAGGTGGACCCTACCGGGCTGCGCATCGTCGCCGGCCGCCCGGTGCGCTTCGCCGGCGAGCGCACGGATGACGATTTCGGCGAAACCCGCCTGCGCGCCGCCTTCGCCGAGGCGGGCATGGCCGGGGTGGACGTGGCCTATGAGCCCGAGGGCGCCGGGTACCGCTTCGCCCGCACGCTGAACGCGCCGGCCACGGTGCTGATCGGCGATTTCGGCGGCGGCACCAGCGACTTCTCCCTGCTGCGCTTCGTGCCCGGGGAAGGCGTGGAACCGCTCGGCCATTCAGGCGTGGGCATCGCCGGCGACGTGTTCGACTACCGCATCATCGACCACGTGATCGCGCCCCGGCTGGGCAAGGGCGGCACCTACCGGGTGATGGGCGGCTCGGAACTGCCGGTGCCGCCGGAATGGTATTCCTCCTTCGCGCGCTGGCACCGGCTGTCCTTGATGAAGAACCCGCGCACCCTGCGCGACATGCGCGACGTGATGCGCAATGCGCGCGACCCGCACCGCCTGGCCAACCTGATCGCCCTGATCGAGGAGGAGATGGGCTACCGGCTCTACCAGACCGTCTCCGCCGCAAAGGCAGCACTTTCAGGAGCGGATGCGGTTCAATTTTCCTTCCATCACAAGGAATTGGCGATCGATACCGAGATCACGCGCGAACAGTTCGAAGGCTGGATCGCCGCCGATATCGCCCAGTTCGCCGGCGCCGTCGACCGGGTGCTGGACCAGGCCGGCCAGCCCGCGGTGGACCATGTGTTCCTCACCGGCGGCACCAGCTTCGTGCCCGCCGTGCGCCGCCTGTTCGATGAGCGCTTCGGCGCCGGGCGCGTGACCACGGGCGGCGAGTTCGTCTCGGTGGCCGAGGGCCTCGCCCTGATCGCACGCGATCGCCATGGCTGAAACCGGGCGCAGCCTGCGCGGCCGTGCCAACCAGGCCGGTGGGCTCGCGGCCGAGGCTGCCGCTGCCCGTGCGCTGGAGGCGGATGGCTGGACCGTGCTGGCCCGCCGCCTGCGCACCGCCGCCGGCGAGATCGACATGGTGGCGGAGCGCGAAGGTCTGCTGGCCATCATCGAGGTGAAGCAAAGACCCAGCCTGGCCGAGGCCGCCTATGCCCTGGCCCCGCGCCAGCAGGCCCGCCTGCTCACGGCGGCGGAGATCCTGCTGGCCGAGCACCCGGAGTGGGGCCGCGAAGGGGTCCGCTTCGACCTGCTGCTGGTGGATGCCCAGGGCGCCGTTCGCCGCATCACCGACGCGTTCCGCCGCGAGGCGTAACCAGGCATTGACCTGGCGCATGGCATTGCGGCCCGGCGCGCCCCATCTCTGTCGTGCCGCAAGCGGAGCCTCGCCATGCCCCATGCCCTGAAGATGCTGCCCTGCCTCCTGGCCCTTGGCCTGCTCGTCCTGCCCGCCGCGCACGCCCAGGTGCCGCCGCGCCAGGATGGGGTGCCGCTGGTGCGCCTGCCAGACCCGCCGGTGGACGACGACGCACCCGTCAGCGCCTTCATCACCGCCGCCCGCACCGCGATTGCCGTCGGACGGGCAGGGGAGGCGATGGAGGCGATCGAGCGCGCCGAAAGCCGCCTGCTGATCCGCTCCGTGCGCCCCTCGCGCGCCAATACCCCCAGCGACCAGGCCATGGTGCGCACCCTGGCCGAGGCCCGCGCCGCGCTGCGCGACGGCCAGCGCGCCGAAGCGCTGGACAAGCTGGCCGAGGTTGCCGCCAACCCGGCGCTGGATGCGCCGGTGGAGTAGCTACTCCCCGCCGCCCCCATCGCTGCCGCCGCCATCGCTGCCGGCCTCCGACAGCGCGCTGTCCAGCGAGGAGTCCATCTCCGCCATTGCGGAGTCCATGGAGGCGAAGGTATCGCCGCCGCCGCCGTCGGAGATGAAGCCTTGTGTGCCCGGGGCCATGGCATGGGCGAGCGGGCCCAGCACCGCCAGCAGGGCCGGCACCAGCACGATCAACGGGCCCAGCGCCGCAGCCATCGCCGCGGCGCGAGGTGGGTCACGATCCAGCTCCGCCGCAATGGCCGGGGCATCGTCCAGCATCGTCCGCAGCCGCGCCTGCTCGCGCGCGCCGGAGTCGGTGGGATGGAAGGTGGTGATGGTCACGCTGCGGCGGAACACGAAGAGCAGCTTCCGCTCCTCCTGGTGCCGCCGCTCGGCCAGCAACCCGCGCTGCATCAGGCGCGGGCGCACCAGCACCGGCACGAAGCTCGACAGTTGCTTGGTGTCGCGCGCCAGCCGCCGTGTCACCTGATACACGCTGCCGGTCTTGCTGTGGCGCACCGAATCCAGCACCGCGCCCACATGCGGCGGTGCCTCAGCCGGCTGCCGGGCGATGTGCAGCCGTGTCTCGCGGGTGATCCGCCCCTTCACCTGCTCCGCCCGCAGTACGCCCTCGGCCAGCAGCCCGAGGAACGTCACCTTGGCCGCCTGCACCCCCTGCTCGGCATTCGGGTCCAGCAGAACCAGCGCCTCGGCAGGGGAAAGGGCCATCGCGAACCTAGGAGACGGGGGCCTCGGCCCGCTTGCGGGAGGAGCGGGCCTTGTAGATCAGCCCGCCAATCACGAACAATCCGATGCCGCCCAGCACCCAGCCCACCCGCTCCGGCCCGAAGGCGGCGGCAAGGAACCAGCCGGCGGCAACGAAACTGGCCGCCCAGATGCCGGCGGCGATGAAGTTGAGGACCGCGAAGTAGCTGTATTTCATGGTGGTCATACCGCACGCCACGGACGCGACGTTACGGATGCCGTAGGCAAACCTGAAGCTGAGTATAAACGCGGCGCCGAACCTCTCCACGAAGTCGATCGCTTTGGCCACCTTTGCTTCCGCGCCCGGAATGCGCTTCACCACGCGCACGCCGTAGCGCCGCCCCAGGTAGAACCAGCACTGGTCGCCCAGGAAGGAGCCGATCCACACCGTGAACATCAGGATCCACGGGTTCACCAGCCCGGTGGCATGCCCGAGTGCGGAGGCCAGGAGAACGAAGGTCTCGCCCTCGAAGAACGACCATATGAAGGCGCCGACATATGCCAGGTGCCCCCATTCAGTCCAGATTTCAGCGAGTTCGGACAAAGGTGCGACGCTCCGGGTTCAGGATCGTAATTCCGACAATGGCCACCACGCGGGGGCCGCCGCAAGAGATGATTTGTGACACCTCGCCGGGCAAGCCTCAGGCGCTGCGCCGTGGGGCGAGATCGGGGAAGAGTTGGGCCAGCCCCTGCTGCGTCGCATCGCAGCAGCCGCGCTCCGTCACCAGCCCCGTCACCAGCCGCGAGGGGGTCACATCGAAGGCGGGATTCGCCGCGTCCGTGGCCGTCGGCACAATCCGCACCGGCACGATGGTGCCATCCAGCGCGCGCCCGGTCATCACCGTCACCTCCGTGGCCGCCCGCTCCTCGATCGGGATTTCCGCCACGCCGTCGCGGATCGTCCAGTCGATGGTGGAGGAGGGCACGGCCACCCAGAACGGCACGCCATTGTCGTGCGCGGCGAGCGCCTTGAGGTAGGTGCCGATCTTGTTCGCCACATCGCCGGTGCGGGTCACGCGATCCGCCCCCACGATCACCATGTCCACCTCGCCATGCTGCATCAGGTGCCCGCCGGCATTGTCGGCGATCAGCGTGTGCGGCACGCCGTGGCGGCCGAGTTCCCAGGTGGTCAGCGCCGCACCCTGGTTGCGCGGCCGGGTCTCGTCCACCCACACATGCACGTCGATCCCGCGGTCATGCGCCATGTAGATCGGCGCCAGCGCCGTGCCCCAATCCACCGTCGCCAGCCAGCCGGCATTGCAATGGGTCAGGATGTTCACCCGCCCGTCCTTGCGGCGCGCGATCGCCTCGATCAGCCCCACGCCGTGCTTGCCGATCGCCTCGCACTGCGCCGCGTCCTCGTCGGCGATGGCGCCGGCCTCGGCATAGGCGGCGCGGGCGCGCTGGCCGTCCGGCAGGTCGCGCAGTGCCGCCAGCATGCGGTCCAGCGCCCAGGCCAGGTTCACCGCCGTCGGCCGCGTGGCCCGCAGCATCGCCGCCTCGCGTTCCAGCGCATCGCGAGAGGGGGTGTCGCGCATCGCCAGGCACACGCCATAGGCGGCCACGGCCCCGATCAGCGGCGCCCCGCGCACCTGCATGGTGCGGATGGCGTGGGCGGCATGCGCCACGGTGGAAAGCCGCAGGATCTCCAGCGACCACGGCAGCTTCGTCTGGTCGAAGATGCGCACCGTCCAGCCGTCTTCCTGGTCCACCCACACGCTGCGGTAGGGGGTGCCGTCGATCTTCATGGTCGAATCCTCGCAGGGCTCGCGCGTTACATCCGCTGGTGCAGCACGCATACCAGCGTGAAAAGGCGACGCGCGGTCGGAAAATCAATGGTGATCTTGCCGGCCAGTCGCTCAACCAGCAATTGCGCGCCTTCGTTGTGCAGGCCGCGCCGGCCCATGTCGATCGCCTGGATGCGGGCCTCGCGCCCTTCCTGAACCGCCATGGCGTGGCTGTCCACCAGCATCCGGTAGTCCTTGATCAGCCGCCGGAACGGGCCCAGCGCCAGCGCCACCAGGTGCAGCGGCGCCTCGTCGGCATCGCGGATATCGAAGGCCAGCCGCCCCTCGGTGATCGAAAGCCGCAGCACAAAGGGGCCAGCGGTCTCCGCCCGCAGGGGCGCGAAGCGGTTCTCGTGCAGCAGGTCATCCACTGCCTGCGCCCGGTCCGCCTCCAGCATGGCGTCGAGCCGGGTCAGCGCCTCGCCCTCCAGCACCAGCCGCACGAGCCGCGCCGAGTCGATGGCAGGATCGTGCGGGGCCTGGGCCATCATGGGCGTCAGGTTCGCCCTGCGTCGCGCCCGAAGCCCAGCTTCAGCATCAGCCCGATCGTGGCCCCCTTCACCGGGCGCATCATCGCCAGCGTCAGCCCCAGGGTCAGCGGCAGCCAGATCGCGGCATGGATCCAAAGATCCGGCGCATGGGCCTTCTCCAGCCACAGCATGCCCGGAACCACCACATGCGCCACGGCAAAGATGGTGAAATAGGGCGGTGCATCATCGGCCCGGATCTGCCCAAGCTTCTCCCCGCATGTCGCGCAGGAATCAGACACGCTCAGGAACCCGGAGAACAGCTTCCCCTGCCCGCAAGCCGGGCATATCCCGCGCAGCCCGCGCAGCATCGCCGTCCGGGTCTCCAGCACAGGCGCCACCGGCGGGGCCACGGCATCCGCGGAACGCCAGCGCACGGGCGCAGCAGTTTCGGTCAAGGCTCTACCCTCCGGGGGAGCGAGGTTGTAGGCCTCGGCCGACGCAGCAGGCCTCGCTCTGTTGTGCGGTGCAATATATAGGGACGGCAGCCCCAATGGCGAAGCGGAGTTTGACATGACTGCCATTGCCCGCGCACGCATCCTCCTGCTCAACCCCAATCGCAGCACCGCCTGCAGCGCCGGGATCGATGCCGCCATCGCCGGCTTCCGCAGCCCCACGGGCCCCATGATCGATGTCGCCACCGTCGCCGAGGGCCCCCCGGGCATCTACTCCTGGCAAGACTGGCACCAGGCCGTGCCCCCGCTCTGCCGCGCCGTCGCCGCCGAGCACGCCGACGCCTACCTCATCGCCTGCGCCTCCGACCCAGGGATCGAGGCGGTGCGAGAGGTCACGCCCCGCCCGGTGCTCGGCGTCTTCCGCTGCGCCGTGGCCGCCGCCCTGCTGCGCGCCGAGCGCTTCGGCGTCATCGCCCTGGTGGATGCCTCCATCGCCCGCCACGCGCTCGCCTTGCGCGCCATCGGCGCCGAGCCACGCCTCGCGGCCGAGATCGCCATGAACACCAGCATCGAGGCGCTGCTCGATCCCCAGGCCACCCGCGCCGCCCTGGTCGCCACCGGCCAGCGCCTGGTGGAACGCGGGGCCGGGGCGGTGATCCTCGGCTGCACCGGCATGGCCGGCCATCGCGCGGCGCTGGAGCAGGCGCTCGGCGTTCCCGTCATCGAGCCATGCCAGGCCGCGGTTGCCATGGCGCTTGGCATCGTCGTTCCCGCCACGCCGCTGCCCGGGCAGCAGAATGCCAGCCGCGCGGCATGACCACGCGACTGGCGGATTCCTTGGCAACGGTTGGTCCTCCGCTGGGGGACGGAAGCCGGGGCCACGACATTTTGCCGCGCGGGTGCCCACCGTTGCCAAGGATGATACAAAGCCGTTTGTTAATCGTAGGTGAACATCCATCCCACTTGGCCCAGCTCGGGCCATATTTTAACGCGCCGCCCCGCCCGCCTGCGGCAAGACATCCCCACGTCAAGGTCCAGCCATGATCCGCAGCCTCCTGCGCCGCCT
>JAIXTK010000026.1 GCA_027483995.1 Acetobacteraceae bacterium
CCGCTTCTTCCCGTCGTTCGACGCCCAGACCACTGGCGGCCTGCGCTACGGCGCCCTGGCTGAAATCCGCTCGAACAACAACACCAGCAACAACGGCGGCGTCGGCGGCGCGGGCACCCGCACCACCAACACCCTGTATGTCAACCGCACCCGTGGCTATGTGGGCGGCGACAGCTGGGGCACCTTCCTGATCGGCATGACCGACGGCCCGGCCGCGACCCTGCGCACCGGCCTCATCGAGGCGCAGGTTGCTGACGGCGGCTGGAACGGTTGGGCCCCTGGCCTGACCCGCGGCGTGAACCCCTACCAGTTCGCCATCGGCGGCGGGTATGAGTACTCGGCCCAGAAGATCATCTACCTGACCCCGACCTTCTCCGGCTTCCGCGCCGGCGTGTCCTTCGCGCCGTCGACCGCCGCGAACCAGTCTGGTGAAGGCACCACCACCGGCGGTGCTGATGGCGGCACCCGTACCTCCGTCGTGAACACCGCGTTCGCGGCCGGCACCGGTGACTTCAACCGCTTCCGCAACCAGATCCAGGTGGCTGCCAACTACAGCAACACCTTCGGTGGCGTGGGCGTGGCCGCGCATGTCGGCTACATCACCTCGGGCGCGATCAAGTCGTCGACCCCCGGTGTGGCTGGCGCCCCGAACTCCGCTCGTGGCCAGTCCATCTTCGCCGCCGGCCTGCAGGGCAGCTACGCTGGCTTCACGCTCGGTGGCTACATGAACACCGGCACGTTCAACGGCAACAGCAGCCTGTCGATCGCTGGCCTGAAGCCCTCCACCGTGTGGTCGGTTGGTGCAGCTTACGAGACCGGCCCGTGGGCCGTCGGCGCGCACTACATCGCGGCCTCCACCAACGGCAACCTGGCCAATAACAATCAGCTCTTCAACACCGGCGTTGGCTTCGGCGTGACCTACGCCTGGGCCCCTGGCATGCGTGCGATGCTCGAGGGCGTGGTCGGCTCCGCCAAGGAGAACGGCCGCAACCTGTCCGGCGACGCGCGGATTGCTGCTACCACCACGAAGGGCATCAACGCCTCCGCGGTGATCCTGGCCAACCAGTTCCGCTGGTAATAGGCTTGGCTTGACGAAGATGGGGGCGGCAGCGCGAGCTGCCGCCCCTTTTCTTATGCCTTGAGGACACCCGGGAAACTGCCTACAAGCACGTTCGTTTCCGGTGGTTCCAGCGCCCCCCTGCGTCAGAGAGGGCATGGCGAGACTGGGTATTGGGTGTTCGCCCAAAGCAGAAAATGGAAGAGCTGCCGACATGCTGCGCGGATATCGATTGGGCGTCTTCTGGTTGTGCGGCATGGCGTTGCTCAGCGGGTGCACCCCCACCGGCCCGGCTGAAATCGACGACCCGCGCTCCCGCCTGCCCAGGGGTTCGATCCTGGGCGACAGCAGCCCGCTGATCAGCATCGGCCGTGGCCGCGGCGAAAGCGACCAGGGCGGCGCACTGGGCGTGAATGCCTATCTCTGGCGCGGCGCGCTGGAAACCCTCAGCTTCATGCCGCTGGTCTCCGCCGACCCCTTCGGCGGCGTGATCATCACCGACTGGTATCAGCCCCCCGGCGGCGGCGCCGAGCGCTTCAAGGCCACGGCCTATATCCTTGGCCGCACGCTGCGCGCCGACGGCATCCGCATTTCCGTGTTCCGCCAGGTGCTGCAGGGCGCAACGTGGATGGATGCGCCCGTCTCCCCCACCGCCGCCAGCGAGCTGGAGAACAAGGTGCTGGCGCGTGCGCGCGCCCTGCGCGTGCAGCAGGCCGGCAGCAACTGATCCTGTCCGGCCGCGGAGGCTGATCCGCGCCGGGCTTGCCTTTTCTTGCCCACGCCGTCGCGGCATTCTCTGCCCGGGAACGGGCCGGCAGTGGCGGCCGGGTCCATGGAGCGTGCGTGCGGATGAGCGATGGTGCGGCAGCGGCCGAGGGGCCGCGTTACGATTTCCGGGCAACGGAGCCCAAGTGGCAGGCGGCATGGAACGCGCGCGGCGTGTTCCACGTGGAGGACGTGCCCACGCAGGGCCGCCCGAAATACTACGTGCTGGAGATGTTCCCGTATCCCAGCGGCAAGATCCACATGGGCCACGTGCGCAACTACACCCTTGGCGATGTGGTGGCCCGCTACAAGCGCGCCCGCGGCCACGTGGTGATGCACCCCATGGGCTGGGATGCCTTCGGCCTGCCGGCGGAGAACGCGGCGATCGAGCGCGGCGTGCACCCGGCCAAATGGACCTGGGAAAACATCGCCGCCATGCGCGCCGAACTGCAGCGCATGGGCCTCTCCCTGGACTGGAGCCGCGAATTCGCCACCTGTGACCCGAAATACTACGGCCACCAGCAGAAGCTGTTCCTGGATTTCCTGAAGCAGGATCTCGTCTACCGCCGCGAAAGCTGGGTGAACTGGGACCCGGTGGACGGCACCGTGCTGGCCAACGAACAGGTGATCGACGGCCGCGGCTGGCGCTCCGGCGCCCCGGTGGAAAAGAAGCAGCTCGCCCAGTGGTTCTTCCGCATCACCTCCGATGCGCCGGACCTGCTCTCCGCGCTGGACGATCTGGAAAAATGGCCGGAACGCGTGCGCCTGATGCAGGCCAACTGGATCGGCCGCAGCGAAGGCGCCCGCCTGTCCTTCGCGCTCACCCAGCCGGAAGCCGGCACCACCGAGGTGGAGGTCTATACCACCCGGCCGGACACGCTGTTCGGCATGTCCTTCCTGGCCATCGCGCCGGAACACCCGCTCGCCGCCTCCGTGGCCGCGCGCGATGAGGGTGCCGCCGCTTTCGTGGCCGAATGTCGCCAGATGGGCACCAGCGAAGCGGTGATCGAGGCCGCCGAAAAGCGCGGCTACGACACCGGGCTGCGCGTGGCCCACCCCTTCATCGAGGGCGCCAGCTACCCGATCTGGATCGCCAATTTCGTGCTGATGGAATACGGCACCGGCGCCATCTTCGGCTGCCCGGCGCACGACCAGCGCGACCTCGATTTCGCCCGCAAGTATGGCCTGCCGGTGCCCCCTGTGGTGCTGCCGCCCGGCGAGGATGCCGCGAGCTTCCAGGTCGGCACCAAGGCCTACGTGGAAGACGGCACCATCTTCAATTCCGGCTTCCTCGACGGCCTGAAGGCCCCCGCCGAAGCCAAGCGCGCCGCGATCGACGCGCTGGAACAACGCGGCGCCGGCAAGGGTGTCGTCAACTGGCGCTTGCGCGACTGGGGCTTCAGCCGCCAGCGCTACTGGGGCTGCCCCATCCCGGTGATGCATTGCCCCGCCTGCGGCGTGGTCCCGGTGCCTGAAGACCAGCTCCCCGTGATCCTGCCGGACGACGTGGATTTCTCCCGCCCCGGCAAGGTGCTGGACCACCACCCCACCTGGAAGCACGTCACCTGCCCCAAATGCGGCGGCAAGGCCGAACGCGAGACCGACACGCTGGACACGTTCGTGGACAGCTCCTGGTATTTCGCCCGCTTCTGCTCGCCCGGCTCGGCCCAGGTGGTCGATCGCGCCGCCGTCGATCACTGGCTGCCGGTGGACCAGTATATCGGTGGCATCGAGCACGCCATCCTGCACCTGCTCTACGCCCGCTCCTTCACCCGCGCGATGCACAAGACCGGCCATGTCGGCCTGGATGAGCCCTTCGCCGCCCTGTTCACCCAGGGCATGGTGACGCACGCGAGCTTCCGCGCCGAGGACGGCCGCTGGCTCTCGCCGGATGAGGTCGATATCCGCGGCGATGGCTCCGCCGTGGAAAAGACCGGTGGCGGCGCGGTGCAGGTCGGTCGCATCGAGAAGATGTCCAAATCCAAGCGCAACACGGTCGATCCCGGCGAGATCATCGACCGCTACGGCGCCGACACCGCCCGCTGGTTCATCCTGTCGGACAACCCGCCGGAGCGGGACATGGAGTGGACCGAATCCGGCGTGGTGGGCGCCTTCCGCTTCACCCAGCGCCTGTTCCGCCTCGTGGAAGCCGCCCCGCCGGCGCCCTCGGCACTGCCCGCCGAGTGGTCCCCCGCCGCCCGCGCCCTGCGCCGCTCCACCCACCGCACCATCAAGGCGGTAACCGAAGCGCTGGAGGGTTTCACCTTCAACGTTGCCGTGGCGCGCATCTACGAGTTCACCAACGCCATCAGCGAAGCCGAACGCGGCGACGCCACCGATGCCGGCCTGGCCTGGGCCCGGTTCGAGGCGCTGGAGACGGTGGCACGGCTGGTCGCACCGATGATGCCGCATCTGGCGGAGGAGATGCACGCCCGCCTGCACCCCGGCCGCCCCGCGCTGGTGGCTGAACAGCCCTGGCCGGAGGCAGACGACGCGCTGACCGTGGCAGACAGCATCACCATCGCGGTACAGATCCTCGGCAAATTGCGCGGCACGATCGCCGTGGCGCCGGGGGCCGAGGAAGCGGCAGTATTGGCCGCAGCCGAAGCCGAGCCGAACGTGGCGCGGCAGCTGGAGGGCAAGCGGGTGGTGAAACGCATCTACGTGCCGGGCCGCATCGTGAACTTCGTCACGGCGGGGTAGGGCGATGGCGGGCGCGGAAGGCATGGCCCGCCGCATGCTGCTGCTGGCGGCCAGTGCCGCCCTCGGCGGCTGTGGCTTCCGCCCGCTCTATGGCGGCGGCAATGAGGTGGATGCCGGGGTGCAGGCGCGCCTGGCCGAGGTCAATGTGCAGCTGATCCCGGAACGCTCCGGCCAGTTGCTGCGCCAGGCGCTGCAAGCCCGGTTGGAACGCGGTGGCGCTCCCGTCGCGCGCCGCTACGACCTCTCGGTGCAGTACGGCCTCTCGGCCGAAGCAATCGGGATCCAGCAAGACAGCTCCGGCTCTCGCGTGCGCCTGGTCGGCGTCGCCAACTGGGCGCTGTTGGCCCAGAACGCGCAGCGATCCACCCTGGTCAGCGGCTCGGCCCGTGAGGTGGATGCGGTGAACGTGATCAACCAGCAATTCTTCGCCGCCGAACTCACCAGCACGGCTGTGCAGCGCCGGATGGTGGAGGCGGTGGCGGAGCAGATCACCACGCAGCTCGCGGTCTATTTCGCCCGGAAGCCCACCGCTTGAAGCTGGACGGGCGGCGCCTGGAGGCATTCCTCGACGCCCCCGGCGCCACGGCGATCGTGCCGCGCAATTTGCCG
>JAIXTK010000153.1 GCA_027483995.1 Acetobacteraceae bacterium
GAGAGCGGCACGAACAGCGTGGTTTCGCCGGCGTTGGTGTAGCCGTCGCCGTTGATGTCGCCCAGCAGCACGCCGTTGCCCCAGCAATCATTCGCCACGCCGGACATCACGTCCGACCGGCGCAGCACGCCGGAGCACACGAGGTTATAGTTGTTGCCGTCGTTGCAGCTGTTGGCGTCCCACGCCGACAGGTGCTGGCTCCAGAAGCCCGCGCTCAGCCCGGGGCGGGCCTGCACGAAGGCCGCCGCCGTGCGGAACAGCCCGGCATCGATCGTGGTGTTGTTCTGGCCGGAGGCCAGCGTCACCGTGCCGGTGCGGCCGGAGGAGTTGGCATCCGAGTCCACCGCATCGTTGGTGCCGCGGTCCTGCGGGGTGAAGGCGTAGCCGGTGGGGGCCACGAACTGCACGGAGTAGCTGCCCGGCATCAGCCCGGCGAAGTTGTAGTAGCCGTTGGCGTCCGTCACCGTGGAGCGGTTCAGGTCCACCCCGGTGCTCGAGAGCAGGCGCACCGTCACGCCGGCAATGCCGGGCTCGCAGTATTCCTGGATGCCGTCCTTGTCCGCGTCCAGCCACACGAAGTTGCCCAGGCAGGCGGTCTTGTAGAGGCCGGCATCGACGGTGAGGTTGTCGGCATTGGTCAGCACGATGGTCTGCGTGGTGCCGAGCGAGCCGGAGATCACGGTGGGGTTGGAGTCCAGCGCGCGATCGGTCCCGGCCAGGGCCTGGCTGTAGGTGAAGCCACCGGGCGCGGTGAACTGCGCCACGTAGTTGCCCGGCTGCAGGTTGCTGAACAGGTAGCGCCCGTTCGAGTCCGTCTGCTGGGTGCCGATCAGGCGGTCATCCGCCGTGCCCAGCACGCCGTCGGTGCCGATGTTGATCAGCTTCACCGACACGCAGGCAATGCCGGCCTCGCCGCTGTCCTGGATGCCGTTGGCGTTCGAGTCGTGCCACACGCGGTCGCCGATCTTGTAGGTCACCGGCGGCGGCGGGCAATACACGGTCAGGCCCGCATCGAGCGTGCTGTTGAACTCGCCGGAGCGCAGCACCACCGTGCTGGAGATGCCGGCCGCATTGGTGTCGGAGTCTTTCGTGTCGTCCGTGCCGCTGTTGGTGGAGGTGAACACGAGGCCGCTGGGCGCCACCACCTGGATGCCGTAGCTGCCGGGCACCAGGTTGTCGAACACATAGGCGCCGTTGGTGCCGGTCACGGTGGTGCGGCCGGTGGCCGTGCCGTTGCCATCCAGCAGGCGCACGGTCACGCCGGAGATCCCGGCCTCGCCCGAGTCCTGGATGCCGTTGCCGTTGGTGTCACGCCACACGAAGTCGCCCAGCTTGGCGAACTGATAGAAGCCGGCATCGACGGTCAGGTCATCGGCGGAGCTCAGCGTCACCACGCCGGTCGCCCCGGCGCTGTTGATGTTGCTGTCCAGCGTGGCGTCCCCGCCCCGGCCGGAAGCCGTGGTCACGTAGCCGGAAGGCGCGTTGAACTGCAGCGCGTAGCTGCCCGGCAGCAGGCCGCCGAACAGGTAGGCGCCGTTGGTGCCGGTGGTCTGCGTGCCGATCACGCTGTCGTCGCCGCCGCCCAGCACGCCGTTGGCGCCCAAATTGGTCAGGGTCACGGAAACGCCGGCCAGCCCGGTCTCGCCGCTGTCCTGCACGCCGTTGGCGTTGGCGTCGATCCAGGCGAAGTCGCCGATGGAGCGCAGCTGCACCAGGCCGGCATCCAGCGTGGTGTTGCTCTGGCCGGAGCCGAGCGTGACAGTGCCGGTGGTGCCGTTGCTGGCCGCGTCGGAGTCCTTGGTGTCGTCCAGAACGTCGCGCTTGGTGAAGGCGGTGCCCACGGGGGCGAGGAACTGAACGGAGTAGGTGCCGGGGATCAGGCCGGTGAAGCTGTAGGCGCCGTTGCTGTCGGTCACGGTGGACGTGCCGGTATCAGCGCCGCTGCCGTTCAGCAGCTTCACCGTCACGCCCTGCACGCCGGCCTCGCCGACATCCTGGATGCCGTTGTAGTTGGCGTCGTTCCACACGAAGTCGCCCAGCGAGGCGGTCTGGTAGAGGCCCGCATCCACCGAGAGGTTGTCGGCATTGGTCAGCACGATCGTGCCGGTGGTCCCGGTCTGGCCGGACACCTTCGTGGCGTTGGAGTCCAGATCGGTGTTCCCGCCCGCCAGCGCCGCGCTGTAGAGGTAGCCGGCGGGCGCAGTGAACTGCGCCACGTAGCTGCCAGGGGCCAGGCCGCTGAACAGATACTTGCCGAAGCTGTCGGTGGAGGTGCTGCCGGCCGACTTGTCGTCGGCGGTGCCCAGGATGCCGTCGGTGCCGATGTTGATCAGCTGCACGCCCACGCCGGCCACGCCGGCCTCGCCGCTGTCCTGCACGCCGTTGGCGTTCGTGTCGCTCCACACGAAATCACCGAGCTTCAGCACCGGGGTGTTGTTGGAGCCCGCCTTGTAGACGCCGGCATCCAGCGTGTTGTTGTATTCGCCCGAGGTGAGCGTCACCGGGGCGGAAATGCCCAGGGCGTTCACGTCGGAGTCCTTGGTGTCGTCGCCGCCCAGGTTGGCACCGGTGAAGGTCTGGGTCAGCGGCGCCACCACCTGGATGGCGTAGCTGCCGGGCGCCAGGCCATCGAACTTGTAGGCGCCGTTGATGTCGGTGGTGGTGGTGATGCCGGTGAACGCGCCGCTGCCGTTGAGCAGGCGCACGGTCAGGCCGAACACGCCGGCTTCGCCGCTGTCCTGCACGCCGTTCTGGTTGGCGTCGTTCCACACGAAGTCGCCCAGCGAGGCGGTCTTGTAGAAGCCGGCATCGATGGTCAGGTCGTCGCTGGCGCCCAGCACCACCACGCCGGTCTGCCCGGCGCTGTTGATGTTGGAGTCGGTCGCCGCGGTGCCCTGGCCAGACGCCGTGGTCACGTAGCCCGAGGGGGCGGTGAACTGCAGGGCGTAGTTGCCGGACAGCAGGCCGCCGAACAGGTAGGCGCCGTTGCCGTCGGTCACCTGCGTGCCGATCACGCTGTCGTCGCCGGCGCCCAGCACGGCGTTGGCGCCCAGGTTGGTCAGGGTCACGGACACACCGGCCAGCCCGGCCTCGCCGCTATCCTGCACGCCGTTGCCGTTGGCATCCACCCAGGCGAAATCGCCGATCGAGCGCAGCGCCACCAGGCCGGCATCCAGCGTGGTGTTGTGCTGGCCGGAGCTCAGCGTCACGGTGCCGGTGGTGCCGAGGGCATTGGCGTCGGAGTCCTTGGTGTCGTCCCCGCCCTGGTCCGCCGCCGAGAAGGCATAGCCGGAGGGCGCCATGAAGCGCACCGAATAGGTGCCCGGCACCAGCCCGTCGAAGCTGTACAGGCCGTTCACGTCGGTCACGGCGGTCTGGCCGGTCTCGGCGCCGCTGCCATTCAGCAGCTTCACCGTCACGCCCTCGATGCCGGTCTCGCCGCTGTCCTGCACGCCGTTGTTGTTGGCGTCGTTGAACACGAAGTCGCCCAGGCTGGCGGTCTGGTACACGCCGGCGTCGATCGTCAGATCGTCGGAGGACAGGGTGATGATGTCGGTCTCGCCGGTGGTGCCGGCGTTGGAGTCGGTGGCCGGGTTGCCGCCCTGGCCGGCGGCGCTGAACAGGTAGCCGTCCGGCGTGGTGAAGTTGGCCACGTACTGGCCCGGCAGCAGGCCGGTGAACAGGTAGTTGCCGGAACCGTCGGTCACCTGGGTGCCGATCACCACGTCGTCAGACGTGCCGAGCTCGCCATCGGTGCCGAGATTGGTGAGCGTCACGGACACGCCGGCCAGGCCGGCCTCGCCGCTCTCCTGCACGCCGTCGGCGTCGGCATCCAGCCACACGCGGTCGCCCAGGGTCAGCAGCTTCACCAGGCCGGCATCGACGGTGGTGTTCACCTGGCCGGCGGCCAGGGTGATCACGCCGGAGCGGCCCGTGGTGGCGTTGGCGTCGGAGTCGTTGGTGGTGGTGCCCAGGCCGGTGCCGGTGAAGGCGTAGTCGGACGGCTTCACGAACTCGACGACGTAGTTGCCGGCGTTGAGGTTCGCGAACTCATACTTGCCGGTCGAGTCGGTCGTGGTGGTCATGTAGGTCTGCGTGCCGGCGGCATTGGTGAGCTTCACCGTCACGCCGGCGATGCCCGCCTCGCCGCTGTCCTGCACGCCGTTGTTGTTGGCGTCGGCCCACACGAAGTCGCCGATCTTGGCCTGCGTGGCCAGCGTGGTCTGGCGGAAGCCGTTGTTCAGGATGCTGACGTTTACCGCCGAGCCCGCCGGGGCATCGGCCGCCACGGAGGCGGTCAGCGTCACCTCAACCCGCAGGGAGGAATAGGCCGCCACCGGCTGGAAGTCATTCGCGCCCGGCAGGATGCCGCCGGAATTCGGCACGGCGGTGTTGCCGAGGTTCACCGTGATGCGGCCGACCACGTTGTTGTTGCTGTCGTACACCGTCTCCACGGCCTGCATCGTCAGGCCGGAGCCGACCTGCGTGTCCACCGTGAAGGATTGCTGCAGCTCGTTGATGCCCTTGCCCGGGTCGGTGGCCGTCACGTTGTAGTTGAAGGTCACCGTGGTGCTGGACCCCGGCGCGATCGCACCCGAGCCGAACGAGCTCCAGCGCAGCCCGGCATAGGGCGAGATGAAGGTGGGGATACCGCCCGACGACAGCGTCAGGCCGGGGCTGTCCAGGAAGGAGTTGTACGAGCCGACACCGTCCTCGGTCACCGTGATTCCGGTGATGTTGAGGCTGCCGCCACTGTTCAAGCTGCTGACGCCGAGCCGATCGCCAAAAGTCGCGGACTTGGTCATGGAACTCACCTCCGAGGTGGGCGCGTATCACTATGGCGGCACCGGCATGCCACTGCGGGCATGCAGGCCGAACTGCAATTTGAAGGCGCCCCGAGGGGCGTAGGCTGGCGTCAGGCCGACTTGCGGCGGCGCATGCCGATCAGGCCGACGACACCAGTCGCCAGGATCGCAAGAGTTGCGGGTTCCGGAACCGTCGTCGGCGTCATGCCCACGAAGTTGACCACGCCGCTATTGTTCCGCGAGTCCACGCTCGCAAAGATCGTCGTCCGGGCAGGCGAAGTGGACAGAGCCACGCTGTTCGTCGAGGTCGCCGCGGCAACCACGTTGCCGATCCCTGTCACGCCATCCTGGGCGTAGAGGTTCACGCCGGTGGAAGCCGTGCCGGTCCCGTTCGTGGTGAGGCTGTAGGAGTTGATCGGCGCGCCGGTCAGGCTGTCGATCTGGATCAGAACCGAGAGGTCACCGCCAACGCCGCTCACCACCGTGAGGCCCGAAATGGGGCGGATCTCGATGCCCGTGTTGGTCACGTTCGCCACGATCTGCGCGTTTCCGCACAGCGCGGGAGTGGTGCAGGCGGCCGAACCGAACCAGGTATACTTAAATGCGCCAACAGTCAGATTGCCGGCGTTGTTCAGGCCCTGCGCCTGTGCGGGCGCACCCGCCGCGACCAAACCCAAAAAGCCGAAAGCTGCGACAACTGCCGCGAATGAGCGGAACATCGGCAAACCCTTCAATTCAAATCGCCACACTCGAAACCATGTGCTTAAACCGCACATCCGAACCGGCCCCCGAAGGCGCCGCATACACCGCGGCTTAACCAGTCCTGTGACGTTCTATTACCCAACCCTTACCGCGGAGTCAACTTGCGACATTTGATGACATTTTGAGCGGTTCGTGCCGCCTGACTTATTTTTGATACCCGTTCACATTCATGACACAATCCTTGCGCATCAAGCCCCTAGCGCGGGTTCCTGCCCGCAACATTTCGTAAAAAATGCGTTTACGCTCCCCCCGGGCACCCCGCCTTCCCACGGCGCGAAACACGCCCCGCCCGCGCCGCCTGAAAGAAATTTCGCGTCCAGGTAGGCGCCCCGTTACAGCCCGGAACCACAGCCCCCCCCTCTTGCCCGCCATGACGCAGGAGGCGCGCGCATGATCCGCCGGCCCGCCGGGCTGGCGCTCAGCGCGGCCCCCAGCTCTCCAGCGTCCAGATCATCGGCGCGGGGTTCACCCGCACGCTGCCCTGGCGCGCGGAATCGATATCCAGCACCAGCCCCATCACCAGCGTCCAGGTCAGCAGCAGCAGGACCGTCACCATCAGCTGGCGATGGCCATGGATGCCGAACTGGTAGCCCATCGCCCCCACGCTCAGCAGCGCCACCACGATCACCAGCCGCAGCACGTAGGGCGGCACGCCCTGGCCGAAATTGCGCCGGTTGGTGGTGGCCAGGTCGAACATCTGGCTGAACGCGCCCACCACCCCGGCCATCACCGGCGTGGGCGTGCGCCCCGCCGCGGCCCCCACCATGGCCCACATCTCGCCCTGCAGCCGCTGCGTCTCGGCCACCACCCGCGCCTCGGCCGCCGCCGTTGGGATGCCGCGCACCGTCTCCAGCCGCAGCGGCAGGTAGTCGCGCAGCCGGGCGCGCAGCCCCGGCCCCTCCGGCTCCACCAGGGCGGCCATCAGCCAGGCGGTGCCGATCGCGTTCGCCTCATCCAGCACGGATTGCCGGCGCTTCTCGTAGCGGTCCGCCGCCAGGGAGAACATCACGCCCAGCAGGAAGGCGAACAGCCCCAGCATGCCGCCGGTCACGATGCCGGTGGCCGTCTTCAGCCCCTCGCTGGCCGGCCCCAGCCGCACCGCCCGCCGCCCCAGCCGGTAGCAGGTCTCCAGCGAGGCCAGCAGCAACAGGAACAGCACCAGCGCCAGGCCGGAAAGGCTGGCATCGGCCAGCCAGTGCAGCGGCTGGAACAGGAACTCGGGCATCGTGGGCCGGCCTATCGTTGCGTCGCCGCAGTCTCGCACCCCGCATGCGGGAACTCCAACCCGCCCCGCGCGATTGGCCCCGGCAACCCAGGGAGCCCAGTGCATGAGCGAACACAGCTACGGCATCAGCGAAATCGTCGGCACCAGCACCGATTCGATCGACGACGCCATCCGCCGCGCCGTCGAGAAGGCCAGCGAAGACCGCCGCCACATCCGCTGGTTCCAGGTGCTGGAAACCCGCGGCCACGTGGAAGACGGGAAGGTCGCGCATTACCAGGTGATGCTGAAGCTGGGATACTCGCTGGAGGGGTAGGGCACCGGCCGATCCAGCAGGGTGCCGGCAGCATTCAGCGGCCGGTCGCCAGCCAGGCGGTCCCGCCGTTTTCGTCCGGAATGCGGGCACGAACCGTTCCATGCCCCCGGCCGGTGCACGCCGCGCCCCATTTTCATTTGACAACAAGAACAATATTCCGTTCTCTCTGCGAAACCAGAACGCGGAGGAACGGAAGATGCACCGATGGCTCAGGCCCCTTGCGGCCCTCGCGGCCGCCATATCGCTGTCAGGCTGCGCCGCCAACTACAACGTCTCCGGCGGCTGGCTGGGGGAGATCGGCGACCGCAGCCTGCCCGGTGCCAGCAAGGAGCTGCAGCTCTACCGCGCCACCGCCGCCTACGCCGTCTTCAGCAGCGCAGGGGCGCGCATGGCCAACGACCCCGACCAGGTGCTGGGCACGCTGCGCTTCATGACAGCCGTGCGCAACGACCTGACCGGCCTCGCCGGGCACCTCTGGGCGCCCGACCCCGGCGCGCAATGCGCGCTGCGCGCCACGACCACGAACAAGTGCCTGGACAGCCGCGTCACCTTCGAAGCGGACCTGCCGGTGCTGGAGGGCAACCTCTACAAGCTCGCCGTCGTCGCCCTGCCGGTGAAGGCGCTGGAGCAGGTCTGGGGCAAGCTCATCGTGCAGGATTGGATCGGCGTGATCACCGACCTGCTGAAGCCGGCGGAGCAGTTGCTCGGCGCCGCCCACCACAGCGCCGCCACCTACCGCGCCGAACGCGAGATCCTGGCCACCATCGTCTGGCTGCAAAGGAAGGACGATGCCTTCGATCCCAAGGACACCGTTCAGGGCGCCCATGCCGTGCTGGACAAGCTGGAGAAGGCCGGCATCCCGGATCCGGACGCCTATCGGCCCGTCGGCCAATGGCTGCAGGATAACCGCCGCGCCTTCAACCCGCTGCATGACCTGGTGCGCAGGTCATGCGGTCGCATGCTCGGGCGCCTGACCGACAAGAACCTCGGCATGGCCAACGAGATCACCGGCTCGAATGTCGACTTCAAGACGATCACGAAAGCCGACGATCAGCGCGATGGGATCTGCGACACCTTCGCCTTCTCCCTGCCCAAGCCGAAGAAGGGCAGCTGACCGGGGACCGCGGCCGGCGGGGCCTAAAGCCCCGCCGCCTCCAGCTTCAGGATCGCCCGCGCCATCGCCTGCGCCCGCGGCACCAGGCTGTCGATCACAAGGAACTCATCCGGCGAATGCGCTTTGCCGCCCACCGGCCCCACGGCGCAGATCGTCGGTGCCCCCACCGCGGCGGTGAAGCCGCTATCGGCGCAGCCGCCGGTGAACTCGCCATCGGTCTTGAACCCGGTCTCGGCGGCGGATTGCACGTAGAGCTCGAACAGGCGCTTGGCCACCGGCGTCTGGTTCAGCGGCAGGAACTCACCCTTGATGGTCAGCTCGGCCTTGGTCCCGGGCACGAAGCTCTTCGCGATGATCGCCTCGATCTTGCCCATGATCTCGTCCCGGTCCTCCGGGTGCACGTAGCGCAGGTCGATCTGCCCTTCCGCCCAGGGGGCGACGGTATTCACGCTCTGCCCGCCACTCACCAGCCCCACGTTCAGCGTGATGCCGCGCTCCAGGTCGGTCAGCGCATGGATCGCCTGGATCTTGCGCGCCAGTTCCTCGATCGCGCTGATGCCCTCGATGAAGTTGCCGCCGGAATGCGCGGCCTTGCCGGTGATGCGGAAGAAGCTGAACACCCCGCCCTTGCGGCCGGTCACCACATTGCCGGAAACCCGGCCCGGCTCGCTGTTGAACACCACCCGCGCGCGGCGCGCCTCCGCCTCGATCACCGGGCGGCCTTCGGGGGAGCCGATTTCCTCATCCCCGGTGAACAGCCCCACCAGCGGCGCCGGCGCGCCACCGAATTTCGCGAAGGCCGCCAGCACGAAGGCGTTCATCACCAACCCGGCCTTCATGTCGGCCACGCCGGGCCCATAGGCGATGCCGTCCTTGATGGTGAACGGGCGCCGGTTCACCTCGCCATCAGGGAACACCGTGTCCCGGTGGCCCATCAGCACGATGTTGGTGGGCGCATTGGTAGGCGATGCCGCCGCCGGCTCCGCGCCCACCATCGCGCGGATGCAGTCGCCATGCCTGGCCTGCGACAGCCGCTCGGTGGCGATGCCCTGGCCCGCAAGCCAGCGCTCGATCGCCGCCCCCACCGCGTCGATGCCCGCCTTGTTGTAGCTGCCACTGTCGATGTCCACGGTCTCGCGCAGCAGGTCAATCATGGCCTGCTGCTGGCTGGCGATCCATGCGGTGATCTGGGCTTCGGTGGTCATGCGGGCTCTCCTCGGTCGGGGCGCGGAGTGTCGCATCCGCGCCCCGCCGGGAAAAGCCGGCCGGAGCGAGCAACTTTACCCCATCAGACGATTCCGGCTGATGGGGTGTTGCTCTGTCACCCCAGCGGCAGGAACACCTCGGCGCCGGAAACGCGCAGGTGGGAGAAATACCCGCGCGCGCCCGGGATGGCCGCCTCGGCATCCGCCCGAGTGGCGAACAGCAGTCCGCCCGCCGCCTTCACCCTGTAGCTCTGGGCGTGGTCCACCTCGGCCACCTCCACCGCGTCCTCGTATTCAGGATTGGCGGCCTGGGCGAAGGCGCTGTGGCGTACCAGTGGGCACCTCGTCGCTCCGCGTCGCCCTCTTCCTCATCCGGCACCACCACCTCGGCGTCGGGGTCCACGTCATCCTCATCTTCGGCCGCGTCGGCCGTTTCCAGCAAGGGCACGGCGCCCTCGTCGGCCACTTCCACCGCCGCCACATCGGCGCGCGGCGGGGTGCGGCCCTGCCAGCGCGCGCCAGGCGCCCGCGGCAGGGCGCGCGACCGCGGCACCACCGGCGGCTGCTCCGTCTTGCAGGCCGGGCATTGCGCCGGCACGCGGCTGAGATCGTAGAAACGCACGGCACAACTCACGCACAGGCGCTTGGTGCCCAGTTCGGGCCTGGGAACATACATGGCTCAGCCACCCACCTTGGCGGCCACCAGCTGCTCGGAACAGGCGGTGGCGAGCGAATAGTCGCTGCCCTGCATGCCCGGCAGGGTGGACCAGCCAGACGACCGCACCAGCTCGCTGCGGCTGTAGGAGGAGGTCTCCGCCTTCAGCTTGGCCATCCGCGCCGGATCCGCGTCGCCCTGCGCCTTGGCCACGCAGAACGGCACCAGCGCCGCCGTTACCGCATCACGCGCGCTGGTGGCCGCCATCTCGCGCGCCCCGCGCGCCCCGTGCCAGCCCAGCACCGCGAAGCCGAAAATGGTCATGGCAAGGGCGCCGCCGACGGCACCCCAAAGGGCCGGCTTGGTCGCGGCTGGAATTTTCATGTGGTGGGAATCCCTTGCGGCGGGCGGCCAGGCCGTGCGCCCCGCCGGAGTGGTTCCGACGTTGTGCCACATATGGGGCGTAGATTTGCGTTTACATCGGGGCAGGGCCGACGCAACGGATGAAGCCGGGCTTGCACCGCACGCCAGCGCATGTCACGCACGGCTTCCGCAACAAAAGAGCCCCGCGCCATGCGCCTGCCGGCCACCCTCCTGGCTGCCCTGCTCGCCCCCGCTGGCCTGCTCGGTCTGGCGCCCCCCGCCGCGGCCCAGGCCCCCACCACCCCGCCCGAGACCGCCTGCATCATGCCGGAGGCGCGCTCCCTTCTGCCGGAAGGCATTTTCGACCAGCTGGTCACCCGCGTCACCTCGCTCGGCCTGGGCGCGAACCGCGTGCTGTATGTCGGCACCTCCTGGCTGCCCTCGGATGGCCGCATCTTCGCCGTCTCCTGCGCCGGAAAGGCGCTGGAGGAGGAGATGATCGGCTACATCCGCCGCATGGAAGCCGGCCCCACCCTGCCCCGCTTCGGCCGCACCCTGCTGGTGGTCGCCACGACAGACCAGCAGCCCAACAGCCAGGAGGATACGATCAAGCTGATCGCCTTCCGCCAGGGCAAGTTCCTCACCCTGCTGGAGCACAGCGCGCTCACCCGCATCACCGCGCCGGCGAAGGACGCGATGGAGGAAGCCTGGAGCTGGACCTTCTCGCAGGATGGCACCCGCATCGAATTCGGCGGCACCCGCACCACCCCCGCCCAGGGCAACCGCCCGGCGAAGCGCGAGGCGCTGCCGAAGGATGCCTATTGCTGGGGCGCGAAGAACGAGTTCGAGAAGTGCGACTGATACCAACCCGTGCAATGGCTGACTTTTCCAGCCATCACACGGGTTGGTATCGCGCGCGGGGCTGGCCGGTGGCCGCGCGCAAAGCAAAGACTCATGCCGGCCCGCGTTGACCCATCCTTTATGGGTCAACATCAAGGCGGGTTGGTATGAGCTAGGCCGCCCGCCGCACCTCGCGCGGTGCCAGCAGGCGCCGCACCCCGTCGATCCCAGGATGCTCCGCCGTCACGATCGGCAGGCACGTCGCCTGCCGCTCCGGCACGTGGCCGGGATGCAGCGCATGGAACGCCGCCGCATTGTGGAAGCTGTCCCGGTTGCGGTCCTCGAAATAGCTCTCCGCCCAGGCCGCGTTGGCCAGCACGCAGTCATGCGGCCCGAGGTCGATATGGAAGTATTCGATCTCCCCGCGCAGCCGCTCCTGCGTGATCGTGCTGCCGTTCACCAGCGCCCCGGCATGCACCAGCACCTCGCCCACCAGCACCGCATGGCCGGGCGACACGAACAGGTCGCAACTCGGCATCCCCTGCCCCAGGCTGCCGCGCGCGAAGCGGATCGGCTGGTGCCCTGCCCCGGCCAGCCGCCCATCGAAGCACTGCGTTCCGATCCACCGCACCGGCCGCAGGCCCCCGAATTTCGTCGCCACCAGGTCCCCGGCGCGCAGCGTCTCAACCGGCACCTCGCCGCGGCAGGTCAAGATCAGCGTGCCGCGCAGGAAACAGGTCGCGGTTGCCAGCAACTCGATCGCCGGGGTGCTGGTGAACGTGTTCCAGCTGCCGCCGCTGTTGCCGGAGATGCGAAAGCCGTCATAGGTGAAGCTGGAGGCGGCCGTCGGCGGGGTGACGGTGCCCGCATTCAGGTAGTACCAGCGAAGTGTGGGCGACAAAGCGGAGACCACCAGCGCATAGCTGCTCCCGGCGCCCATGCTATAGTTCGCGACCGCCCCCAGCGCCGTGGCATCGAGATATTGGTAGCGCACCGCGGTGACGAGCGACATCGACAGCGATGTGGTCGCCAACACGCTGCCGGTGGGCGTTCCGCCGCTGGTGGCATAGAGCCGGAAAAGGATCGTGTAGGACCCCGCGGAACTGGCCCTGAGCGCCAGCCGGAGGCCGTCGATCTCCCAGGTGGAGCTTGCCGCGGTGGTGAACGAGTAGGCACGCCACGCCGTGCTGGATAGGCCGATATAGGTCGATGAGGACAATACCGCCGTGCCGGCAGCGGTATTGTCGAGGACGGAAACGCTGCCACTCATGGTGCTGTTCCAGCTGTGCCCGGCCGCGCCACGGGGGCGAAGCCGAACCTCGTTGAGGATCAGCACTAAATGCGTTTGGGCGCCTTAATTTCCGGTTAATATGACTAGTCCCCACCTGCCCTGTTAAGCAGCGCGGCGCATCCGCCGCGGCGCCAGCAGGCGCCGTAACCCGTCGATCCCAGGATGGTCCGCCGTCACGATCGGCAGGCACGTCGCCTGCCGCGCCGCCGCGTGGCAGGGGTTCAGCGCATGGAACTCCGCCGCGTTGTGGAACGCATCGCGATTGTGGTCCTCGAAATAGCTCTCCGCCCAGGCCCCGTTCGCCAGCACGCAATCATGCGGGCCGAGATCGATGTGGAAGTATTCGATC
>JAIXTK010000012.1 GCA_027483995.1 Acetobacteraceae bacterium
AGCTGCGGGAGCGCAATGAGGCGCTGGACTGCGCGGTGCTGGCGCGCGCGGCGCTGTGGTTGCTCGGCGCCGATCGCTACGGCGACCGCTACTGGCAGCGGCTTAGGGAGGAGATGGCGGATGCGCCGCTGCGCGCGGACGACATTCCCGCCGGCGGGACTGTCGCTTCAGCGGCTGAGGTACCACGACAACAGACGGCACCGGCGCCCGTTACTGCACGCCCGCGCGCATGGCTCGCACCGCGCTCCGGCTGGCTGCGCTAAGGGAGACCGCCCGTGAACCCGACCGTCCTGGCCTGGGCGATTGCCCAACCGACCGGCAACCGCTGGCGCGGCTTGGCTGATGCCTACACCGGCGGCGCAACGCGGGTGACCTTTGAGGGGCGGACCGTCGAATACCGCTCGCTCGCCGAAATCGGCCAGGCGCTCGCCGCCGGCTATGCCGCCGAGAACCCGGTGCAGCGACGCCCCTGCATTGCCCTGGCCCGCTTCACCCGCGACGCCGGCTGACCATCAACATCAGCTCAGATTTGTCCTAATTTCCAGTAACCACCTGAGGAATAAACTCCAAAATTTGATAACCACGGAACAATATAGTAAGGTGGTTTCGGTTGAATGGTTTTAAAAAACTCTCCACTTCGAGATTTAATTTGCAAATTTACGAATTGGTTGCCAACAAGACCATCACGAGCGTTTTCATAATTTGGAAATAACATAATATCGAAAATTTCTCCGTGGTCTGACATAAAATATATTTCGCAAGTATCATCAATTTTTTTTTCTACAAGAGCCCAGTTTTGTTGTAGATATCCAGTTATTTTAAACCAAAACTCTGTACTATTTATTAAAATTAATTTCTTTTGAAGCTTTTGTCTATTTATATTGTCAGGCATTTTTCCGTTTCCTACGATTTTCGACGTCCAGGTTTGGCAGAAATGGAGACATACCTAGGCGATTCACCACAGCGTTTCGGTTTCAGTGAGTGGATCACTTGCCGGTTGATACGCACGTTTTGCCGCTGCCGTGATGTCGCGCGTAGCCCGCCAGGAGCGCCACCAGTGCAGCGGTGGCAGTTTCATCAGACATTCTCCGGATGACCAGCGGATTCGGTCATCGAGTGGAGAGCCTATCTGCGATACGGCTGCCGTGGAACTCCAGCCTCAGGCGACGACCGAAATCGTCCCGCTCGATAATATCATCCGCTTCACCCACTGGGTGATCCATTGCACCGCCATCGATTCCGCATCAACGCATTGAAAATATGCCAGAACTCCGCCGATGCTGGCCGGCAAGATTGCGGTCATCTGTGAAATCCGGGATCAGGAGACGCGCCGATGTCCGATGATGATGTCGCGCAGAAGCTTGCCGTCCACGAGGCGGTGTGTGCCGAGCGCTGGAAGCAGGCCGAGGCACGCCTCAAGCGGATCGAACTCGTGCTGCTGGCGATCGTCGTGTTGCTCTTGTTCGGTGAAGGCACCGTCGTCGAGGTCGTGAAGCGTCTGGTGGTGAAGTAGGTGCCAATGATCGCAACCCGCCTCCGCGAGGCCTGGCGTGCCCTGCGCGGCTATGCCGCGGCCCAGGACGCGCGCGCCTCGACCTGGGCGGCCTCAGGCGGCAGCGCCAACAGCGAGGTGGCCAATGCGTCGAGCACCATCACCCGACGCGCCCGCGATGCCGTGCGCAATGATCCTTACGCAGCCCGCATCATCGACCTCTGGACCGGTAACGCCGTCGGCGCCGGCATCACCACGCGGTGGCCCGACAAGAAGCACGCCGATGCCTGGCGCCGCTGGGCGGATAGCACCGCCTGCGACGCCGAGGGACGGCTCGATCTTTACGGGTTGCAGGCGCTGGTCATGCGCTCGGTCGTGGAGAGCGGCGAGTGCCTGGTGCGGATGCTGATCACTGAGCCGACGGCCACCAACCCGATCGGCCTGCGGCTGCAGGTGCTGGAGAGCGACCATCTCGACGCCAGCCGCACCGGCACAATTGGCGGTGCCATCACCGTGCAAGGCATCACCCTCGATGCCACGGGCGCACCGGCGGCCTACTGGCTCTTCCCACAACACCCTGGTGCCGCTTGGTATCTGCCAGGCAGCAACCAGTCCAGCGTGCCGGTTCCGGCCGGAGAAGTGCTGCACATCTATCGCAAGCGCCGGCCCGGCCAGCTGCGCGACGTGTCGTGGCTGGCGCCGATCCTGCTGCGGTTGCGCGACCTCGGCGACTATGAGGCCGCCCTGCTGATGAAAGCCAAGATCGAGGCATGCCTCGCCGCCGTAGTCACCGAAGAGAGCGACGAGGTGCTGACTGGACCCGCGGCCGGGCTGCTGCGTGATGCGCAGGGCAGGCCCGTCGAAGCCTTCGAGCCTGGCATGATCCTCTATCGGCGCGGCACGGGGTCGGTGGAGGTGGTGAACCCCTCCGGTGGCGGCAGCCACACCGCCTTCGCTCGGCGGGCGCTGGAAGCGGCCTCGGTCGGTGCCGGCCTGACATACGATCAGGTGTCCGGCGATCTCACCCAGGCGAACTATTCCAGCCTTCGGGCCGGCAAGATCGAGTTCCGCCGGCTCTGCGAGCAGGTGCAGTACGGCATGCTGATCCCGATGCTCGTGCGCCCCATCGCCGACCGCTTTCACCGGCAGGGTGCGCTGCTCGGGTTATGGGGCGCAGAAATGCCGGAGGGCTTGGCGCACGTCCCGCCGGCACACGAGATGATCGACCCGCTGAAGGACACCACGGCGCTGATCGCCCAGGTGCGGGCTGGATTTGTGCCACAGCCCGAGGCCGTAGGCTCCTTTGGCTACGACTTCCGCCAGGCGGTGGAGATGATCCGCGAGGCCAACGCGCTGCTCGACGATGCAGGTATCTCGCTCGACAGCGATCCGCGGCGCGTCGCTAAATCGGGCTCGGCGCAGGATGCCGCCCAGATGGCTGCGGTCGAGATTGCCGCGACCGGAGCCGCGATGCCGCCACGCGCCGAACCTGCCACGCCATCCCAGCAAGGCTGACATCATGACCGAACCCATCGAGCCTGGCGGGAGCGATCCCGCGCCGGCGACGAAGCATGCCGATCGACTTCCCACCGGTGGGCATTCGATCACCGCCGCGCGGGCCGTTTCAGCACCGGCGACCGTCAATCGTGCCGCCCGCACCGTCGAGGTGGTGTGGTCCACCGGCGCGCGCGCCCGCAACTTCGTCCCGCCCCTCGGCCTGATCACCGAGGAGCTCGACATGTCGCCCAACGCGGTGCGCATGCAGGGATTGGTGGGCGGCGGCGCCCCGGTGCTCAACACCCATCGCAGCGGCGATGCCCGTGACGTCGTGGGGCGGGTGATCGCCGCTCACCTTGAAGGCGGCCGCGGTATCGCCACCCTGCAGTTCTCGTCCGCAACCGATGTCGAACCGCTCTGGCAGCGTATCGCGGACGGCACCCTGCGCAGCGTCAGCGTCGGCTACCGCGTGCACCGCTACGAGCCGATCCCCGATCCCGTCGCCGGCACCGTCCACCGGGCCGTCGATTGGGAGCCCTACGAGATCTCGGTGGTGCCTCTGCCTGTCGACCCGGCCGCCGCCGTGCGCGGCGCCGGAGATGTTCCGCCCGTGCCAGCCATCGAGCCGGCAATCGCCGACCCCACCCCCATCACCACCCAGGAGACCACCATGCCGGATCCGGCAGACGCCGCCACGACCACGTCCACTGCTCCCCAGGAAACCAACCCCACAATGGCCACCGCACCAGCGGCCCCTGCAGCCCCCGCCGTGATGCCGCCCCCGGCGCCCGACCTCGACGCCATCCGCGCCGAGGCCGATCGCGCTGCCACCGAGCGCATCGCCAGCTACGACCCGGTGCTCGCCGCCGCCCGCGGCCTGGTGCCCGACGACCAGATCGATGCCCAGCGCCAAGCCGCCATCCGCGAGCGGGTGTCGGCCGACGTGCTGCGCGGCCGCCTGTGGGACGTCTTCACCCAGCGTGGCCGCACCGCGGCACCGACGCTGCCGGCGAACCCCGCGGCTGGCCCCGCCTCCCAGGACCCGGAGGTGATGCGCGACGCGATGGCGGAAGCCCTGGCCGTGCGCGCCATGCCCGGCTACCAGGCGCCGGCTTCCGGCCGGCACGCCGAGTTCCTCGGCTGGCGCCCGTCCGAGATGGTCGCCGAACTGATGCGCGCCCGCGGTGAGCGCAACATCCCGCGCGATACCGCCAAGCTCGCCGAGCGCGCCTTCCAGACCACCAGCGACTTCCCGCTGCTGCTCTCGGCCGCGGCCAACAAGATGCTGCTCGCCGCCTACGCGCCCGCCAATCCCACCTACCGGCAGATCTTCCTGCGGCGCGACTTCCGCGACTTCAAGCCGCACCGCCACCTGCGCGTCGGCGACTTCCCCAACCTGGTGCCGCTGTCCGAGAGCGGCGAAATCCAGGCTGGCACCATGTCCGAAAGCCAGGAGCTGGTGACGCTCACCACCTTCGCCCGGCGCATCCGTGTCACCCGGCCGATGCTGGTCAACGACGATCTCGGCGCCTTCACCGACTTCGCCGCCATGATCGGCCGCAGGGTGGCCGACTTCGAGAACGTCACCGCCTATGGCCTGCTAAACACGGCCAACGGCGATGGCCCGACGCTGACCACCGGTGCCACGGCTGTGTTCGCCACCGGCGCCGCACGGGCGAACAAGGCAGCTTCGGGGACGGCGCTGGACCTGACCAACCTGGCCGCCGGCCGGGCGGCGGTGATGAAGCAGAAGACACTGGACGGCCTGCCGATCTCGGTTGGCTCCAGCATGCAGCTGGTGGTGGGGCCAAACCAAGAACTGGCGGCGCGTCAGCTGACCGTGTCGGTGCAGGCGGCGCAGACCAGCAACGCCAACATTTACGCCGGCTTCATCCAGCCGCTGGTCGAGCCGCTGATCCCGGCCAACCGCTGGTATCTGTTCTCCGATGCGGTGTCGGCCCCGGTCTACGTCTACGGCTACCTCAACGGCGCCGAGGGACCGCAGGTTACCACAGGCCCGGTCTCGGGTGTCGACGGCGTCGAGGTGTCGGTCATCTTCGACTTCGGGGTCGGCGCTATCGACTGGCGCGGCGCCTGGTTCAACCCAGGAACCTGATCGGAGCTGCAGTCCGGGGTCGTTTGCCGCGAGGTCGCATGGGCGCTACCTCGCGGCTTGGGGATATGGTTCACCGTCCGTAGAGGTCCTCGCGCTTCCAGGGACCGATATCCATGGCGCGCTGCTTGGGCAACCGATGGAGAAGTTTCGCGCGAGCCCGGGTCGCAATGCGACTCTTGACGCCCTCCACCGGCTCAAGGCCGGCCACAGGACGTCCATTCTGGATCAAGATGTAGCGCCGGCCACGCCGCAATTGCCGGATGATGGCGCAGACTCTCCATCGGAGCGTGGTGACCGTGATGGGGGTCGGGCTTCTCATGCGAACCCCAGGAACACGGCAAGGCTGCGGTTCAGCGCGACCAGCTCATCGTCAGCAAGGCGACCAAGATGTTGCCCGATGCGCTCGCGGCGCACACTGACGAGCTTCTCGACCGCGATCCTGCTGGGTCGTTGCAACCCACTTGCTTCGCCCGCCATCACCGGGATGCGCAGCAGCGGCGCTCCTGTCTCCTGCGTAGTCAAGAGGCACACCACAATGGAGCCGGTTTCCGCGAACACGTCGGACTGGACGACCACGGCCGGACGAGGCTTGCCGCTGTAATCGCCGCCATCGCGGTCGGCAATGACGACGATATCACCGCGGCGCATCGGGGGTCCGCTGATCGTCCCCATCATCATCCTCATCGAGAACCGACACACGCTCGATGAAGTCCATCACTTCGTCAAAGTCTGACTCAGCAGCCACCAGCCGGGACTGGCGCCGAGCCTCCTCCTCAAACCCCGGTGCCCGCGTGTCAGGCACCCAGATCTGAATCGGTCGCAGCCCGCGCCGGCGTAGCTCGGCCCGGTGCGCTGCAACACGGCTTCGAACGTCTGATCGTGCCATTGGCCACCCCCAGCTCGAGTTACATGTAACAATCTGCCCTGCCAACCGCAAGGGCGCAACCTCTCCCAAGGACAAACCCCATGAAGAATTTCGTCCAGCCGGGCCTCTCGGTCCTTCTGCCAATGCCCTACGACCGCACCTCCGGCCAGGGCGTGCTGGTCGGCGCCCTGTTCGGTGTCGTCGCCGTCGATGCGCTCTCCAGCGCCTCCGCCGAGGTAGCCGTGAACGGCGTATTCGACATCACCAAGGAAGCCCCTTTGGTGATCGCCGTCGGTGCCAGGGTGTTCTGGGACAACACCAACAAGCGGGTGACCACCACCGCCACCGGCAACGTCGCCATCGGGCATGCCGTCGTGGCTGCCGCGTCGGCCGAAACCACGGCGCGGGTGCGACTATCCGGCTCCACCGCGGCCGGCGCATGACGCCGCCTCTCCCCCAGGAGACACATCATGACCTACCTGATCGCCCGCTTCCACGAGGCCAGCACCTATGGTGCGCTCACCGGCGTCTTCGCCGCGCTCGGCCTGCATCTCGATCCCGGCGTGATGCAGAACATCACCCTGGTCGGCACCGGCATCGCCGGGCTGCTCGGCATCCTGCTCCGCGACCGGGGTGCCAGCGAATGATGACGGCACGCGACAAGGCACGCCTCGCGGGCGTGCATCCCGATCTGGTGGCGGTGGTCGAGGCAGCCCGCCAGCAGGTTCCGTTCATCGTGGTGGAGGGCGTGCGCACCCGTGAGCGCCAGGCGCAGCTGGTGAAATCCGGCGCCAGCCGCACCATGGACAGTCGGCATCTGACTGGCCATGCCGTCGATCTCGCACCGACCGTCGAGGGCGAGGTCCGCTGGGACTGGCCGCTATTTTTGCCTATGGCCGGGGCGGGGAAGGACGCGGCGAAGGCCTGCGGCGTCGCCCTGGTCTGGGGCGGCGAC
>JAIXTK010000070.1 GCA_027483995.1 Acetobacteraceae bacterium
CGGTGGCGACGGCGGCGTAGGCGTAGAGGCCGGTGGGGACATCCGCGGTGAGGGCGCCGGAGCGGTGCGGGATGCCGTCCGGGCCTCGGTTGGTGTCCATGAAGCCGGAGAAGGCCTGGGCGGCGGTGTCGGTCACCGGGCGCTGGGCGTAGGGGCCGGTCTGGCCGAAGCCGCTGACCGAGCGGTAGATCAGCTTGGGGTTCTCCACCGCCAGGCTCTCGTAGCCCACGCCGAGCCGGGCGGCGACGCCGGGGCGGAAGCCTTCCACCAGCACGTCCGCCTTCAGCGCGAGGTCGCGCAGGATCTTGCGGGCCTCCGGGCGCTTGAGGTCGAGGCGCAGCGCGCGTTTGCCGCGGTTGAAGGTGAGGGACATGGGCGTGTGCGTGCCGCCGGCGAGCTTCTGGCCGAGGCCGCGCGACCAGTCGCCTTCCGGGGGTTCGACCTTGATGACGTCGGCGCCGTAGAGCGCGAGCAGCATGGCGCAATAGGGCGAAGCAACGCCCTGGCCGAGATCCAGCACGCGCAGGCCGCGATAGGGGAAGGCGTGGCTCATCTCGTTCCTCCAGGGCTTTGCGGCTAGCCTAGCGGCACGGCGCGGGAGGGCAACGGTGCAGGACGACGAGGCGAGGGCGTGGGATGCGGTGGCGGAGTGGTACCACGGCTTTTTCACCGGCATGGTGCTGGCCGCGGTGTCCCGCCGGAGTGCTGCGGATGCGGAGGATTTCGTGTTCGCGGTGTTCCGGCGGCAGCAGCAGGCGCTGTTCCTGCCGGGCTTGCAGAAGCTGGGGCTGGACCGGAAGCCGCATGCGGTGGCCTGCGCGCAGTATCATTATCTGTCGAACGCCATCGGCGGCGTGAGCGTGGAATGGGTTGGCGAGAGCGATCGGAAATCCTGGGTGCGCTATCCGCCGCCGCGCTGGATCTGGGCGGGCACGGCGATCGCGGGGGTGCCGGGGCGGGTTTCGGCGGCGATGATGCGGGGGTGGCACGCGCAGAACGGCGTCTCGCTGGGCAATCCGCGGCTGGGCTTCGTGTGCACCGGGCAGACGGTGGAGGGCGATCCGGGCCTGGAGGGGTACTACCAGGAATACGACCGCGACCTGGCGCCGGAGGAGCGGCTGCGATTCGCGCGGCACGAGGAGGCGCCGCGATTCGATCCCGCGCAGGCGCCGGTGTTGGCGAGCGATTCCTGGCCGGTGGCGCGGATCAAGAAGGCGAAGCGGAACTATGCGCTCGCCTATGTTCGTACCGCGATCCCCGCGGCGATCCAGCTTTGGGGGGCGGCGGAGGCGAGCGCGCTGCTGGGGCTGACGGGGAAGCTGATCGGGATGCAGCTGTATCGGCAGACGGCCGAGGCGCTGCCGGCGGCGGATTTCGCCGGGTTCCTGGTGGCGCTGGCGCGTGCGCAGGGCGACGAGGCGGAGGTGGTGGCGCCGGGCGTGGTGCGGCAGCGGAGCTGGGCGTTGATGCAGGGCGTGCCGGACCCGCACCCGGCGGCCTTCGCCTGCTGGAATGGGCTGCTGGAGGGGGCGCTGGCGGCGCATGACCGGTTCGCGGAGCTGCGGGTGGCGGCACGGCTGGACCTGGGGGAGCCGTGCTTCGAATGGCGGATCGTGCCGCGCCGCCGGACTTGAGATGCGGCGCCGGCCGCGCCACCATCGCGCGGGGCCATCGGGGATGACTGCGCCATGGACAGCGAGCTGAGCGAGTTCCGCCGCAGGCTGGATGCGGCGCAGAAGGTGGTGGTGTTCACCGGCGCCGGCATCAGCACGGAATCCGGCATTCCGGATTTCCGCTCGCCGGGCGGGATCTGGCACAAGATGAAGCCGATCTATTTCCAGGATTTCGTCGCCTCCGAGGAGGCGCGGGTGGAGGCGTGGCGGCGCAAGTTCGAATCGGACCCGGTGATGCGCGCCGCCGCGCCCAATCGCGGCCATCGGGCGGTGGCGAAGCTGGTGGCGGACGGTAAGGTGACGCATGTGGTGACGCAGAATATCGACGGGCTGCACCAGGCCAGCGGGATTCCGGACCATCAGGTGATCGAGCTGCACGGCAATTCCACCTATGCCCACTGCCTGGATTGCCAGCGCCGTTATGAGCTGGAGGCGATCCGGCCGGGCTTCGAAGCCACCGGAAAATCCCCGCGCTGCGATGAGTGCGGCGGCTATGTGAAGACCGCGACCGTGGCCTTCGGGCAATCCATGCCGCCGGCGGCGATGATCCGCGCCGAGGAGGCGATCCTGGCCTGCGACCTGTGCCTGGTGGCCGGTTCCTCGCTGGTGGTGTATCCCGCTGCCGGCTTTCCTGAACTGGCCAAGCGCCGCGGCGCCGGGCTGGTGATCCTCAACCGCGAGCCGACCGACATGGACCCGATCGCCGACCTGGTCCTGCATCGCGAAATCGGCGACACGCTCGGCAGCGTCGTCGGCAACAACTAGGTTCTGCACCCATGCGCGACACCAGGCTTTCCGTGAACCTCAACAAGGTGGCGCTGCTGCGCAACTCGCGCCGCACCGGCGTGCCGGACCTGTTGCAGTTCGCCCGCATCGTTCATGACGCCGGGGCCGATGGGATCACCGTGCATCCGCGGCCCGATGAGCGGCACATCCGCGGCAGCGACCTGCCGGCGCTGGCCGGGGTGATGGCGCCGTGGCGGCCGGGCTTCGAGCTGAATGTGGAAGGCTATCCGGACGAGCGACTGATGGAGATCGTGAAGGCCACCCGGCCGGAGCAGGTGACGCTGGTGCCGGATGCGCCGGGCGCCTTCACCTCCGAGGAGGGCTGGCACCTGACCGATCCGGCGCAGGTGGCACTGGTGACGGAATATCTGCGCGAACTGAAGGCGCTGGGCGCGCGCACCGTGCTGTTCGTCGATCCGCTGCCGGAGGTGGTGGCGCGGGTGAAGGGCGTGGGCGCGGACGGGATCGAGATCTACACCGGCGAATATGCGGCGCAGTCGCGCGGCGGGGCGAAGTCGCCATTGCTCGATGCCATCGCGGCCACGGCGGCCGAGGCGGCGCGGCTGGGCATGGTGGTGAACATGGGCCACGACCTGAACCTGGAGAACATCCCGGCCATCGCGGCCGCCATCCCGAACATCGCCGAGGCCTCGATCGGCCACGAACTGACCGCGGATGCGCTGGTGATGGGGTTCGACGCCGCCACCCGGGCGTATCGCCGCGCGCTCAGGGGGGAGTAACCCCCAGCACCTCATCGGGATCGCCCAGCATGTGCCGCAACTCGCCGGTGCGGCGGGTGAGGCCGAGCGCGTCGAGGAATTCCAGCACCTCGATGGCCACGTTGCGGCCGATGCCGGTGCGGCGGTTGTAGTCGGCCGCCGTGAAGCCGTCCGGCTCCGCCAGGGCCGCGGCCTCGCGCGCCAGGGCGGCGACGGTTTCCGGCAGGAAGAAGCGGTTCGGCGCCACGCGCAGCACACGGCCGAAACGCTCGAAGCGGGCGAGCAGCGCCTCCGCCGCGTCGGGCTCCAGGGCCAGCACTTCGGCCACCTCCCGCACGCGGGGCGGGCGCAGCGCCGCGCCGGCGAGCAGCTCCAGGACTTGCGGCCAGATCGCCTCATCGGCCGGGGACAGGCGCGGGCGGTGAGTGGGCAGGCGCAGCACCATGCCCTGCGGGACCACGGCATTCTCGGCCAGCAGCTCGCCCAGCATGGCGTCGGCGATGGCGGGTTCGGTGCCGGCCGTGGCGAGCAGGGTGGCCCGCGCCATACCGCCGAGATCCGGGTGTTCCGCATGATGGCGGGCCAAGGCGGAAAGGAGGCGGGCGCGCACCTCCTGCCGGGCCGTGGCGGCGAGGGCCACGCGGCGCCCCGCCGGGCCGAGCAGGATGGCGCCAAGGGCCTCCGGCAACGCTTCCAGCCCGGCCGGATCGCGGTTGCGGGCACGGGCGAGCAGGGCGAGATCGGCCCAGCCATTGGCGGCGAGCAGGCCGGAGACCGCCTGCAACGGGTCTGGTGCCGCGAGGGCGGAGAGCTCCATCACGCGCTGCGCCCGGGGGCGGCGGCGTTGGGGCGGGAACGGATCGACCACGTGGCCGCCGGCCACCACGCGGCCAGTGGCGTCGTCGCGCAGCACCACGCGGTCGCCATGCAGGACGGGGACGGGGCGGGCGAGTTGCAGGCGCACGAAGCCGCCCGCTTCATCCTCATCCCATACGCGCAGCCGGGCGGGGATGGAGTCGGCGCCGTGGTGCAGGTGGACGGGGCCACCGTGGCGCAGCACACGGCCGTCCGCGAGGCGCACATGCGCATCCAGCGCCGTGCTGGGGGCGTGCAGGTCCGGGGTCACCAGCCAATCGCCGCGCCGCAGCCGGGCGCGTTCGATGCGGGCGCCGGAAATCGCCAGGGCGCAGCGGTCGCCCACCCCGGCATGTTCGGCCGGCCGGTCCTGCACGCGCAGGCTGCGCACCCGGGCGGCCAGGCGCGATGGCGAGAGCACCAGGCTGTCCCCGGCCCGCACCTCGCCGGCGGCGATCGTGCCGGTGACGACGGGGCCGATACCCGGCAGCACGAAGCTGCGGTCGATCGCCATGCGGAAGCCAGCCTTGGCGGGCCGCGGCGCTGGCGGCGCGCCTTCGATCCAGCGCCACAGTGCCTCCAGCCCGGTGCCGGCGAGGCTGGAAACGGCGTGGACCGGCGCCTCGTAGCCCGCGCGCAGGGCCAGGGCGGCCACTTCCGCCGCCACCGCTGCCACGCGCTGCGGGGGCACACGGTCGGCCTTGCTCACCGCCACGCCGAGATGGGGCACGCCCACCAGGCGCAGCACCTCCAGGTGCTCCAGCGTCTGCGGCATCGGCCCGTCATCGGCGGCGACCACCAGCAGCACGCGGTCCATCGCCAGCACGCCGGCCAGCATGTTGTGCAGGAAGCGCTCATGGCCGGGCACGTCGACAAAGCCCACGATCCCGCCCGCACGGTCCGAATAGGCGAATCCGAGGTCGATCGTCATGCCGCGGGCGCGCTCCTCCGGCAGCCGATCGGTGTCGATACCGGTCAGCGCGCGGATCAGCGAAGTCTTGCCATGGTCGACATGGCCGGCCAGTCCGACGATCATCGGCGCCAGGCGCCCCCCATTTTGACTGGAGCATACACATGGAACTCGGCAGGTTAGGAGTCTGGTATCCGACCGACCGGCTGGACGGCCCGCAGCTGGCGGCGCTGATGGCCACGGTGGAGGGCCGGGGCTACAGCGCGTTCTGGTATCCGGAATCGCGGCTGTACGAATCGCTCTCGCTGGCCGGGTTCCTGCTGGGGGCCACGAAGCGCCTGATCGTGGGCAGTTCGATCGCCAATATCTATGCGCGCGACGGGTTTTCCGCCCGGCGCGGCATGATGACGCTGAACCAGTTGTATGGGGACCGGTTCATCCTGGGCCTCGGCGTGTCGCACCGCCCGGCGGTGGAAGGGGTGCGCGGCCATCGCTACGAAAAGCCGCTGCCGGCGATGCGCTCCTATCTCGATGCGCTGCAAGGGCCCCCTGGCAAACAGGAGGAAGGGGCGCAGGCCTGGCCGGTGATGATTGCCGCGCTCGGCCCGCTGATGCTGAAGCTCACCGCCGAGCGCACCATGGGCGCCCTGCCCTATAACGTGACGTCGGAGCACACCCGCCAGGCCGCCGCCCTGCGCCGGCCGCACCAATGGCTGGCGGTGGAGCAGAAGGTGTGCATCGAACCGGACAAGGCGCGCGCCCGCGCCCTCGGCCGGGCGGAGTTGTCGCGCTACATGGTCCTGCCCAACTATCGCAACAACTGGCTGCGGCTGGGCTTCGCGGAGGCGGAACTGGAGAATGGCGGCAACGACCGGTTCATCGACGCGATGGTCATCTCGGGCACGGTGGACGAGGTGAAGGCCGGGCTGCGCGCGCATTTCACGGCGGGTGCCACCCATGTATGCCTGCAGCCGGTGCATGCGGAGGGCGACTGGGCGCATCGGGATGCCATGATCGCCGCCTTGGCCGATACCTGATGGGGGTCGACAGATGAGGCAACTGGCTCTCGCCGCCGCGCTGCTGCTCGCCCCGGTGGCGGCGCAGGCGGCCGGCGATCCGCTGGAGCCGGTGAACCGGTACGTGCACGGCTTCAACCTGCTGGCGCAGCGCCACGTGCTCGGCCCCGCCGCCTCCGCCTATCTGGCCTGGACGCCGGCCCCGGTGCGCGAGGGGATCGGCAACGCGGTGGCCAATCTGGGCGAGCCGGTGACCGCGGCCAGCGCGCTGCTGGCGGGCGAGCCGCGGATGGCGGCCAAGGCGGCGCTGCGCTTCGGCATCAACACCACGCTGGGCTTGGGCGGTGTGCGGGATACGGCGGCTGAGTTCGGCTATCGCCGGGCGAGCCTGGGGCTGGCAGACGCGCTGTGCCGCTGGGGCGTGCCCGCCGGGCCGTATCTCGTTCTGCCGCTGTTCGGGCCCAGCACGCTGCGCGATGCCGGCGGGCTGCTGGCCACCTCGCTGGCGCTGTCCCAGGTGGTGGGGGCCGATGCCCTGCTGGCCTGGAGCGCGGGCGCCGGCTTCGTGGACTATGCCGCCTGGCATCCGGATCTGGACCGGCTGGAGCGCGGGGCGCTCGATGGCTACGCCGCTTTGCGCAGCATCCACCGCCAGCGCCGGGCCGCCGCCTGCGCCACCGACCCCCAGATCGACGAGGAGGAGGAGGACGGTTGAACCAGCGCGAAAGCAGATGGCAATACCTCGTTAACCTTTGCGAAACCTTCGATGGGCACACGGGCGCCATTCGCAACATTTCCCGAGGAACCCGCCATGCTCACCCGCCGCGCCCTAGGACTGGCCCTTCCGGCGCTCGCCCTGGGCCAGCTGGCCACCGCCCGCCCCGGCCGCGCCCAGGCCACGCCCTTGCCCGCCCCCACCGGCCCGGTGATCCTGACCATGAAGGGCCGCATCGCGCGCACCAACGCGCCCGGCGAGGCGCGGCTGGACCGCGAGATGCTGGCCGCCCTGCCGCAGGGGCGCTTCACCGGCGAGACGCCCTGGACCAAGGACAGCGTAACCTTCACCGGCCCGCTCGGCTCCGCCGTGCTGGACCTGGTGGGCGCCAGCGGCACCACGATGAAGGTGGTGGCGCTCAACGACTATGCGTCCGACGTGCCGGTGGTGGATTTCCGCCAGCATGCCGTGATCCTGGCCACCCATCGCGACGGCACGCCGATGGCGGTGCGCGACCGCGGGCCGCTGTGGATCATCTACCCGATGGACCGCGACGCCTCGCTGCGCAACGCCATCGTCTACGCGCGTTCCGTCTGGCAGATCCGCGATATCGAGCTGAGCTGACCCCTCGGCGCCGGCGACTGCCATGAGCCCCCCGGCACAGGCCGCCAGGCCGAAGGCCCGGCGCGGGCCCATGGCCGTGGCCCTGGTGCTGGCGGCACTGGTGCTGGCCTCGCTCATCGCCACCGGCATCGCGCTGGTCCGGCTGGAGACGATCCAGTACAGCCTGGGCAACCAGCAGCACGAAAGCCTCGTCTGGACCTTCATCCAGATGGAGCGCGAGGTGGAGCGCGTGGAGCGCGGCCTTTCCCGCCTGCATGACCTCACCGACCGTGCCGCCCGCGCGGAGATCGTGGACCGGTTCGACATTGCGTTGAGCCGGGTGGAGATGCTGGAGCTGAGCCCGCTGCTGAACATGGGCGACGAAGGCGCGCGCATGCGCGAGAGCCTGGAAACGGCGCTGCGCAAGCTGCGCGGCGCCACGCCCTGGTTTGATCGCCTCACTGAATCGGCGCCGCCTGCGGAAGAGCGCGCCATGATGCTGACCCTGCTCGACAGCACCATGTCGCGCCTCAGTCTGGTCGCCAATTTCGCCAACCAGATGAACGCGAAAGTGCGCCATGACCTGACGACCGCCTACAAGGCGACGTTCAATGGGCTGATCGGCGCGGTGGCCACGCTTCTCGGCACCCTGATCGCGGCTGGCATCGTGCTGGCGCGGCAGTGGCGCGGGCTGATCGCCGCCCGCCACGCCGCCCAGGCCGCCACCGCGGCCAAAAGCGCCTTCCTCGCCACGATGAGCC
>JAIXTK010000162.1 GCA_027483995.1 Acetobacteraceae bacterium
CCAGAGCCCGCCTTCGGCCTTGGCGCGGATGAAGCGCAGGATGCCGGGGTCGCGCCAGGATTTGGTGGCCATGCGCGCGGCGCGGCGGGCGCCGCCGACCTGGACTTCGACGGAGAGGTGGTGGTCGGCCAGCAGGGCCTGTTCCCAGCGCGGCAGGGTGCCGGCGCGGGCGGGTTCGATGACGTGATGGCGCAAATTGGCGAAGCCGCGCATCAGCGAGAGCGGGCCGGAGGCGGGGCGGCCCTGCATGCCGGCGATGGGGGCGCCGCAGGGGCGGATGGCGGAGAAATCGAGCAGGAGGGTTTCGTCGGCCGCACCGGCAAAGGCGCGGCTTTCGAGAATTTCGATGGCCTTGGCCCAGCCTTCGCGGCTGTCTTCGATCACGTGCGCGGTGGGGTTGGGTGTGGCGTCGATCTCGAATTCGCGGGCGATCCAGGCGGCGACTTCTTCGTCCTGCGCGTCTGTATAGGCTTCCGGCGTGGTGCCCCAGGGGAGGAGGCTGAACTCGGTGCCGAAGCGGTGCCGGGCGGCGCGGGTGGTGGGGGCGTCGGGGTGGGAGGAATCGAGGCGCAGGCGCAGGCGGGGGGCGTTCCCCCAATCGGTGGCCATCAGCGCATCGTCGTAGGCGCGGCCCACGCCGCTGCCGTTCAGCAGCAGGTAGAACAGGGTGAAGCTGGCGGCCGCGGTGGCGCAGTTGGTGAACACCTCCATGTTGCGGCCGGGCTGGCTGGCGTCGCCGTGCTGGAGGTGGCGGCCGGAGGTGATGAGCGCGCCGGTGGCGATCGCGTTGCGCAGGCGGGCCTGCTCCACGGGGTCGGCGGAGTCGCCCAGCAGGGCCATGTTCCCGGCGGCGACGCGGGCGGCGACGCGGCCGAAATCCTCCTGGTCGTCCGCGCGGAACACGGTGCGGCGGGCGACGGCGATGCCCATGCCGGGATCGAGCACGCGGGCGGGCAGCGGGGCTTCGCCGAAGCTGGTGCCGGGCGTGGCGAGAGCGCCGGCGAGGTGGGGGTGGAGTGATCCGTCCATGGCAATCCTGTTCCTGTGCGCCCGCACACGGCGAGTCAGTGGAAACAAGATATGGTGGTCATGGTGGCGCGTCACCACCATATATCGCATGGCTGCCGGGGTGAGCCCCCCGTTTGCGTGTGCTCCTAGGGCTTGACGAACTTCACCACGAATTCGTCCTTCGGCATCGGCGGATCCGGCGTGTTCTTGTCGCGCGGGTCGGCGGGGTTGCGCAGGAAGTTGCCTTCGGCGGCGAAGCGGAAGCCGGCGGCTTCCACTTCCTGGCGCAGGAAGGCTTCCTCGATGCGGTGCAGGGTGCCGGATTCGCTGATGCCGGTGCCGGGGCGGCCGGAGTGGTCGGCGATGATGTAGGTGCCGCCGGACTTGAGCGCACGGAAGGCGGCGCGGTTCATGGCGGCGCGGTCCACCAGCATGTGGCCGAGGTCGTGGTAGTTGAAGATCAGGGTGACGACATCGACGCGGCCTTCGGCGAGTTCGGGGGGGAACGGGTCTTCGAAGGGGCGCACCACGGCGGTGATGGGGGCGGTGGCGACGCCGGCGGCCTTCATGCGGTCCATGCGTTCGGCCAGCGCCTCGGGCGAGGGGCGGAAGCGTGGCGGGGCGGCGGGGGTGGGCGTGGCCAGCTGCGGGTTGCTGTTGCCTTCGGGGGCGGCCGGGCGCGGGGCGTTGGCGCCTGGCGGCGGCCGGCTCTGGCCATAGACGGCGCCCGTGGGGCCGATGGCGCGGGCGACGAGTTCGGTGGTGTAGCCGCCGGCGGCGCTGAGATCGACGGCGACCAGGCCCGGGCGCAGGGCGAAGAATTCCAGCATCTGCTGTGGCTTGCGGCGCAAATCGTTGGTGCGGTCCGCCGCCGTGCGGTCTGGGCTGGCCAGGATCGTGGCGATCTGGTCGGACGAGATGGGCTGGGCGGTGGCGGGCAGGGCGAGGGGCAGCCCCAATCCAAACCCCAACATGGTCATTACGGTTCGGCGCAGCAGGCCGTTTTGCCTCGGCATCGCGTGTCTCCCGTATGGGTGGCGGTATCGGACCACATTGCCCGGCCCGCGTCACCCGCCCATGATGGGAGTCACGGAAACGTCTCCAGGGAACAACACGACATGACCATGCGCATTCTGTGGCCGGTGATGCCGCCGGAATTCGACGACGTGGCGCGCGACGCCGTGGGCGCGGGCTTCGAGACCATCTTCCGCCGCAGCGTGGACGAGGTGACGGATGCGGAATGGGCCAGCGCGGATGCGGTGGTGGGGCCGTATCCCGGTGCCGCGAACATCGGCAAGCTGGCCAAGGCGCGCATCTACGTGAAGGCGGCGGTGGGGTTCGACGAGGTGGATGTGGCCACGCTCGGCGGCATGGGCATCGCGGTTTCCAATACGCCGGATTACGGCACCCGCGAAGTGGCGGACCATGCGATGGCGCTGGTGATGACGTTGAGTAAGAGCATCGCCTACCACGACCAGATGCTGCAGGAGGATCTGAAGGGCAACTGGCGGCCGGCGCACAACCCGTTCGGCAAGCGGCTGGGCGTGTGCACCTTCGGCGTGGTGGGCGCGGGGCGCATCGGCACCGCGGCGATGCGCCGCGCGGCGGCGTTCGACATGGACGTGGTGTTCTACGACCCCTTCGTGCCGAACGGGTACGAGCTGGCGCTGGGCGTGCGGCGGGCGGATAGCCTGGCCGAGCTGATGGGCCAGTGCGACATCGTGAGCGTGCATGCGCCGCTGAATACCGAGACGCGCGGGCTGGTGGGCAAGGACGCCTTCGCCGCGGCCAAGAAGGGCATGATCCTGGTGAACACCGCGCGCGGCGGCGTGGTGGATGTGGATGCGCTGCACGATGCGATGAAGGACGGCACCGTGCTGGCCGCCGGGCTGGATGTGCTGCCGGAGGAGCCGGCCGATCCGCAGCGCCGCCTGATCAAGGCGTGGAAGGATGGCGAGGCGTGGATCAAGCACCGCCTGGTACTCACGCCGCATTCGGCCTTCTACACGCCGGAGAGCATGCGCGACATTCGGTTCCTCTCCTCCCGCACCGCGGCGCGCTACCTGCGCGACAACCGGCTGGAGAATTGCGTGAACAAGGCGTACCTCGCCAACCCCCGATGAGATGATGGGGTGACGTGATGGCCCCGTTGCCCTCGGATCCCCTGCTGGGCCGGCAGTGGTATCTGCACGGCAACGGGCTGGCCCAGCCGGCGGTGCACCTGAACGTGCTGCCGGCCTGGGCCGACTATGCCGGGCGTGGCGTGCGCATTGGTGTGTTCGACAGCCTGGTGGAGAAGACGCACCCGGATCTCGCCGCCGGGTATGAATCCACCTGGGAAGTGGAGGGGTTGGAATACGGCTTCACCGGCAGCGCGCATGGCACGGAGGTGGCGGGCGTGATCGCCGGGCGGGCCAATGGTGTGGGCGTGGTGGGCGTGGCGTATGAGGCGCGGATCACCTCCGTGCCGGTGATCTTTTCGAGATCGGTGGCGCTGCAGTGGGTGGAGCCGGCCATGGCGCAGGCCTGGCGGTTCGATGTGGTGAACATGAGCTACGGCGGCACGGTCGCCTTCGATGCCACGATCGATCCGCTGGCCTGGGCGCCGATTGCGCCGCACTACGCCACGGCGGCCGAGACCGGGCGCGGCGGGCTGGGCACCGTGATGGTGGTGGCGGCCGGCAACAACCGGGCCGGCACGCTGGATGCCAATCTCAGCTACTACCAGACCAACCGGCATACGCTGGTGGTGGGGGCGGTGAACACCGCGGGGGTGGTGAGCGAATACGCCTCCTCCGGTGCCAATGTGCTGGTGGTGGCGCCTTCCAGCGACGGGGTCGGCGACCCGGGCGTGACCACCACGGACCGCACTGGGCTGGAGGGGGTGAATGACGGCGTCATCAACGATCCGGTGCCGCTGGACTACACCACGCTCTTCGGCGGCACCTCCGCCGCCTCGCCCATGGTGGCGGGCGTGGTGGCGCTGATGCTGGAGGCGAACCCGGCGCTGGGCTGGCGCGATGTGCGCGAGATCCTGGCGCTGAGCGCGCGGCATACCGGCTCGGCGGTTGGCGCGCCGGCGAGCTTGCGGGAGCGCACGCCCTGGTTCGTGAACGGGGCGACCTGGGTGAATGGCGCCGGGTTCCATGTGTCGGCCAATTACGGCTTCGGGCTGGTGGATGCGCGCGCCGCGGTGCGGTTGGCGGAGACGTGGGACGCGCAGCAAACCTCGGCCAACGAGCAGCGGCGCACGGCGCAGTTCACCGGCCCGCTGGTGTTGAACACCGCGAACACGTCGCGCGAGCTGCTGCTGGAGATCGCACCCGGCATGCGCGCGGAGCAGGTGACGCTGGCGCTCGATATCGGCGGGATGCTGGCGCAGGAGCTGGAGATCGAGCTGATCTCCCCGCGCGGCACGGCGAGCATGCTGTTCTTCCACAGTGGCGGGGCTGCGCCCGGCGGCCAGCCGCAGCCGTTCCGGCCCTGGACCTTCGTGTCCAACGCGTTCCTGGGCGAGGATGCCGCCGGCACCTGGCGGCTGGTACTGCGCGACACCTTCGCCAACGGCAGCACCGGCACGATCAACAGTGCGGTGCTGTCGGTGTTCGGGGCCGCCGCGGGGCCGGATGACCGCTATGTGTTCACCGACGAGTTCGGCGCCGTGGCTGGCATGCCGACGGGCAGCGTGCTGGTGGATGCCGGGGGCGAGGACACGATCGACGCCTCGGCGGCCAGCACCGCCTCGGTGATCGACCTGCGGGCCGGCACCGCGGGCCAGGTGGCCGGGGCGCCGCTGCTGGTGGCGCCGGGCATCCTGATCGAGCATGCGATCGGCGGTGACGGCCACGACCGATTGACCGGCAACGGCGCCGCCAACCACCTGCGCGGCGGGCGCGGCGACGATGTGCTGCTGGGGCTGGGCGGCGACGACACGCTGGAGGGTGGCGCGGGGCGCGACAGCCTGGATGGCGGCGCAGGCCGCGACGTGCTGCGCGGCGGTGCGGGCGTTGACGTGCTGCGCGGGCGCGGCGGGGACGACACGCTGGAGGGCGGCGCCGGGGATGACTGGCTGGAAGGTGGCGCGGGGGCGGATACGCTGCGCGGCGGCGCGGGGCTGGATGCGCTGAGCTATGCCGGCTCGCCTTCGGGGGTTTCCGTGGCGCTGGGGGTGTTGGGGCCGGGCGGACGGCAGGCGGTCTCTGGCGGGGATGCGGAGGGCGACCTGGCCTATGGGTTCGAGCATGTGGTGGGCAGCCGCTTCGCCGATACGCTGGCCGGCGACGGGCGCGCCAATCACATCCGGGGAGGGGCTGGGGGCGACACGCTGTGGGGTGGGGCGGGGAACGACGTGTTCATGTTCGGGCCGGAGGACCTGTTCTCGGCCGCGCCGGACCTGATCCTGGATTTCCGCCCGGCCGCCGCGCCGGGGGCGGAGCGGGACGGCATTTCGCTGCGCGCGATCGATGCCATCGCCGGCGGGGCGGACGATGCTTTTGCGTTCATCGGCGCCGCGCCCTTGACCGCGCCGGGGCAGCTGCGCGTGTGGTTCGACGGGGTGGATACGGTGATCGAGGGCAATACGGTGGGCGGCGTGGCGCCGGAGTTGCGTCTTCGCCTGGTGGGGGTGGACCTGGTGGCGGCGGGCGATTTCTCGCTTTAGGCAAGCGGTTCTTTTTTGAAAAAAAGAACCAAAAAACCTTTGTCCATTTGATGCGGGAAGACCGAGCCTTTCCGCCGCAAACGAATGAAGTTTTTTTGCTTCTTTTTGTTCACAAAAAGAAGAGTCTTTCTATGCTTCCGGCCCATACAGCCCTTGCGCCGGCACCCACCCCATCCCCTGCTCGAACGGAAAGGCGGGGCGGCGGATGCGCGTATAGGGCAGGCGGGCGAGATCCAGGTGGGAGGTCCCGTCGCTCAGCAGCAGAACATGCCTGGCGCCCAGGGTTTCCAGTTCCGGGTGCAGGTAGCCGACCTTGAACACGGTGATGCCGTGGCGCGGGTCGAGGCCCATGGCGTCCAGCTGGCCGGGCGTGGTGATCTGCAGGCGGCGGGCGTGGAAGGTGGCGGTGGCGTGGCCGAAGCGGACGCGGGCCCAGGGGCCGGTGGGGCCCTGCACGTGATGGTTGGCCTGTGGGGCGAGCTGCTCGCCTGTGGCTTCCACGATGCCTTGCACGGCCAGCTGGGTCTTGGGGCCGGAGAGGTGCTCAGCGCCCAGGGCGAGCGTGACGGTGGCGCCGGGGCCGGCCTCGCGGCAGGCGGCAACCGCCTCGGGCGCGATGATGTTGCACACGGTGATCGGGCCGATCACTGGCAGGGCGAGGGCTTCCTGCAGCACCAGCGTGAGGTCGCCATAGGCGCCGGCGGTGACGTTGTCCCCGGAATCGCTGACCAGCACGGGGCCGTGGGTGGCCAGGCGGCCGGCTTCCAGCAGGCCTTCGTGCGGCGGCAGGGCGGTGAGCTGGAGGCGGAATTCGTGGCGGCGGGACCAGAGCGTGGCGGCGAGGTCGAGTGCCAGCGTGCGGGCGCGGCTGGGCGTGGTGGCGGTGGCCACGGCGGTGAAGCCGACCCAGGGCAGGTCGTTCCAGGCGAAGCCGACCATGTAGTCCATGCCGAGCACGTCGGGGTCCTGCTCCATCCCTGGCAGGGCGGCGTAGAGGCTGCGCATGGGCTCGTGGTCCGTCATCGCCATTTCGCCGGGCAGCAGCAGGGGGATGTGCACGGCGTAGCTGGCGGGGCGGATGCGCTCGCGGAGGAGGCGCAGCAGCAGGGTGGCGGCGCGGGCGCCGGTGCTGTCGTCGTCCCGGTGCGGGGCGGTGCGGAACACGGCGAAGCCCTGGGCATCGCGCAGCAGGCCGGGGGTGAGGTGGCCGTGCATGTCCAGCGCCATGGTGATCGGCACATCGGGGCCGACGGCCTGGCGCACGGCTTCCATCAGCGCGGTGTCGCCGGAGACATCGAGGCCATCCACCTCCATCGCGCCGTGGTTGGCGGCCACCAGGCCATCGAACGGGCCGTGGCTGCGGATCAGTTCGATGATCTCGGCCACGCAGGCGTCGAAGAAATCGCGGTGGAAGGCCGCACTGGCGCGGCAGCGCACCGTCATCAGCGGGACGATCTCCACATCCGGTGCTGCGGCCAGCGTGGCGACGATACCGCGGGCGACCCAGAGGGTGTTGGCGATGATCTCCTGCCCGCGGGAGATGAGCACGGTGCGCGGATCGAGATGGCCGGGGGTGGCCAGCATCGCCTCCTGCGACATGCCGAAGATGCCGATGCGTAATCTGGCCATGCGGGGGCTCCGGCCGCCGGTCAGGACGAGGGGGCGGCCATGCGGTCGCGCCGCTGGCGGTAGAGCGCGTTGTCGGGCGCCAACTGCAGGGCGGCCTCGATCGCTGCCAGGGCCTGGTCCGGCCGCCCGGCGCGCTCATGCACCGTCGATAGCGCTTCGTAGGCGCGCGCTTCATTGGGCTTGAGCGACAGGGCCGCGGTGAGGGCCTTGCGGGCTTCCTCCAGCGCGCCGGACCCCAGCAGCAGGTAGGCCAGGTGCATGTGGGCATGGACATCCCGTGGCGACGCCTCGGCCGCGGCGCGGGCGAGCCCCAATGCCTCCTCCCTATGGCCCAGCCGGTTGCTGGCGTGGCTGAGGGCCAGGAGCAGCCCACCGGAATTGCCCTGCGGCCGCAACCTTGTGGCCATTGCCTCGCGCGCCTCCGCGAAGCGGCCAGCCTCCATCAGCGCGTAGCCGAGTTGGCTGAGCAGCGCATCGTCTCCCGGCGCCGCCGCCACCTTCTCGCGCAGCCGGTCCAGCGCCGAGCGCGGCTGCACGGCCTGGGCGAGCACGAAGGGGGTTTCCTGCCACTGCCTGAAGTCTTCCTCCGTGACCGGCGCGCGGGCGGGCTGGTAGCCGCGGATCAGCGCGAGGTTCATCCGGCCCGACTCCGAGTAGGTGCTGGCGTGCAGCACCTTCCACGGGCGGAAATCCTCCGGCGACCAGGTGGAGATGTGCGCCTCTGCCGCGTGGCCCTCCCAGTCGTCCTGGATGGCTTCGTCGGGCCACAGCACCAGGATGTGGGCGCTGCGGTAGATCAGGAAGTTCAGCAGGTCGAGCCCGTGCGACTTGCGCATGTGCTCCAGGCAATCGCCGAGGATGGCCAGGTCGCAGCGCATCCGTGGGGTGTGGAGCAGGCCGAGCGCGTCGCCCACCACCACCTCGTCGTAGTGCCGGTGCAGCTCGAACTCGGAGACGTAGGCGGAGTCGATCTCCAACGCCGTGGTGTGCACCGGCGCGCCCAACTGCGCGGAAAGGTCGCGCACCAGCTTGCCGAACTTGCCCGCGCCCGGCCCGATGTCCAGAACGCGGCCCGGCCGCAGATGCGCCAGGATGTGGCTGGCGAGGCTGTCGAATGCGTTGGAGGAGACGGGCATGGCGGCTTTCCTGCGGCCGGTGGGCGGCCGCGTGGCGGAGGGCATCGTAGCCGACGGCATCCTGGAGGGCTGCATCGGGGCGGGGTCGAGATAGGGGCTCTCGTGGCGTTCGCGCAGGCTCCAGTGCAGATCCCCGGTGTGCCCGCGGTTGTAGGAGCTGCTGCCATTGGCGAACAGCACGCCCCACGCCTCATCCTGGCGGAGCAGGTGGAAGCCCTCGCCGAGCGCCTCGCTGTTCCTCATCCGGCGGAGCAGTTGGTGCAGGGCGCCGGGGCCGGCGACCTCCAGCGTGCGCGGTTCGCGCATCGCGACGCGCGCCAGGGCATTCCGGATGGCGGCGTGCAGGAAGGGATGGCCGGGCTCGGCCCCGATGAAGGCGGAGCAGGGCAGGCCGGGTACCCAGGAATAGTTGACGAAGTGCTCCGCCAGCACCAGCCGATGGCCGGACAGCGCCGGCAGGAAGCCACGCTGGGGCACCAGCCTCAGGTCGGCCCAGAAGCCGCCCAGCGCCGACAGGATCGCAAGCCGCGCCAGGTCGGCCTGCATCGCCGGGAAGCGGCATAGTTGGATCGCATCGAACACCGGCATCAGGTCGTGCACCACGCACAGTCCGCGCAGCATGGGGAGGTTCCACAGGCGATGCTGGAAGCCGGGATGCAGGGTGCGCCAAGCGTCGCACTGCGCCAGGATATCGGCATCGAGGCCGCGGCCAGGGTCCTCGGCGGGCGGGACGAACATCTGGTGGATCAGCTTGGGGATCATGGAGCCCTCGGCTGTGTGGGGCGCTGCGCTGGAGCCGGCCGATCCTATACTCCAACCGTGGCGCCGGGTCATGGACGATCCTCCATCGCCCTGGCCGGGTGCGCTGGGGCCGCGGCATTTGGCGGGTGCCGGGAATGCCGGTAACTGGAGGGCGTTCAGACCCGTGCCCGGAGCCCCTGCCATGCCCCATCTCGCCCGCCGCCCCTGGGTTCCCGAGGAATGCGAGCGCCACGTGCAGGGGCTGGCGGCCGCGGTTGGTGCGCCCAGTTCCGCCGTGGCGGCGCGCATCGAGGCGCTGATCGTGCGCAACCTCGAAATCCACGATGCCGATTGCTTCAACCTCAACCCCGCCACCAACGTGATGAACCCGGCGGCCGAGGCGGCGCTGGGGCGCGGGCTCGGCAGCCGGCCCTCGCTGGGCTACCCCGGCGACAAATACGAGATGGGGCTGGAGGCGATCGAGGAGATCGAGGTGATCGCCGCCGAACTGGCGGCCGAGGTGTTCGGGGCGAAATACGCCGAGATCCGCGTGGCCTCCGGCGCCATGGCCAATCTGTACGGGTTCATGGCGCTCACCAGGCCCGGCGATGCCATCATCGCCCCGCCGCCGGCCGTGGGCGGGCATGTGACGCACCATGCGGCGGGCTGCGCCGGGCTGTACGGGCTGGTGAGCCACCCGGCCCCGGTGGATGCCGATGGCTACACGGTCGATCTCGATGGGCTGCGGGCGCTGGCGCGGCGGGTGAACCCGCGGCTGATCACCATCGGCGGCAGCTTGAACCTGTTCCCGCACAATGTGCGCGCGGTGCGGGCGATCGCCGACGAGGTGGGGGCGCATGTGCTGTTCGACGCCGCGCACCAATGCGGCATCATCGCCGGCGGCGCCTGGCCGAACCCGCTGGCCGAGGGCGCGCATCTGATGACAATGAGCACCTACAAAAGCCTGGGCGGCCCGGCCGGCGGGCTGATCGTGACCAACGACGCGGCCATTGCCGAGACGCTGGACCGCATCGCCTTTCCCGGCATGACGGCGAATTTCGATGCCGCCAAATCCGCCGCGCTGGCCATCACACTGCTGGATTGGCGCGAGTTCGGTGCGGACTATGCCCGCGCGATGGTGGCGCTGTCCCAGGCACTGGCGGGCGAGCTGGCGGCGCGCGGCATAAGCGTGTTCGCGCAAGATCGCGGCATGACCACCTCCCACCAGTTCGCGGTGGAGGCGGCGCCATTCGGCGGCGGCCAGGCGGCTTCCAAAACGCTGCGCCGGGCGGGATTCCTGGCCTGCGGCATCGGCCTGCCAATCGCGGAGGTGGCCGGCGACCTGAACGGGCTGCGCATCGGCACGCCGGAACTGGTGCGCCGCGGCGTAACGCCGGCTGACGCGCCGGCCCTGGCGGAGCTGATCGCCGAGGGGCTGCGCAGCAACGCGCCGGAGGGGGTGGCGGCGCGGACGAAGGCACTTCGTGGGAAGTTCACGGGGCTGCAATACGTGCGGGTGTAGACAGGCAAGCGCACTCGTTGCGGCGGGGTTTGGTTTGATGATATCCCCACGCATAATTTAATGTTTGGGGGGGCTAGATCATGGACGGTGGCAGCTACACAGGTTGGGTCAACCCGCCCATCCACCTGCAGGACAATGCGATGGAGCAGATCCTGCGCTCCACCCTGTCCGAACCCGCGATGCGCCATGCCGCCAATATCGTGGCGCTGGGCTACACCGTGATCCCGAACGTGGTGCCGCCGGAGCATTGCCGGAAGGTGATCGCCGAGTTCCAGAAATTCTATCTGCAGAACGCTGCGACCTTCGACCAGCATCGCTCCAATCGCGGTATTCTTCCGCGCTTCACCAACCTGCACATGGCGCTGCCGATCCTCACGCAGCTGTTCACGCAGAACAAGCTGCTGCTGGAGGTGCAGGACTATTTGTTCGGTCGCCCGACCTCGCTCTACACCTCGCTCTACTACGAGCGTGGCTCGGAGCAGCCGCCGCATCGTGACACGCCAGTGTTCTGCACAAGGCCGGAATACAACTACTTCGGCAACACGCTGTACCTGGAGGGCGCCGGGGACGACAATGGCTGCCTGGAGGTGCTGGCCGGTGGCCACCTCGTGGGCGAGCTGGACCGTGAGGCGATGGCGCGCGCTCCGTATGGCTCGTTGGATGCCCTGCCGCAGCTCGACGACCATATGTGGAACGAGTACCAGAAGCGCGTGGTGGACCGCTGTACCGAGCGCGGCCTGCGTGCGACGGCCCTGCACATGAACCCCGGTGATTGCGTGATCTGGCACCCCCAGCTACCTCATGGCGGCACGCCGATCCGCGACACGTCACTGACGCGGCACAGCTTCGTGTTCCACACCGCTCCGGTGGGCGCGCGGGTGTATCACCAACATGTGTTCTTCCACCCTTCCAAGCCGTTCCCCGAGATGGCGGAATGGGATCAGCAGATCGTCGAGGGACGGGCCGTGGTGCACCATCCGCAGGGGATTGCCTTTGGCCATCCTTCGCACAAGGCCTTCGGGCTGGACACCCTGAACCGGTCGGGGCTGACGGAGGTGGCTTCGGAGAAGGTTTCCACCTCAGAGGCGCTGAAGCGGTTGGTGGGCTAGCGCCGTACTACTTGCGCGTCCTCCGCTTGCAGGATTGATAGAGTGCTAGATAAATTCTGGGACCCGATAACACCATGAACCTCCGATCGCTCCCGAATGTGGACGCTGCGCTGCGGGTGTTGGAAGATCAGCACACTAAGCTGCATTTTTCGCAGTTCGGTGAAGATATCATAGTAGAATCGATGCTTGCAACGTTCGGCATGGCAGACCGACCCGGTTTCTATGTGGATGTCGGTGCGCACCATCCGTCTTACCTGTCCAACACCAAGCTCCTGAACCTGCGTGGCTGGCGCGGGGTGAATATCGATGGCAACCCAAACAGCGTTGCGCTTTTCCAGGAGGCGAGGCCGGGTGATAGCAACATCCATGCCGTTGTTTCGGATGAGTCGGTCGACGTAACCTTCACCATCTTCCGTAACGGTGCCATTAGCACCGCGGATTCGACACTACGTGACCAGACGCTTAGCTCCGGCCGGGACAAGGTGGCGAAATCTA
>JAIXTK010000388.1 GCA_027483995.1 Acetobacteraceae bacterium
CGAGCCAGGCCCCGGCGAAGATCACGCCGCCGGCGCCCCGCGCCCTCCCGCGCCGCCAAACCCCCACGCGAGCCCGCGCCCAATCCGCGCCGCGCATCCCCCGCAGGGTCACCCGGCGCCCAGGCGCGTTTTCAAAACGGGCCTTCCAGCCCGTCCCGAATCACGTCCTTATTATTCCGTAATAGGAATATTCCGACTTATCCCGCCTGCGCCGCCCGGATAATGGCCGCCCACCGGTCCAGAACCGGCAGGATCTTGTCCTCCTTCTCCGACTCCAGCGAAACCACCGCCCGCTTCACGCCCAAATCCCGGTGCCGCAGCAACTGGTCCAGATCCTCCATCGCGCTGAAGGTGGAAATCTCCACCTCCGCGGGATCACGCCCCGCCTCGGCCGCCATCTGCGGAAACGCCCGCAGCGCCTCCTCGATCGGCGCCCGCCCGGCAATCGGGATCCAACCCTGCCCATAGCGCAGCGCCCGCCGCGCCCCCTGCGGCCACGCCCCGCCCACGATCACCGGCGGATGCGGCTTCCGCACCGGCTTCGGCCACGCCATGATCGGATCGAAATTGACGAACTCGCCGTGATACTCCGCCTTCGATTTCGTCCAGATCTCCACCATCGCCTCGATCCGCTCGCGCACCAGCTTGGCCCGCGTCGCGAACACCGTGCCGTGATTCTCCATCTCCTCGGCATTCCAGCCAATCCCGATCCCGAACAGGAACCGCCCGCCCGAGATCTGGTCCAGCGAAGCCACCTGCTTCGCCGTCTGGATCGGGTCGCGCTGGTTCACCAGGCACACGCCGGTCCCCAGCTGCAACGTGGTGGTCGCCGCCGCCGCCGCAGCCAGCGAAACAAACGGGTCCATGCAGTCGTAATATCGCTTCGGCAGCTCCGCACCGCCCGGCCACGGCGACTTCCGCGAAACCGGAATATGCGAATGCTCCGGCGCCCAGACCGATTCGAACCCGCGCTCCTCCAGCGCCCGCCCCAGCGCCTGCGGCGTCATGGAATAATCGGTGAAGAACATCGACGCACCGAACTGCAGCATGGCCATCCCTCCAATGTTGCCGCCCACGATACAGCGAAACCGCCACCGTGCTAGAACACGCGCAAAGCCAGGGAGGAACCGAGATGAACAGCCTGCGCGGCATGGGCGGCCCCCGCTACCGCCATGAGATGGGTGAAAGCGCCCCCTTCGAAACCATCACGGTGGAAAAGCTCACGCCCATCATCGGCGCCGAGATCACCGGCGTCGATCTCTCCAAGCCCCTGTCCAACCAGCAATTCGATGAGATCCACCGCGCCTTCGCCGAGAACCTCGTCATCTTCTTCCGCGACCAGAATCTCACGCCCGAACAGCACCTCGCCTTCGGCAAGCTCTGGGGCGAACTCCACATCCACCCCGCCGCCCCGCACGAGCCGGGCCTGCCGCCGCTGATGAAGATCCACGCCGACCGCAACTCCTCGCGCGCCAACGGCGAAGGCTGGCACAGCGACGTCTCCTGCGACGAACTGCCCCCGATGGGCTCGATCCTCTACATCAAGCAGTGCCCCCCGCACGGCGGCGACACCCTCTTCGCCAACATGTACGCCGCCTACGAAGCCCTGTCGGACCGCATGAAAACCTACCTGGATGGGCTCACCGCCATCCACGACGGCGAACAGGTCTATCGCGGCACCTACGCCAATCTCGGCGTCGCCGACAAACCCGTCTACCCCCGCGCCGAACACCCCATCATCCGCACCCACCCCGTCACCGGCCGCCGCGCGCTTTATGTGAACCGCGGCTTCACCCGCAACATCGTCGGCCTGCCTGGCGACGAAAGTGCGGCCATCCTGTCCTACCTCTACGACCACGCCGAAAGCCCGCTCTGGCAATGCCGCTTCCGCTGGACCGAACGCACAATCGCCTTCTGGGACAACCGCTGCGCCCAGCACCGCGCCATGTGGGACTACTGGCCCCACACCCGCAGCGGCAACCGCGTCACCGTGCTGGGGGATAAGCCGGTCTAGCCAAACGTCAGCAACCCAAGCCCGCTGACGACCAGCTTGTTGACCGCGGGTATCTCCGCCACGCTGCGCCCCGTCACGGTCACGGCGGTTTCCACCAGCCCGTTGCCGTCGAAATCGCCGTAGAACGTGGCACCGAGATACCCCGGCAGCCCGTCATTCTCGCCCCAGGTGTAGCTGCTGATACCTTCCTGCCAGCCCCAGATGGCAAGCTGCTCGCCCACCTCCCAGTCCGTCACGCAGGACCACACGGGAACGAAGAACCGCCCATCGATGAAATACACATCGCGCCCGGGCCCGCCGGTCAGGAAGTTGTTGCCGCCGCCGCCATCCACGATGTCGTCCCCGGCATTCATCGAGGCCGCATCGTTGCCATCGCCCAGATTGGCGAAATCGTTCTGCGACGTCCCGGCGGCGACATCGCTGCCATTGGTGCCGGTGAACAGGTAGCGCAGGGCGAGCGGCCCCGAATACACATCCGGCAGCTGCAGCCGCAGCGTGCCATCCACCAGCAGGGACATCAGCTCCTCGGTCCCCGGGCTGCCCAGCAGCGTGGCCAGGGTGATCGCGGCGGTATCGGCGAACTGCACCTGCTCCACGCCGCTCAGCGCGTCGCGCCCGTCCGGCCCCTGCACCCGGATCTCGCTGCCCGCCACGCCGATGCGGTACTGGGCGCGATTGCCGGCATACACCGCCGTGTCCGTGCCTTCGCCGCCATCGATCGTATCGTCGCCACCGCCGCCCACCAGCACATCATTGCCGCCGGACGCGGTCACGGAGTCGTTGCCGCCGCCGAGATCGATCATGTCCCCGGCCGTCGTGCCGCCCACGATCTCCGCGGTGCCGTCGCCGGTGTACTGGTAGCTCAGCCCCGGCAGGGCGCCGGCATACAGATCCGCCAGCCTGTATTTCGGCAGGCCACCGAACTGCCGGCTCATCAGCGGCTCGGCTCCGGCGGACAGTGTCGCGATCGAGACCGGACCGCCGGTGCTGAACCACACCTGCTCCACGCCCACCAGCGTATCCATGCCCTCGGGCCCGCGCAGCACCACGGTATCGCCCGCCACCCCCACGCGCGTCTGGCTGCGCAAGGCGTCGATATGTGCGGTATCGCTGCCCGCGCCGCCATACAGCAGGTCGTCGCCCAGCCCGCCGAACAGGTTGTCGTCGCCATTGCCGCCCGACAGGAAGCCGCGCACCGCATCGAACACGCCGGGATTGTTGCCCTCGGCGGTGCCCTGGTAGCGCACGCCGAACGCGGCCGCCGTGGAATCCTGGCCCTGCCGGTTGGTGATCGCCGACAATGTCTGGAAGCCGGCATTCGCCGGCAATGCCATCGTCCAGCCGCCATCGTCTGCCACCGCGGCGGTGCCGGAGATGCTGCTGAACCGCACCTCGCTGCCCGCCGCCGCGGTGCCGGCAATGGTCAGCGCGCCCGCCCCATCCACCCACCATTCGCGGAACACCGGTGCATCCGGCGCCGGCAGGGTGAAGCTGAAGCGCGAATTGGCATAGTCGTAGCTGCCATTGGTGAAGTTCAGCACCTCAACCCCGAGGTACTTCTGCAAGACCGAAGGGCCGTTGAACAGATAGGAGAACGTGGCATCGCCGCCGATGGACATGGACAGGTCCTGGCGGAACGCCATCCCCACATTCACCACGTCGCGGCCCGACCCGGCATTCACCTCCGCCGCCCCGCTGCCAATGTTGATCACATCGTCGCCCTGCATGGTCACGATGGCCACGCCACTGCCCAGCGCCGTCAGGACATCCTTGGCGGAGGTGCCGCGCATGTAGCGCCCATCGCCCGGCATGGACGCCGTGTACGTCTCGGTGGCGGCATTCCAGGACCAGGTCTCCAGCCGCGCCGCGCCGGTGGGCGTGCCATACACGGCCTGGATAGCCGAGACATCGTACGGCCCCAGCACCGCATTGCGCGGCAGCTGGTAGCTCATCACCGTCAGGTTGCCGTTATCCACCCCCAGCGTGGGGTCGTCCTCATGCGGGTGCTTCAGCCCCAGCGTGTGCCCGATCTCATGCAGCAGCACATGCAGCAGGTCGGTGTCGGTGGTCGTGGAGCGGTAGGCGCCATCGATATGGATATCGCCGCCGGCGGTCTGCTCGCCGCTGTACACCTGCAGCTTGCCATCCAACCCGATGAACGCGCCGGAGTTGGGATAGCCGCCGGTCCCCGCCGCGGTCGGGTCCCCGAGGGCTGCCAGGTCATAGAGCCCGAAGGTCAGGTCGCCTTCGCTGCCGCTCATCTCCAGGAAGGTCACGCCGCTGATGGCGGACCACTGGGCCAGCGCCTGGCGCACGATGGTACGGGCGGCCTCGTCCAGCGGCTGAAACCCCACGGCCACCGGGTCGGCCCGGCCCACGAGCGCCTGCTCCATGGTGGAGGAGAACGAGTACGTCAGCACCACGGCCCGCCCGGCCGTCGGTCCGGCGTACCAGTACAGCCCAGACAGAAGCGCCGTGTAGTCGTTCACAACCGCCATGAGGCACCTTGAACAGTGGGCAGCGTCATGCGCCGGAGCACCGGCGTGACCCTGCTTATATAGCAATGAATGATGAATATGGCGTGCCGTCCGTGCGCCGCCATAGAGGTCGGGAAGCATCAACGTGGCGCCGAACATCGCGTCGCCGTTCACCAGGTCGCCCTCGCTGTGCGACACCTCCGGGAAGGTGACGCCGCTGATCGCCGACCACAGTGCCAATGCCTGGCGCGTGAGCGCACGCGCGGGCTCGCCCATGGGCTGGAACCCCAGGAGGGCCAGATCCGACCGGCCAGCCCTGGCCCGCCGCAAGCGTCTGTTACAAGGGATGCGCCTGTTTCAGATCGCCGACAAACAGAGATGGGGCATGCCGTGCCGCCAGGACCGGCAGCGGCAACGCCCCGCCTCCGCCCTCAGAAGGTGCCGCCCTGCTGTTCGTCCGGCGGCAGCATCCCGCCCACTTCCTTCAGCCACTCGCCGGCATGGGCCACCGCCTCGCGCGCCTTGCCCACCACTTCGGTGTAGCGCATGAAGCCGTGCAGCATGCCCTCGTAGGTGATCTCCGCCACCCGCACGCCGGCGATCTGCAGCTTGCTGGCGAACAGCCCGCCCTCGCTCTTCAGCACATCGAGCTCCGCCAGCTGCACCAGCGCCGGCGGCAGTGCGCGGCAATGGTCGCGCAGCGGGGCGGCCAGCGGGTTCAGCCGGTCGCCGGGATCGCGGGTGTAGAGATCCCAGTACGCCATCATCCCCGCCCGGGTAAGCCCATAGCCCTCGGCGAACTCCTCGTAGGATTTTGTGTCGAAGCGGGCATCGGTCACGGGATAGACCAGGTGCATCCCGGCCAGCGCCGGCCCGCCCATGTCGCGCAGCGCGATCGCCACCCCGGCCGCCAGATTGCCGCCGGCGCTGTCGCCGCCCACCACGATGTAGCGCGGGTCGATATCCCATTCCTCCGCCGTCTCCGCGATGCAGCGCACCACCTCGGCACATTCCAGCAGGGCGGTGGGGAACTTCGCTTCCGGCGACAGGCTGTAATCCACGTTGATCGCGGCATAGCCGGCGGCACTGGCGATCTCGCGCACCATGCGGTCATGCGTATCGACGCTGCTCCACACCCAGCCGCCACCATGGAACCAGATCAGCACCGGCCGCTGCTCGCCCGGCGCGGGATGATGGAACCGCGTGAACACCCGGCGCCCACGCGCGTACACCCAGCGATCCTCGCTGAGCGTCATGGTCGGCCCGCCGCTGCCGAACACCATGCCCAGATGCTCCGTCACCTCACGGCCGACCTCGAACGGTTCCTTGGCCTGCACCGGCGGATACTTCGCCGCCTCCTCATCCATCCGCGCCCGCGCGGCGAGCATCTCGGGGTCCCAGCGTGACGTATCGGACATGGCGGCAATTCTCCTTCGCCGCCATCATCGCCGCGGAAGCGCCGCGTGCAAACCCGTCGCATGGTGTAGAGTCCGGCCATGCCCGAGTATCGCGCCCCGACTGGGGGTAAATTCCGGCCGGAGCAGATGTTCCGCCCGCGCTCCATCGCCATCCTCGGCGCCGGTTCGCCCACCGGCCGGCAACTGCGCGCCAACCTGGAACAGGGCGGCTTCGAAGGCACGCTGCAGGCGGTGGAAACCGTGGCGGAACTTGCGGCCCCGCCCGACCTCGCCGTGCTGGCTGCGCTCGACGGGCCGGTGCTGCCGGTGTTCCAGGCCCTGGCCGCGCTCGGCACGCGCGGCGTGGCGGTGGCCTGCATGGCCGATGGGGTCGGCGAGGCGGCGCGCGCCACAGGCATCCGCGCCCTCGGCCCCGGCTCCTTCGGCGTGGTGGTGCCGAAGTGGAAGCTCAACCTCTCCCGCGCCCATATCGCGCCGCCGCCGGGACGACTCGCCCTGGTGTCACAATCCGCCGCCCTCTGCCGCGTGGTGCTGGATTGGGCGGCACCGAACGGCGTGGGCTTCTCGACCATCGCCGGCATTGGCGGCAATGCGGATGTGGGCTTTGGTCTGGTGCTGGATTGGCTTTCCCGCGACGCCGATACCGGCGCCGTGCTGCTGGATATCCGCCACCTGCGCGACCCGCGCCGCTTCATCTCCGCCGCCCGCGCCGCCGCCCGGCTGCGCCCGATCGTGGCCCTGCATGCCGGCAGCCGCCTCGCCGACCCCGACGGCCTGGTGGGTGCCACCTTCGAAGCCGTGCTGCGCCGTTGCGGCGTGCTGGGGGTGGAGAGCCTGGCCGACCTGCTCGCCGCCGCCGAAACCCTCACCCGCGCCCGCCCGGCGCGCGGCGAGGCGCTGGCCATCGTCACCAACGCCATCGGCCCCGCCCAGCTCGCCGCCGATGCGGTGCTGCGCGATGGCCTGACGCTGGCCGACCTCGCGCCCGAGACCCGCGCCGTGGCGGAGCTGACCTTTCCCGGCGCCTTCGGCACCCGCGCCGCCGATGCGGTGCCCGGCTCGCGGCACATCGCCTATGCCGGCCCCGATGAATCGCTGCGCCTGGCCGAACTCGCCGCCCTGCTGGCCGGTGCGCCGGAGGTGGGCGGGGTGCTGCTGGTGCACGCGCCGACCGGCCCCGGCGATGATGCCGCCATGGCGGCGCTGGGGGCCGCCGCCGGCGCGATGAAGGTGCCGCTGCTGGTCTGCGCCATGGGTCAATCCACCGGGGAGGCGCATCGCCGCACCCTGGCCGAAGCCGGCGTGCCCGCCTTCGCCACGCCGGAGGAGGCCGTGCGCGGCTTCCGCCATCTGGTGCAGCACCGCCGCATCCGCGCCGCCGCGCGCGAATTGCCGAACAGCGCCGTGCCCGCCCTCGCCATCGACAGCGCCGCCGCCGCAAGCGCGCTGGAGGGGGCAGGGCAGGGGGACCCTGTGCCGCTGCTGGCCGCCTATGGCATCGCGATGGGCACCACCCAAGGCGCCGTGGCGCTGCGGGTGGCGCTGGCGGAGGATGCGATGTTCGGCCCCGTGCTGGCCTTCGGCCAGGGCGGCCCGGCGGGCGGGCTGCGGCACGACCTCGCCGTGGACCTGCCGCCGCTGAACCCCGCTCTCGCCCGCGGCCTGGTGGCGCAAACCGGCGTCGCCGCCGAGATCGCCACCATCCCCGGCGGCGCCGACGCGGTGGCCGAGCTGCTGGTGCGCGTGAGCCAGCTCGCCGTGGAGCAGCCCCATGTGGCGACACTGGAGCTCGACCCGATCCACCTCGATGCCGCCGGCCTGCGCGTGGGCGCCGCCCGCATCACCCTGCGCCATCCCGCCCGCGGTCCGCTGGCGATCCCGCCCTATCCCACCGAATGGATCCACCACCACGATGCGCGCGGGCAGGATGTGGTGATCCGCCCAGTGCGGCCGGAGGATGCCGAGGCGCACGCCGCCTTCTTCGCCCGCCTCTCGCCGGAGGATGTGCGCTATCGCTTCTTCAGCGCCATCCGCGCCCTGTCCGCCGAACAGATCGGCCGGCTGACCCAGGTGGATTACGAGCGCGAGATGGCGCTGCTCGCTGTGCGCCCCGCCGCCCCAGGCAGCCTGGTGGGGGAGACGGTGGGCGTGGCGCGCCTGGTGCGCGAGATGGACAGCGGCGAGGCGGAGTTCGCCGTGGTGGTGCAGGGCGATGCCAAGGGCGCCGGCATCGCCAGCGCGTTGATGCGCCAGCTGCTCGACTGGGGCCGCAGCAAGGGTGTGCGCGAGGTGGTGGGCCAGATCCTGGCCGACAATGCCCCCATGCTGGCCTTCATCCGCAGGCTGGGGTTCAGGGTGCGGCGCTCCCCGGAGGAGGCGGACATCATGGAGGCACGGCTGGCGCTGGAACCCCCGCCCGCGCCATGATCCCCCAAACGGAGGGAACCGGCATGGGGCGGCTTGCAGGCAAGGTGGCGATCGTGACCGGCGCGGCCTCGCGCGGGGAGGGTGTGGGCAACGGCGCCGCGGCGGCGATCCTGTTCGCGCGCGAGGGCGCGACGGTGGTGCTCGCCAACCGCTCCGCCGAACGCGGTGAGGCGCTGGCGGAGAGCATCCGCGCCGAGGGCGGCACGGCACTGGCGGTGGCCGCGGACGTGACGCGGGAGGAGGATACCGCGCGCATGGCCCAGGCGGCGCTCGATGCCTATGGCCGCA
>JAIXTK010000339.1 GCA_027483995.1 Acetobacteraceae bacterium
GATCTTCCTCAATCAGATCCGCATGAAGATCGGCGTGATGTTCGGCAACCCGGAGACCACCACCGGCGGCAACGCGCTGAAGTTCTACGCCTCCATCCGCATGGAGATCCGCCGCATCGGCCAGATCAAGGACCGTGACCAGGTGGTGGGCAACCAGACCCGCGTGAAGGTGGTGAAGAACAAGCTCGCCCCGCCGTTCCGCCAGGTGGAGTTCGACATCATGTACGGCGAGGGCATCAGCAAGGTCGGCGAGCTGATCGATCTCGGCGTGAAGGCCGGCGTGGTGGAGAAATCCGGCGCCTGGTTCAGCCACGACAGCCAGCGCATCGGCCAGGGCCGCGAAAATGCCAAGCAGTTCCTGCGCGACCACAAGGACGTGCTGGAATCCATTGAGAAGAAGATCCGCGACCAGTCCAGCACCGTGGCCAATGCCATGATGACCGATCCGGAGCCGGATGCCGACGCCGACTCGCCCGAGTAGCCCGTTGAACGGCAACACCCTGCCGTTCCCCGACCTGAAGCTGGATGCCGAGGATGAGGCCCTGGTCGCCGCCGCCCGCGCGGTGATCATGGCCCATCACCGGCCGTTCTGGCACACCGTGGCCGCGGCGATCCGCAGCACCGATGGCCGGGTCTGGACCGGCGTGCATCTCGGCGCCACGGTTGGCCGGCTTGCCGTGTGCGCGGAGCCGGTGGCACTCGGCCGCGCCATCCTGGAAGGGGACGGCACCATGGCCATCGGCGTAGCCGTACGCCACCGCAAGCCCGAGGAAGGGCAGGGCCCGCCCGACGTGGTCTCGCCCTGTGGTGCCTGCCGCGACCTGCTGCTGGACTATGCGCCCGATGCGCTGGTGATCGTGCCGGGCCCGCATGGCCCAGTGAAGCGACCGCTCCGCGCCATGCTGCCTTTGCCGTATCGCCGCTGATGCCCAAGCCGAACCCCTATTACCAGGGCCCGCCCAGCGACCATTTCGATGGCCGGGTCTTCCACCTGCCCGGGGAGGCCAGCGCGCGCGGCGCCGGCGCCACCGACAAGCGACTGGCCGACCTGTTGCGCTGGCGCTTCGGCGGCGGCAAGGCGCCATGGCCGAAGCATCATCCCAGCCCGCATGCCGATACGCCGCCGCCGCGCGTCGCCGGGCTGCGCGTGACCCTGGTGGGCCATGCCAGCTTCCTGGTGCAGGTGGCCGGGCTGAACCTGCTGGTGGATCCCGTCTGGTCCGACCGTGCGAGCCCGCTGGCCTGGGCCGGGCCGAAGAGGGTGAACCCGCCGGGGATCGCCTGGTCCGCCCTGCCGCCCATCGATGCCGTGCTGGTGACGCACAATCACTACGATCATCTCGATCTCGCCACGCTCGCCCGCCTGCGCGCCCGGCAGAAGCTGCGCGTCATCACCCCGCTGGGCAACGACAGCATCATCAACCCTACCACCGATGGCGCGGCGGAGGCGCTCGATTGGGGCGAGATGCGCCCGCTCTCCGCCGATGTCGGTGTCCATCTGCGCCCCGCCCGGCACTGGTCCGCCCGTGGCCTCGGCGACCGGCGCATGGCGCTGTGGGGTGCCTTCGTGCTCACCACGCCGGCCGGCGTGCTCTATGTGTGTGGCGACAGCGGCTATGGCGACGGCGCCACCTTCCGTGCCATCCGCACCGAATTCGGCCCACCGCGCCTCGCCCTGCTGCCCATCGGCGCCTATGCCCCGCGCTGGTTCATGCAGGCCCAGCACATGGACCCCGACGAATCCGTGCAGGCCTTCCAGGATCTCGGCGCCCAGCAGGCCCTCGGCCACCACTGGGGCACGTTCCGCCTGACGGACGAGCCGATCGACGAGCCGCCGGCCCGCCTGGCCGTGGCGCTGGCGGGGCAGGGGATCGCGCCCGCCCGCTTCCCGGCGCTGCGCCCGGGGCAGGTCTGGCAGGCGTGATGTAAATTCGAATGCGAATGAGTTGCAACTAGGCTGCGATGCAGGCTAGAACCCTCCCCACCGAGTTCAGGGGATGTGCCGGTATGTATGTCTGCATCTGCAACAGACTCACCGACCAGCAGGTGCGCGCCGCTGCCCTCTCCGGCGCCAGCCGCCCGGCGGAGGTCTACCCGGCCTGCGGCTGCGCAGCGCAGTGCGGCACCTGCGCCATCACCATGCGCCACCTGATCGACGAGCAGGCCAGCCGGATCGCCGCCGCCGAGTGAGTTCTCTGCCGCGTGGCGCATCTGCACGCGGCACTACATCGCAAAACCATTCGTCAGGAGGCTTACATGAAGGGCGACCCTCGCGTTGTGGACATCCTCAACACCGTGCTCACCAACGAGCTCACGGCCATCAATCAGTATTTCCTGCATGCCCGGACGCTGGACCACTGGGGTGTCACCAAGTTCGGCAAGTTGGAGTACAAGGAATCCATTGAGGAGATGCGCCACGCCGACGACCTGATCCAGCGTATCCTGTTCCTGGACGGCCTGCCCAACGTACAACGCCTCAATCCGATCATGATCGGCCAGAGCCCGGAGGAAGTGCTGCGCTGCGACCTCAAGCTGGAGGAAAAGGCGATCGCAGACCTGCGCGACGGCATCGCCTATTGCGAGCAGGTGCGCGACTTCGTCAGCCGCGACCTGCTGGCCGGCATCCTGCGCGACGAGGAGCATCACCAGGACTTCGTGGAGACGCAGCTGGACCTCATTGCCCGCATCGGCATCCAGAACTGGCTGCAGCTCAACAGCGGCGCCACCAACGAGGAAGGCTGACCGGCCCTATCACGCATGTGATCCTGCCGCCCCGCGCTGCGGGGCGGCTTCTTCCCCTGCCGCGGATCGGCTAGCCTGCCGCCAACCGACAGGAGGAAACAACGATGCGCACCCTGCTGCTGGGCGCGGCCGCGCTGCTGGCCGTCGCCATGCCAATTACCGCCCCCAGGGCCCAGCCCACAGAGATACGCATCGCGGTGCGCACCGATGTCAGCTCCATCGATCCGCACTACCACGCCTACATCCCCAACCGCGCCATCTCGCGCCACATCTTCGACAGCCTCACCGCCGCCAGCCCGCGTGGCGAGGTGCTGCCGGGCCTTGCCTCCTCCTGGAAGCTGGTGGCCGACGATGTGTGGGAATTCACCCTGCGCGACGCCGCCTTCCACGATGGCAGCAAGCTCACCGCCGAGGACGTCGCATTCACCTTCGTGCGCGCGCCTGATGTGCCGAATTCCCCCTCCTCCTACCGCACCTTCATGAAGTCGATCGAGGCGGTGGAGGTGATCGACCCGCGCACGGTGCGCATTCGCACCAAGGGCCCGGCGCCCACCCTGCTGGTGGACATCGAATCGATCGCGATCTTGTCGAAGAACGCCGCCGAGGGCCGCTCCACCTCGGATTTCAACGCCGGCCGCGCCGCCATCGGCACCGGCCCGTACCGCTTCATCGAATGGCAGGCCGGCAGCCGCCTGGTGCTCGAACGCAACCCGGCCTACTGGGGCGGCGCCGAGCCCTGGCCGCGCGTGATCTTCCGCCCCATCGCCAATGATGGCGCCCGTGTCGCCGCCATGCTCTCCGGCGATGTGGACATGATCGAGGGCGTGCCGGGCGTGGACCGCGCCAAGCTCGCCGCCGCCCCCAACCTCGCGGTGCATGAGGCCGATGCCTTCCGCATCATCTACCTGCAGATGGACAGCGCGCGCGACACCTCGCCCGGCCTGAAGGACAACGCCGGCAACCCGCTCGCCCGCAACCCGTTCAAGGATGCCCGCGTTCGCCAGGCGATCAGCCTCGCCATCAACCGCGAGGGCCTGGCCGAGCGCCTGCTCAGCGGCCAGGCCAAGCCGGCCGCGCAATACGTGCCGAACTACGTGCCCGGCGCCAGCCCGAACCTGAAGCCGCTGCCCTTCGATGCCGACCGTGCCCGCACCCTGATGCGCGAGGCCGGCTGGGCGGATGGCTTCCAGCTCGGCCTCGCCGGCTCCAATGACCGCTACCCGAACGACGCCCAGGTGGCCCAGGCCATCGGCCAGATGCTGGCCCGCATCGGCGTGAAAGTGGATGTGCAGACCATGCCGGCCAGCCAGCTCTTCAGCCGTGGCAGCAGGCTGGAGTTCAGCGCGATCCTGTCCGGCTGGGTCGGCAATGGCGAGCCCAGCTCCACCCTTGTGTCGCTGATGGCCACCTTCGACCCCGCCAAGGGCATGGGTGCCTCCAACCGCGGCCGCTGGTCCAACGCCGCCTACGATACGGCATTGGAATCCGCGCTGCGCACCATGGATGAGCCGAAGCGCCTTGCCCTTTATGGCCAGGCCGCGGAGATCGCGATCGCCGACATGGGCATGATCCCGGTGTATTTCACCATCAACACCTGGGCCACCCGCAAGGATCTCACCTACGTGGCACGCGGCGACGAGACCTCGCTGGCCATGGGCCTGCGGCCGAGATAAGGAGCACGCACATGAACGGGTTCGACGCACGCGCGGTGGCCGCTACGCTCTGGGCGGAATGGCACAAGGGCCGCCACATGCCGGCGGAATGGATGGGCAGGCTCTCGCTGGACCAGGCCTACGCTGTCCAGCTCGCGCTGCTGGATCGGTTCGAGGCGGCCGGGGAGAAACAGGCCGGCTGGAAGGTCGGCCTCACCGCGGCGGCGATGCGGGCGCAGTGGAACATCCACGAGCCCTGCTTCGGCTTCCTGCTCGCCAGCGGCCACAAGCCCAGCGGCACCGCGTTTCGCTTCCCCGGCATCATCGCCCCGGGCTTCGAGAACGAGCTGTGCCTGCGCATCGGCTCCCGCCTGCAGGGCCCTGGTGTCACGCTGGAACAGGCCATCGCCGCCGTCAGCCACGCGGCCCCGGCACTGGAGATCGTGGAGAAGCGCGGCCCGTTCAGCGAGGATATCGCGCTCGCCATGGCCGACAACGCCCAGCAATACGCCTTCGTCACCGGCGCCGAGGTGCCGCTCACGCCGGCGAACCGGGATCTCGCCGGCTCCACCGTGGTGGTGGAGGTGAACGGCAGCCCGATCGACCGTGCCGCCGGCGCGGAGGTGATGGGCGGTGGCGGCTTCCTCTCCGTGCAGTGGCTCGCCAACAAGCTGGCCGAGTTCGGCCGCGCGCTGGAGCCTGGGATGCTGGTGATGTCCGGCTCCTTCACCAAGCAGTACCCCATCGCGCTGGGCGACCGCATCGCATCGCACTTCACGCCCTTCGGGACTGTCTCCGCCCGGTTCGGCTGATCCGCTGGCGTCCGGCGGAGCGGGCGGATTATCGTCTGCCTCCCGAACCTCCGCCGGAGCCGACCGATGCCGATCCAGCTGCCCCGCCGTGCCCTGCTGGCCAGTGCCGCAGCCCCGCTGGCTGCCCCCGCCCTGGCCCAGGGCAATGCCCGCGTGCTGCGCTTCGTGCCGCACACCGCGCTGACCTCGCTCGACCAGCTCTGGTCGAACGCGCTGATCTCCGCCCACCACGCCTACATGGTCTTCGATCAGCTCTTCGGCGTGGATGCCAACCTCGTTGCCCAGCCGCAGATGCTGAGTGGCTACGAGGTCTCGCCAGACGGGCTGCACTGGACATTCGCCCTGCGCGACGGGCTTGCCTTCCACGACGGCGAGCCGGTGCTGGCGAAGGACTGCGTCGCCTCCATCATCCGCTGGTCGCTGCGCGACCTGTTCGGCATGCACCTGGCCAGCCTGGGCATGGAAGTGCGCGCCACCGGCGACAAGACCTTCGAACTGCACTCGAAGAAGCCGTTCCCGCATCTGCCCTACGCCTTGGGCGCCAGCGCCTGCCACATCATGCCGGAACGCATCGCCGTGCCTGATGTGTCCCGCGGCATCCGCGAGGCGATCGGCAGCGGCCCGTACAAATTCCTCGCCAATGAATGGGATTCCGGCGCCCATGTCGCCTACGCCCGCAACGACAAATACGTCCCGCGCCAGGAGAAGCCGGACGTGCTCGCCGGCGCCAAGGTCACGCATTTCGACCGCGTGGAATGGAAGATCCTGCCGGAGCCGAACACGGCGGCCAACGCGCTGATCAAGGGCGAGGTGGACTGGCTGGAGCGCCCGCATACCGATCACGTCGCCCGGCTGCGCGCCACCCGCGGCATCGTGGTGCAGAAGCTCGATCCGTTCGGCTGGATGGGCATGCTGCAGTTCAACCTGCGCCGCCCGCCCTTCGACAACCCCCGCCTGCGCCGAGCCGTGCTGATGGCGCTGGACCAGAAGGAATACCTGCAGGCCGTGGTGGGCGATTATCCGGATCTGGTGAACCCCGGCGTGGGCTGGTTCACCGCCGGCACGCCACTGGCCACGCTGAAGGGGGTGGAGCAATTCACCCGCGCGCCAGACATCGACGCCGCCCGCCGGCTGGTGAAGGACTCCGGCTACGACGGCCAGAAGGTGGTGCACCTCGCCGCCGGGGACATCCCGGTGAACACCGCCATGGGGCAGATGACGGCGGAGCTCTACAAGCGCATCGGCCTCAACGTGGTCTATACCAGCGTCGATTGGGGCATGCTGGTGGCGCGCATCCAAAGCCCCGATCCCGCCAGCGAATGGGCCAGCTTCTGCTCGGGCTGGACCGGGCTTTCCACCGCCAACCCCGGTGGCCACCGCCCGCTGGCCGGGAACGTTCCCAACCCGCAGATGGAAGCCCTGCGTGCCGCCTGGATGGAGGCCGGCGACCTGGCGGCGCAGAAGCGCATCGCGGAGGAGATGCAGATGCTTTCCGCGCAGATGCCGGCTTCCGTGCCGTTCGGCCAGTATTTCCTGCCGCACGCCCATAAGGCGGAACTGACCGGCTTCTCCCCGGCGGCGATCGTGGCGTTCTGGGGGGTCAGGCGGGCCTAGGCTGCGCGTGCCAGACGGTCTGGTGCGGCGGGTGGACACCCCGGCGCGCCTGCCGTAACACGCCATCGCGTGCGGCCGTCCGGTCGCCGACTCTTCCACTGCCTCGCCCGGACACGCCACCTTGGACATTGCCACACTGCTGCTTCTTGCCGTTGCCGGCTTCGCTGGCGGCGTCATCAACGCTTTGGCCGGCGGCGGAACGCTGGTTACCTTCCCCGCCCTGGTCGGCATCGGCCTGCCGCTGAAGCTGGCCAACGCCACCAGCCAGGTGGCGCTGTGGCCCGGCCGCCTCACTTCGGTGATGGCGCAGCTGAACGACTTCAAGCAGCTGGGCTCGCGCGCCTGGGCCAGCATCGCCCTCGGCCTCGTCGGCGGCTTCCTTGGCGCCCAGTTGCTGATCGTGATGGACCCGAAGGTGTTCCGCGCCCTGGTGCCGTGGCTGATGCTCTGCGCCACGGTGGTGTTCGCGCTTTCGCCCACGATCACCAAATGGCTCACCGCCAGCGGGCAGGGCAAGCGCTCCGTGCCGATGCAGGTGGTCGGCCGCTTCGTGGAACTGCTGTTCTGCGTCTATGGCGGCTTCTTCGGCGCCGGGCTCGGTGTGTTCCTCATGGCCGGCTACGCCATTGCCGGCATCGAGAACGTGAAGCAGACCAACGTGCTCAAGAACATGATGGGCATGGTGATCACCACCACCTCCGCGCTGACCTTCATCCTGCGCGGCGAGGTCAACTGGCACGCCGCCACGCCGATGCTGGTGGGCGCCCTCGCTGGTGGCTTCGCCGGCGGCACCCTGGCGCGCGTGATCCCGGCCGCCTGGCTGCGCGGCGTGGTCACTGTTGGCGCCTCGGCCCTTACCGCATGGTATTTCGTCGCCTGAGCCTAGAGCGGTAGCCGACCCGATAGACGGTCGGCCATTGCTCTAATGCGTCGCCAGCCGGCGCAGCCACTCCTTTGCGGTGCGTGAGCCCGCCGCCGCCGCGATCCGGAACAGCCGCATCGCTTCCTGCGTGTTCTGCTGCACGCCCCAGCCATGGTGCAGCATCACCGCCAGTTCCGCCGTGGCACTGATGGAGCCGTTCTCCGCCGCCCGCCGCAGCAGCGCCACCGCCTGCCGGTCATCGGCCACGGAGCCGCGGCCCGGCTGCAACTGCATCGCCAGCGTGAAGTCGTACAGCGCCAGCAGCCGCTGGATGCGGGTTTCGCCTTCCAGCCGCAGCGCCTGCTGGTACAGCCGCAGCGCCGCGCCCAGGTCCGGTGCGGTGGCGATTCCCTCATAGGTCATGCGCGCCGCTGCCCGCGCCGCGCGCGGCTCGTTCTGTTCGGCCGCGCGCAGGTAGAGCGACAGGGCGAGCGCCTCGTCCTTCGCCACGCCCTCGCCGGTTTCATACAGCCGCCCCAGCGCCAGCTGCGCCTGCGGGTGCCGGCGCTCCACTGCGCGCAGGTACCAGGATGCGGCCTGCTCGATATTGCGCGGTACCGCGCGGCCGGCTTCGTGGAATACGCCCAGGCGGAACTGCGCCTGCGCCTCGCCCCGGTTGGCCGCGCGCCGGTACCAGGGCAGGGCGGCCTCGTCGCTCGCCGTCACCCCGTCGCCGGTCTCGTGCATGGAGCCGATGCGCCGCATCGCCTCGGCATTGCCGCGGTCGGCGGCCTGGTGCAGCCAGCGCAGCGCTTCCTCCGGGTTGCGGAACACGCCGCGGCCCTCGGCATGCGCCACACCCAGCGCCAGCATCGCCCCGGCATGGCCCTGGGCGGCGGCGCGGCGGTACCAGTCCAGCGCCCGCACCTCGCTGGCCGGCGTGCCGCGCCCGGCGGCCGTCATGGCGGCCAGGTTGGCCTGGGCTTCCGCCATGCCACGATCGGCCGCGCGCCGAACCCAGCTGAAGCCGGCCGCCTCGTCCTTGGCCACACCCAGCCCTTCGGCCAGCATCAGCCCGATGCGGTTTTCCGCCGGTGCGAAGCCCTGCTCGGCAGCACGGCGATACCATTGCAGCGCCGCCTCGCGGTCCTGCGCCACGCCTTCGCCACGATCGTGTAGCCCGCCCAGGTTGAACTGCCCCGCTGGCAACCCCTTGTCGGCCGCGCGCTGGAACCAGATCGCCGCCTGTTCCGGCTGCGGCGCCATGCCACGCCCGGCTTCGTACATCAGCCCCAGCGCGTTCATCGCCCCGGGATCGCCCTTCTCCGCCGCCGCCAGGAAATGCCCGAAGGCCTCCGCGTCGTCGCGCGGCACGCCGCGGCCATCGAGATACAGGAAGCCCAGTGCCACCCGCGCCGAGGTGTGGCCCTGCGCCGCCGCGCGGCCGTACCACAGCGCTGCCGCCACATCGTCCTGCGCCCCGCCCAGCCCCTGCGCATAGGCCCGCGCCAGCACATACTGCCCGTTCGGATTGCCGATCTCGGCGGCGCGCTGATACCAGTACAGCGCCCGGCCGGGATCGGGCTGGCCCAGCATCGTGCCCTCGTACAGCGAGCCGAGATTGGCCGCCGCGACCCCGTTGCCCTGGTCGGCCGAGGCCTCGAACAACGCCCGCGCGCGCACCGGGTCCTTCGGTGTGTCGCGGCCGAAGGCGAGCATGAAGCCAAGATTGTTCTGCGCCACCGCCGCACCCTGCGCCGCGGCGCGGCCATACCACTCGATCGCCTGCGCCACGTCGCGCGGAATCCCGGTGCCGTTGTCGTACGCCAGGCCCAGCCGCATCTGGGATGCCGCGAGCCCCTGATCCGCCGCCCGCCGATACCAGCCCAGCGCAGCCTCCTGGTCGCGCGCCGTGCCCACCCCGCCCTCCAGCCGCACCGCGAATTCGTGCTGCGCCCCGGCATGGCCCTGCTCGGCGGCGGCGCGGAACAGCGTGGTCGCCATCGCGTCGTCGCGCGCAATGCCGCGCCCGGCCGCGACCATCCGCGCCAGCAGGAAACGCCCGTTGGCGTGCCCCCGCTCCGCCGCGCGCTGCATCCAGCGCACGGCCTCGGCATCGTCCTGCGCCACGCCCAGGCCCTGGGCCAGTACCCGGCCCCAATCGGCCTGCGCAGCCGGCTCGCCCTTCTGCGCCGCGCTGCGATAGGCGGCCGCCGCCGCTTCCAGATCACGCGGCGTGGCGCGCCCGGCCTCCAGGAAGTTCCCCAGCCGCCATTCGGCCACCGCCATGCCCTGCGCCGCCGCGTTGCGGTACAGCGCCAGCGCCTCGGCATCGCGTTCCGGCGTGATGGGGGGGCGTGCCAGCAGGTCGGCCAGCCGCACCTTGGCCACCGCGAAATCCTTCGCCACGGCGCGGCGATACCAGCTTTCCGCCTCCGCCATGTTGCCGGAGCGCTCCAGCGACAGCCCCACCGCATCCTCTGCCGGCGGGAAACCGCGCTCGGCCGCGCGCCGATACCAGCGCAGCGCTTCCGCCTCGTTGGCCGGCACGCCGAGCCCGCGCAGATACATCGCGCCGATCGTGAACTCGGCCGGCGCATGCCCGGCCTCGGCCGCCTGGATCAGCAGCTTCAGCGCCGCCGCCTCGTCGCGCGGCACGCCGCGGCCCTGCAGCAGCAGGTTGCCCAGGTTGAACGCCGCCGCCGGATGCCCCAGCGCCGCCGCCCGCTCGAAAAACTGGATCGCTGCCGGGATGTCGGTGGGCGTGCCCTGCTCGCCCATCAGCAGCATGCCCATGGCATTGGTGGCGGCCGGATGGCCCAGCGCCGCGGCGGCGGCAAAGGCGATGCGCGCCTCCTCCGGCTGGTGCGCGATCATGGCGGCCATTCCGCGCCGATACGCCTCCTCCGCCTCCCCGGCGGGGGCCGTGGCCGCGGCAGGCGGAGTTGGTTGCGCCACCGCCGGAAGGGGCAGGGCGGCCAGCAGCAAACTAATCAGGGCGGCGGGCAACTTCACCATCTCGTGAGCATAGCGGGCCGCAGGGGGGCGGCGAAACCGCAAAGACAGCGCCGTTCCTATTGCCTCTCCGAGTTGTGTTCCGGCCCCGCGCCGGCCGCCTGCCGATCCACCAGCGCCGCGACCATTCCTGCGGCATAGCAGGCGGCCCCGAACAGCGGTGCCGCCGCCGTGCCCAACGCATCGGCCAATGCGCCGGCCAGCACCGGCCCCAGCAGCTGCCCCAGCCCGAGCGCCGCCGTGGCCACGCTGAACGCGCGGGCATAATCGGCCGCCGAGCTGCGCGTGCGCGCCGCCGCCGTGATCAGCGCCGGGATCGCCGCCATCCCCAGCCCCACCAGCGCCGCCCCCGCGAAGGCCGCCGCCGCGCCCGGCAACGCCGCCACCGCCGCCCCGCAGGCCGCCAGACCCATCGCCCCCGGCAGCGCGAAGGGCCGCAGCCGCGCCCGCCCCAGCACCCACAGCGTCAGCAGGCTGCCCGCCAGCGTCGCCGCCCCCACGGCGCTCCACGTCGCCATCACCACCCCGGTCGCCGCCCCCGCCGCCGCCAGCTTGGCCCCGGCGAAGGTGGCATAGGCAATGTAGCCCAGCCCGAAGCAGAAATACGTCCCCACCAGCCAGGCCCAGCGCGGCGACGCCACGGTCGCCAGCCGGAACCCATCCCCGCCGGAGGCCGCGGGCGCCGCGCGCGGTGCCGGAAACCCCAGCGCCAGCACCAGGGCCGCCACCCCCGCCGCCACGAAGGCCAGCCGCCACAACCCCGGCGCCAGCAGCCAGGGCACCGCCAGCCCGCAGCCCAGCACCGCCGCGGCCATCCCGGTCCAGATCAGCACGCTCGCCTGCATGCGCGCGCTCTCGGCGATGCCCCCCAGCACCGTGACCAGGATCGCGATCACCCCCCACCCGCCGCCAAGCCCGGTCAGCAGCCGCCCGGCGCCGAGCACCCAGGGCCCGGCCACCGCATCCCCCGGCGCCGCCGCACACAGCGCGGCACCCGCCACCACCAGCCAATGCCCCAGCTGGCCAAGCCCGCGCAGCCCCAGGCGCGGCGTCAGCACCGCCCCGGTCAGCGTGCCCAGCAGATATCCCCCCAGATGCACCGCGTTCAGCACCCCGGCCGCGGTGTAGCCGAGCCCGAGTTCCCCCCGCAGCGAGGGCAGCACCACGCCATAGCCGAACCGCGCCAACCCGATATGCAGCGCCGTTCCCAGCGCGCCCCAGGCCAGCAGCCGGATCGGCAGGGCAGGGGCCACTACTCCACCGCCGGCGCGTCGCCCGCCATGCCGAAGGCCTGCCAGCCGCCATCCACGTTCAACACCACGCCGGAGATGTAGCTGGCCGCCGGCGAGGCCAGGAACCAGATCGCCTCCGCCATCTCCTCCGGCGTGCCCAGCCGCCCCAGCGGCGAGCGCCGGGCGATGGCGGAGGTATCCACCTTGCCCTCCTGCTCCAGCTTGGCCATCAGCTTCGTGCGCACATAGCCCGGCGCGATCGCGTTCACCCGAATGCCGCCGCGCCCCCATTCCACCGCCATGGACCGCGTCATCGAATGGATCCCGGCCTTTGCCGCGCCATAGGCGTTGCGCCGCGGCAGCCCCATGTTCCCCGCCAGCGAACCCAGGTTCACGATCGCCCCCCCACCCTGCGCCAGCATCGCCCGCGCCGCCTCGCGGGAGGCAACGAAGGTGCCCTGCAGGTGGATCGCCAGCAGCTTCATGAAGAACCCGGTCTCCTGCGCCAGCGTCGGCGCCATGCTGTCCGGGATGCCGGCATTGTTTACCAGCACATCGATCCGCCCCAGCCGCGCCAGCACCGCGGCCACGGCGGCGACCACCTGCGCCTCCTCGGCCACATCGCAGCCAATGCCCATGTGCTGCGGCCCCAGCTCTGCCGCCCGCGCCTCGGCGGCCTCCGCGCGCAGATCGGCAATCGCCACCCGATGGCCGCCCGCCGCGAACCGCCGCGCCGTCGCCCAGCCGATCCCGTCCGCGCCGCCGGTGATGAGAACAACCGGCGTCACGCGTCGAACCCCGGCCGCGGGATCTGCTGCATCGTGATCTGCGCCACCCCGCCATCCACGATCAGATCCTGGCCGGTCACATATCCCGCCCGCGGCGAGGCGAAGTAGAGCACCGCATCGGCGATATCCGCCGGCACCCCATAGCGCTTCAGCGGCGCCAGATTGGCCCGCGCCGCCGCCACCCCTTGCGCCCGGTAGAACGCTTCCGACATCGGCGTGCGGATCATCCCGGGGCTCACGGAATTGCTCCGCACCCCCATCGGGCCCCATTCCAACGCCAATTGCCGGGACAGCATCGCCACCCCGGCCTTGCCCGGCGAATACGCGCCGGACTGCCCCTGTGGGAACGACGCGGCGATGGAGGCGATATGCACCAGCGCCCCCGATTTCCGCTCCAGCATCCCCGCCCCGAAGGCCTGCGCGCACAGCAGGTAGCCCGTGAGGTTCACTGCCATCATCGCGTTCCACTCCGCGATCGGCAGCGTCGCCAACGGCCCAGGCCGCAGGATGCCGGCATTGTTCACCAGCACATTGGCCGGCCCAAGCTTCGCCGCCACCGCCTCGCACGCCGCGCGCACCGAGTCCTCGCTGGAGGTATCGCACCCAACCCCAACCCCGCCGATGTCCGCCGCCGCACTGGCCGCCGCCGCGCCATCCAGGTCTAGCAGCGCCACAAGCGCGCCCTGCGCCGCGAACGCTGCCCCCACCGCGCGCCCGATCCCGCCCGCGCCCCCGGTCACCACGCACACCTGGCCCGCCAGCCCCAGCCACGCATCGGCCATTGCCGTTCCCTCCGCTTCGTTGCCCGAACCGTGGCAGCCACGCCGCGGCTGTGCAACGCTCATCGAACTGTTGCCGTGCATCGTTCCGCGATCATGCGCTAACCTGCCGCAAACCAAGGGGGCCACAATGACCGACCAGCTTTCCGCCAACCCGCCCGCACCGCTCACCCAGCTCGACATCGACCAGCGCGTCTTCGACCTCTACGACGAATACTGCCACGGCCACATGGACCGCCGCAGCTTCTTCGCCCAATGCGCGGCCATTGCCGGCGGCCTGGCCATGGCCCAGGCGCTGATCCCCAACTACGCCCTCGCGCAAACCATCAGCTTCACCGACAGCCGCATCAAGGCCACCTACGTCACCTACGACAGCCCCGGCAAGATGCGTGGCTACCTCGTCCAGCCCACCGGCCAGGGCCCCTTCGGTACCGTGCTGGTGATCCACGAGAACCGTGGCCTGAACCCCTATATCGAGGATGTCGCCCGCCGCGCCGCCGCCGAGGGCTTCCTCGCCCTGGCGCCCGACGGCCTGTTCCCCCTCGGCGGCTATCCCGGCAATGATGACGATGGCCGCGACATGCAGTCCAAGCTCGAACAGCCCAAGCTGCGCACGGACATGCTGAACAGCGCCAAGTGGCTGAAGGCCCATGCGCTGTCCAACGGCAAGCTCGGCGTCACCGGCTTCTGCTGGGGCGGCGGCACCACCAACTGGCTCGCCGCGACAATGGGGCCAGACATGCAGGCCGGCGCGCCGTTCTACGGCGCCGCCGCCGCGGCGGACACGGTGGCCAACATTCGCGCGCCCCTGGTGCTGCACTTCGCGGAGAACGACGCCGGCATCAACGGCCAGTGGCCGGCCTACGAAGCCGCGCTCAAGGCTGCCGGCAAGACCTACGAAGGCCACACCTACCCGGGCACCCAGCACGGCTTCCACAACAACTCCACCCCGCGCTACCAGGAAGCTCCGGCCAAGTTGGCCTGGGATCGGACGGTGGCGCGGTTCAACCGGACCCTTAAGTAAGAGTCTTCTTTTTCTGAAGAAAAAGAAGCAAAAAGACTTTATCTGCTTGCACGCGTCTCTCCCAGGAGAAACGCGTGCAAGCGGATAAACGTTTTTTGGTTCTTTTTTTCAA
>JAIXTK010000470.1 GCA_027483995.1 Acetobacteraceae bacterium
GACCCCGCCGCTACCCCGCTGCCCGATCTCGCCGCCGCCATGCGCCACCACAAAACCGCGCCGATCGACAGCATCGCCGATTTCCGCCGCATCCTGATGCTGGCCGGCCTGCCGCTGCCCATCCGCCGCGCCGGCCTCTGGCTCGCGCTCAACCTCGGCCGCCAGGTGCCCAACTACTTCGGCACCTTCGCCATCTCCCCGCTCGGCTCGCATGGCGCGGCGATCCTGCACACCATTCCGGTCTGGACCAGCTTCCTGAACTACGGCCCGATCGACCCCGATGGCGGCACCGACATCTACCTCTCCGTCGACCACCGCGTCATGGATGGCGGCCACGCTGCCCGCGCCATCACCGCGCTGGAGGCAACCCTCAACGGGCCGATCCTGGCGGAGCTGGAAGGCAAGTAAGACTCTTCTTTTTCTGAAGAAAAAGAAGCAAAAAGACTTTTCTCACTGGCACGCGCGCCAGGCGCCCGGCACGCATGCCAGCGGATAAAAGTTTTTTGGTTCTTTTTTTCAAAAAAGAACCGCTTGCCTTACTCCGCCGCCGCCCGCTTCCTGGGCGCGTTCTGCACCACCGGCGCCAGCTCCGCCGCCTCGAAGCTCATCGCCACCCGCTCCTGGGACGGCACGCCATACGCCGTCGTCCGCTGCTGCGGCACGCGGCCGATCCCGCGGATCAGCGCCTCCATCCGCTCCGGCGCGAACTCCTGCCCATGCTCCGTCCCGGCCGCGCGGCTGATGCTCTCATTCATCAGCGTCCCGCCCAGATCGTTCGCCCCCGCCTCCAGGCACAGCGCCGCCCCATGCGGCCCCATCTTCACCCAACTGGTCTGGATGTTCGGAATGCCGGGATGCAGCACCAGCCGCGCGACGGAATGCATCAGCACCGCCTCGCGCAGCGTCGGCCCCTTCCGCGCCTGGCCCTTCAGATACATCGGCGCCTCCATGTGCACGAACGGCAACGGCACGAACTCCGTGAACCCACCGGTCTCCGTCTGCAGATCGCGCAACACCAGCAGATGCCGCGCCCAGGAAACCGGCGCCTCCACATGCCCGTACATGATCGTCGAGGTCGTCCGCAGCCCCAACCCATGCGCCGCCCGCGCCACCGCCAGCCACTCCTCGGTGTTCACCTTGTCCGCGCAGATGATCTTCCGCACCTCGTCATCCAGAATCTCCGCCGCCGTGCCCGGCAACGTCCCCAACCCCGCCGCCTTCAACCGCGCCAGAAAGTCACTCAACGACAACCCCAGCGTCGCCGCCCCCTGCGTCACCTCCAGCGGCGAAAACGCATGGATGTGCATGTCGGGCACCGCCGCCTTGATCGCCTCGCAGATCCGCACATAGGTCTCGCCGGTGTAGTCGGGGTGGATGCCGCCCTGCAGGCACACCTCGGTCGCCCCGCGCGCCCAGGCCTCCTCCGCCCGCCGCACGATCTCGCCCATCTCCAGGTCATAGGCCGGCCCGCGCAACGCCTCATGCGTCTTGCCCTTGGAGAAGGCGCAGAACGTGCAACGATACGTGCACATGTTGGTGTAGTTGATGTTCCGGTTCACCACATACCGGATCACATCGCCGCTCACCGCCTTGCGCAGCGCATCCGCCGCCCGCGTCACATGCAAGTAATCGGCATCCCTTGCGGCGAACAGCAGCTCGATCTCCGGCGGATCAAGCCGCGTCCCGCCCGCCGCCTTCTCAACCGCGCGAGACACCCGCCGGTCCACATCGCTCAGCAACACCTCCGGCGCCTTCGGCAACGTCACCTGCCCCGGCGCCCAGTCATCCTCGCGCGCGAACCCCTCGGCATCGGCCATCCGCCGCACCTGGGCCGCCACCGCGGCCCCCATCCATGCCCCGGCGTCGCGCGCATAGGCCGGATACACCGGCAGTCGCCCCACCAGCACCTTGCCGGCCTCCGCCGTCCGCCGCGCGAGGTCATCCAGATGCGGCCACGGCGCCTCCGGGTTCACATGATCCGGCGTCACCGGAGACACCCCGCCCCAGTCGTTCAGCCCCGCCCCCACCAGGCGCTGATACACCCCCGGCGACAAATTCGGCGGCGCCTGCAGGTTCATCCCGGAACCCAGCACAATCCGCGCCACCGCCACCGTCCACAGCAGATCCTCCAGATCCGGCTCCGGCGCGGCCTCGCGCTTGGTCTTCGGCTTGGCGCGGAAGTTCTGCACGATCACTTCCTGGATGTGCCCGTACTGCGCATGCAGATCGCGAATGGCCACCAGCGCCTCGATCCGCTCTTCGCGGGTCTCGCCAATGCCGATCAGAATGCCGGTCGTGAACGGAACCTTCGCCTCACCCGCCAGCCTTATCGTCTCCAGCCGCACCGCCGGCACCTTGTCAGGCGAGCCGAAATGCACCCCGCCCCGCTCGCACAACCGGTCCGACGTACTCTCCAGCATGATCCCCTGGCTGGCCGAAACCGCCCGCAGCGCCAGGATCTCCTCCCGGGTCATGATGCCGGGATTGGCATGCGGCAGCAGCCCGGTCTCCTTCAGCACCAGCGCGCACATCGCCACCAGGTAGTCGATCGTCGTCGCATACCCCAGCGCCGCCAGCCCCTCGCGCGCCGCTTCGTAGCGAAGCTCCGGCTTGTCCCCCAGCGTGAACAGCGCCTCGGTGCAGCCCGCCGCCGCCCCCGCCCGCGCGATCGCCAGAACCTCGTCGGCCGACAGATACGCCGCATGCCCTTTCTTCGGCCGCTCGGCGAAGGTGCAGTAATGGCACACATCCCGGCACAGCTTGGTCAGCGGGATGAACACCTTGCGCGAATACGACACCAGCCGCCCATGCGCCCCATCGCGCAGCGCGGCCGCCTCCGCCATCAGCGCATCAAGCGGCGCGGCCAGAAGCCGATCCGCCAGCGCGCCATCCGTCACCCGTGCGTCCATCGTTCATTCCCCCACGCAAGCTTGCCCACGCGCGCATCACGCTCCATCGTGTCCCCTCGCCGCGGCAGACGCAATCGCCGCCCGCCGTTCAAGGGAGACGTCATGAAAATCGGCTTCAACGCCCCCACCGCCGGCCCGCTCTCCGCCCCCGGCCCACTGGCCGAGCTCTGCCAGGGCGGCGAGGCCATGGGATTCGACTACGCCACCTTCTCCGATCACGTCGTCATCCCCACCCAGATCGACAGTACCTACCCCTATTCCTCCACCGGCGAATTCCCCGCCGGCGCCCGCGACGAGCGCCATGAGCAGCTCACCGAAATCGCCTGGGTTGCCGCCAAGACCACCAGGCTACGCCTGATCACCTCGGTCATGGTCGTGCCGCACCGCCCCGCCGTCCTCACCGCCAAGATCCTCGCCACCATCGATGTCCTCTCCAATGGCCGCCTCACCCTCGGCATCGGCGCCGGCTGGATGGAGGAGGAATTCGTCGCCGTCGGTGCGCCCCCCTTCGCCGAACGCGGCGCGGTCACGGATGAATACCTCCAGGTCTTCCGCGAGCTCTGGACCCAGCCGGAACCCCGCTTCGCCGGCAAATACACGCGGTTCGACAACATCCTGCTCGACCCCAAGCCGGTGCAGAACACCATCCCCATCTGGGTCGGCGGCGAATCCGGCCCCGCCTTGCGCCGCACCGCCCGCATGGCCGATGGCTGGTACCCCATCGGCACCAACCCCGCCTTCCCGCTCGACAGCCTGGCCCGCTTCAAGGCCGGCGTCGCCAAGCTGCACAAGACCGCCGACGCCATCGGCCGCGATCCGAAAACCATCGACCTGATCTACCGCGTCTCCGGCTGGGCCACCCCCGGCCCGGCCCAGGCGTCGGATGGCCAACCCCGCCTCTTCGCCGGCGACGCCACCCAAACCGCCGCCGACATCCGCGCCCTGCGCGACACCGGCGTCACCAGCATCGACTTCGGCTTCCCCGGCACCACCGCCCAGGAAGTTCTCGCCGCCATGCAATCCTTCCGAACGGACGTCCTCGCCAAGATCTAGCCCCACCGTAGGGCGAACTTCAGCCCGCCACTGGCCAAATCCGAGAAGAAAGAAAGTGGCCACAGAGACACAGAGGCACAGAGAAACAAGCCAAGGGAGACAAAGAATCCCGCATTCGTAGGGCGGAACGCGAAGCGGTTCCGCCACCTTTCTTCTCCCTTGCCTTGCTCCTCTGTGCCTCTGTGTCTCTGTGGCCCCTTGCTTTCTTGCTTTCTTTCTTCCCAACACCTCCACCCGCCAATCCGCGCGCCCCGCCCAAAAGGAAACGCCAGAAATGAAACTAGGCCTCACCCTCGCCGTCGGCGGCCCCGCCCCCCGCATCGACATCGACCTCATCCTGGAAGCCGAATCCCTCGGCTACGATTCGGTCTGGACCGGCGAAGCCTACGGCACCGACGCCGTCGTCCCCGCCGCCTACGTCCTGGCCCGCACCACCAGGATCAAGGCCGGCACCGGCATCATGCAGATGTCCGCCCGCACCCCCACCTGCGCGGCCATGACCGCCATGACGCTCCAGGCCCTCTCCGGCAACCGCTTCCTCTGCGGCGTCGGCCCCTCGGGTCCCCAGGTCATCGAAGGCTGGCACGGCCAGCCCTTCGGCAAGCCGGTCGACCGCACCCGCGAATACATCGCCATCATCCGCAAGATCCTGGCCCGCGAAAAACCCCTCACCCACGACGGCGAGTACTACCAGATCCCCTACCAGGGCCCCGGCGCGTCCGGCCTGGCCAAGCCGCTGCGCTCCATGACCCACGGCAACCCGGACATGAAGTTCTACACCGCCTCCATCACCCCCGGCGGCCTGCGCGTCAGTGGTGAGGTGGCCGACGGCAACATCCCCATCTTCATGTCGCCCGAAAAAGCCGACCTCATGTGCAAGACCGTGCTCGACGGCATGGCCAAGGCCGGCCGCGCCGTGAGCCTGGCCGACTACGACGTCGCCCCCCACGTCAAGGTCCGCGTCGGCACCGACCTCCAGGCCCTGCGCGACAGCTGCAAGCCCGAATACGCCCTCTACATCGGCGGCATGGGGGCCCGCGGCAAGAACTACTACAACGACTACGCCAAGCGCCTGGGCTACGAAGCCGAAGCCATCCAGATCCAGGACCTCTACCTCGACGGAAAGAAAGACGCCGCCGCCGCCCTGGTGCCGGACAAGCTGGTGGACGAACTCGCCTTGATCGGCCCCAAGGAACGCATCCGCGACCGCCTGGCCGCCTGGAAGGAAGCCTCCAAGCAAGGCAAGGTCGGCACCATGATCCTCACCGGCGCCAACCGCGAAGCCATCCGCACCGTCGCCGAAGCCGTCCTCTAACCCAAAAAAGCAAAGAAAGACCTTCTTTTTCTGAAGAAAAAGAAGCAAAAAGACTTTCCTCAAACGCACTCCACCACCAAGAGTAGGGCGGAACGCGAAGCAGTTCCGCCATCCTCTGCGGTTTCGTCTCCCTTGCCTTGCTCCTCTGTGCCTCTGTGTCTCTGTGGCCACTTTCTTGCTTGCTTGCTTCCTTCCTGTCTTCTCTC
>JAIXTK010000458.1 GCA_027483995.1 Acetobacteraceae bacterium
GCCGGCGCCCGCTCCAGGCAGGGCTTCGCCACCCGCGGGGAGGATGCCCGCTACACCCTCGCCGTCACCTTCATGGAAGCCGCCCTCGGCACCAAGCGCCGCATCACCCTGCCGGATGGCAAGTCCCTCGATGTCACCATCCCCCCCGGCCACCAATCCGGCCAGGTGCTCCGCCTCCGCGCCCAGGGCCACCCCGGCCGCGGCGGTGCGTCGGCCGGCGACGCCCTGATCGAAGTCTCTGTCACCCCGCACAAATTCTTCCGCCGCGAAGGCGACGACATCCACATGGACCTCCCCGTCACCCTCCAGGAAGCCATCCTCGGCGCCAAGGTCGAAGTCCCCACCCTCACCGGCAAGGTGGCGCTGGCCATCCCCCCCCGCTCCGGCCCCGGCACCCGCCTGCGCCTGCGCAATCGCGGCCTCAACGGCGGCCACCAATACGTCACCCTCGCCATCGCCCTGCCCACGCAGGAGGAACCGGCCCTGGAGGAGTTCCTCCGCACCTGGCAACCCGCCAACCCCCAAGACCCCCGCCAGACCCTGGAACCCTGACCCCGTACAGCAAAAGGGCGGCGCACCGGCGCCGCCCTTCTCCGCAACATGTCCCCGCTTGTTACCCCCGCAGGTGGCAGGAAACCTGGTGCCGCCCACCCACGCTCTTCAGCGCCGGCACCTCGGTCTTGCAGCGCGCCTCGGCGATCGGGCAGCGCGTATGGAAATGGCACCCGCTCGGCGGCCGGATCGGGTTCGGCACGTCGCCCTGCAGCACGATCCGCTTGCGCTTGATCTTCGGATCCGGGATCGGCACGGCCGACAGCAGCGCCTCGGTATAGGGGTGCAGCGGGTTGGCATACAGCTCCTCGCTGGTCGCCACCTCCACCACCCGGCCGAGATACATCACCGCCACCCGGTCGCTGATATGCTCCACCACGCTCAGATCATGCGCGATGAACAGATAGGTCAGCCCGAACTTCTCCTGCAAATCCTCCAGCAGGTTGATCACCTGCGCCTGGATCGAAACGTCCAGCGCCGAGACCGGCTCGTCGCACACGATCAGCTTCGGCTCCACCGCCAACGCCCGCGCGATGCCGATGCGCTGCCGCTGCCCGCCGGAGAACTCATGCGGGAAGCGCCGCATATGCTCCGGCCGCAGCCCCACCGTCTCCAGCAGCTGGACGACCTTGTCCTCCATCTCCTGCCGGCCCTTCACCAGCCCATGGATCGTCAGCGCCTCGCCGATGATCCCGCCCACGGTATGCCGCGGATTGAGCGAGGCGAACGGGTCCTGGAAGATGATCTGCATATCGCGCCGCATCGCCCGCAGCGCCTCGCCTTCCAGCGCCGTCACGTCGCGGCCCTGGAACCAGATCTCGCCAGAGGTCGGCTCGATCAGCCGCAGGATGCACCGCCCGGTGGTGGACTTGCCGCAGCCGGACTCACCGACCAGCCCCAGCGTCTCCCCGGGCGCCACATCGAGCGACACGCCATCCACGGCATGCACCCGGTCGATCTCGCGCGCCAACAGGCCGCCCCGGATCGGGAAGTGCTTCTTCAAGTTGCGAACCGACAGCAGCGGCTGAACATCCACCGCGGCGTCGGGCGTGGTCTGGGTCACGGTGCTCACAGGATGCAGGCCACCTTGTGGTCGGGCGCGACAGTGCGCAGGGGGGGCTCGGCGGCGGTGCAGGCATCGGTTGCAAACTTGCACCGCGCCGCGAAACGGCAGCCCGGCGGCGGATTGAGCAGGTTGGGCACCGTGCCCGGAATCTGCTCCAGCCGCTGCCGCCCGCCGGCGCGGGCATGGCCGGCAATGTCCACCCGCGGAATGGAGCGGATCAGCCCCTGGGTATAGGGGTGGCGGTGGTTGCCGAACAACTCCTCGACGGAAGCTTCCTCCACCACCTTGCCGGCATACATCACCACCACGCGCTGGGCGTTCTCCGCCACCACCCCCATCGCGTGGGTGATCAGCATGATGGCCATGCCGAACTTGTCCTTCATCTCGGCCATCAGCTCGAGAATCTGGGCCTGGATGGTCACGTCCAGCGCGGTGGTCGGCTCGTCGGCGATCAGCAGCTTCGGCTTGCAGGCCAGCGCCATGGCGATCATCACGCGCTGGCGCATGCCGCCCGAGAACTGGTGCGGATAGTCGTTCACCCGGCTGCGCGGATTGGGGATGTTGACCAGCCCCAGCATCTCCACCGCCCGATCGATGGCCGCCTTCTCGCCCAGCTTCTCGTGCGTCTGCAGCGCCTCGGCGATCTGGTGGCCCACGGTATAGACCGGGTTCAGCGACGTCATCGGCTCCTGGAACACCATCGCGATCTCGCGGGTGCGGATCTGGTCCATCTCCTCCATGGGCAGCGGGATCAGATCCCGCCCGCGCCACAGGATGGTGCCGGATTCGAAGCGGCCGGGCGGCATGTCGATCAGCTTCAACACCGATCGGGCGGTCACGGACTTGCCGCAGCCGGATTCGCCCACCACGGCCAGCGTCTCGCCAGCGGCGATCGACATGGAGACGCCATCCACGGCACGGACCATGCCGTCATCGGTCTTGAACCAGGTGCGAAGGTCGCGGATCTCGAGAAGGGGATCAGACATGCTCTGCCTAGACAACGCGGCGCGGATCTAGGGCGTCGCGCAGCCCGTCGCCGATGAAGTTGATCGACAGCACGGTGAGGAAGATCATCATGCCGGGGAAGATCGCCCAATGCGGGGCGATGTCGAGGTAGTCCTTGGCGTCGAACAGCACGCGCCCCCAGGTGGGAATGTCGGGTGGGAAGCCGAGGCCGAGGAAGGAGAGCGTGCTCTCCGCGATGATCGCCGCAGCCACGTCGATCGTGCCGGCCACGATCACCGGGCCCATGGCGTTGGGCAGGATGTGCATCACCACCAATCGTGGGCGCGAGGCACCCAGCGCCTTGGCCGCTTCCAC
>JAIXTK010000112.1 GCA_027483995.1 Acetobacteraceae bacterium
CCGTGCGGCTGCCCGCGCGCCCCCGCACGCCGCGCCCGCACCGGCCGCGCCAAAGCCGGGCCAGACCCGGCCTCAACGATCCCACCCTCAAGCTCCGTCCCTGGGAGCGAAGCTGGATCCGCGCATCCTGGAAAAAATACGGCCGCGACTGACCCTGCCGCAGCGCGCCCAACCCGTTCCGGTTACGGCTTGTTCCGCTCTGTACGGATCGCCAGCGCCGTCGTCGGGATATCGGTGGTGAAAACCTCCATCCCGAGATCCAGCACCTTATGCACGCTCGCCGCATCGTTCACCGCCCAGGCCCCCACGCCCAGCCCGGCCGACCGCAGATAATCGGCCACCCCGGCATCCAGCCGGCTCGCCCGGATCCCCACATGCGAAATCGCATGCGCCTCCGCCGCCGCCACCACGCCCGGCAGCCCGCAATCATCCATGATCACCGGCGACACCAGCCAGATCCGCCCCTGCAACCCCGGCGCCTGCACCGCCTCGCCCACGATCGGCGCCAGGAAGCTCGTCACCACCGTCCGCGCCCGCATCCCCGCCGCATCGATCAACCGCAGCGCATGCGCCAGCAGCCCGGGATAGGGCTGGTGCTCCACATCGGACTTCACCTCCATCCGCAACGTGATCCCCGTCGGCCGGAACAGCTCGATCACCTCCGCCAGCGTCATGATCCCGTCATCCGCCGTACCGGTGATCACCAGCGCCCGAAGCTCCGCCAACGTCTTCGCCGCCACCGGCCCGGTGCCGTTCGTCGTCCGATCCAGCGTCGCATCATGGATCACCACGATCTGCCCATCGGCCGTCGGATGGATATCGAACTCCACCTGCTCCACCGCCAACCCCGCCGTATGCCGGAACGAGGTCGGCGAATTCTCCGGCGCCTCAAGCGAGCCACCGCGATGGGATGCAATCAGGGTCACGTGCAAGTCCTCAGGTCAAAGTCGGATCAAGCCGGTCGCGCAGCCAGTCACCCAATATGCTCACCGACAGCGTCGTCAGAATGATCACCACACACGGAGACAGCAGGATCCACGGCGCCCGCGTGATGTACTCGCGCCCATACCCCACCATGTTCCCGAGCGACGTCATCGGCGGTTGCACCCCCAGCCCCAGGAAGGACAACCCGCTCTCCAGCAGCACCACCTCGGGGAACGACAGCGTCGCCGCCACGATCAGGGTGGAGGCGATGTTGGGCAGCACATGCTTCATGTAGATCCGCAACGGCTTGGCCCCCAACTGCCGCACCGCCGCCGCATAGCCCTGCGCATTCGCCGCGATCGCCAACCCGCGGGAGATGCGGGCATGCCGCTCCCACCCATACAGCCCCATCAGGCAGATGAACAAAGGCAGCGAATTGCCAAAGAAGGCCAGCACCGAGAGCGCGAGAATGAGAAACGGCATGCTGGCCTGGAAGTCGATCAGCATCAGTACCGCCTGCTCCACCCAGCCGCGGAAATGCGCCGCCAGGAAGCCCATCGTGGTGCCGAACACCGCGGCGATGATCGTGGCCCCGAAGGCGATCATCAAGGACATGCGGATGGATTCGATTAGCCGGCTGAACACGTCCCGCCCCAGCTCATCCGTCCCCAGCGGGTGCAGCCACCCACCGCCGAACCCCACCGGCGGCTGCAACCGCGACCGCAGATCCATCGCCGTGATCCCATACGGCCGGATCACATCGGCCAGCACCGCGATCGTCACCATCGCCAGCAGCCACAGCATCGCCAGCGCCACCCCGGGCGGAATCGCCACCCGCCGCTTCGGCGGCGCCGCCACGACCGCGGGAACAACCTGCTCCACCATCAGTGCCCGCCCCCCGCCGGCGCCGTGCCGCGCAACCGCGGATCCAGCACGCCGTACAGCAGGTCCACGATCAGGTTCGATGTCACCATGGTGGCAGAGACCAGCAGCAGGATGCACTGCACCACCGCGAGGTCACGATTGGAAACCGCCACCACCATCAGCCGCCCCACCCCGGGCCAGGAGAACACGCTCTCCACCACCACCGCACCCGCCATCAGCGTACCGACCATGAACCCCACGATCGTCACCGTCGGAATGGCCGCGTTCGGCAGCGCATGCTTGCGCACCACCTGGTGCCACGGCACGCCCTTGGCACTCGCCGTGCGAATATAGGGCTGGCCGAGCACCTCCAGCATGGCCGAGCGCGTGAACCGCGCCAGGATGCCCGCCCCGCCCAGCCCCATGGAGATCACCGGCAGGATCACGCTGCGCCAGCTCTCCTGCCCGCCACTCGGCAGCCAGCCCAGCTGCACCGCGAACACCAGCACCAGCAACAGACCGAGCACGAAGCTCGGCACCGTGAACCCCGCCACCGCAAACGTCATCACCGCCCGGTCGATCGCGGAGTTGCGATGCAGCGCCGCATAGATGCCCGCCGGGATGCCCAGGCCGACCTTCAGCGCCAGCGCCGGCAGCGTCAGCTGCAACGTCGCCGGAATGCGCTCCGCCACCAGCTGGATCGCCGGCCGCCCGTCGCGGAACGATTGGCCGAGCTCACCCTGCAGGATGGCGGTGAAGTATTTCAGGTATTGCAGCCAGATCGGATCATCCAGCCCCCAGGCCTTGCGGAACGCCGCCAACGCCTCCGGCGGCGCATCGGGGGACATGATCATCAGCGCGGGATCGCCGGACAGCCGCAAAACCACGAAGGCGAAGGTCACCACCAGCGTGATGGTCAGCAAGGCACGCCCCACACGCAGGGCCACGAAGCGCAACATCAGGCGGCCTCCACCAGGTGGCAGGCGACCTGCCGCCCATCCGCCGCTGCCTTCAGCTCCGGCACCTCTGCCCGGCACGCCGAGACAGCCAGCGGGCAGCGCGGATGGAAGGCACAGCCGGAAGGCCGGTCGGCCGGGTTCGGCGGGTCGCCGGAAAGCACGATGCGCTCGATCCGCCGCGGCCCGGGTACGGGAATGGCGGAGACCAGCGCGCGGGAATAGGGGTGCAGCGGGTCGGCGAAGATCGCCTCCGGGTCGCCCTGTTCCACGATACGGCCGAGATACATCACCGCCACCTCATGGCTCACCTGCCGCACCACCTTGAGGTCGTGGCTGATGAACAGCATGGCGATGCCGCGCGCTTCCTGCAGGTCGGTCAGCATGTTGATCACCTGCGCCTGGATCGAGACATCCAGCGCACTGACCGGCTCGTCGGCCACCAGCAGCGCGGGATCGGTGGCCAGCGCCCGGGCCAGCACGGCGCGCTGGCGTTGCCCGCCGGAGAGCTCATGCGGATGCCGCTCGGCCAGATCGGCCCGCAGCCCGACATCGCGCAGCAGGGCAGCCACGCGATCCCGGCGCTCCGCCTTGTCGCCGATGCCATGGATCTCCAGCGGCTCGGCCACCTGGGCGGCCACCGTCAGGCGCCGGTCCATCGCCCCCAGCGGGTCCTGGTGCACCAGTTGCAGCCGGGCCCGCATACGGCGCCACTCCGGCGTGCCCGGCATCGGCATGGTTGCACCCTCGAAGGTGACACTGCCCTCGCTCGGCCGCTCGATGCCCAGCGCCACGCGCCCGGTGGTGGACTTGCCGCAGCCGCTCTCGCCCACAATGCCCAGCGTGCGGCCGGGGGCGACGGAGAACGAGACGTGATCCACCGCGCGCACCGGCACCGGCTTGCCGAACAGGCCGCGGCGGGTGGCATAGACGCGCGAGACGCCCTGGAGCGATAGCAGGCTCATGCGGGCACCGTGGCGGGCTGGACGTGGATGCAGGCGGCCTGGTGCGCGGGCCCGACCGGCACGAAGCCGGGCATGCCGGCGCCGCATTCCGGCGTCGCCCGATCGCAGCGCGGCGCGAAGGCGCAGCCCGGGGGCATGTTCCATGGCTCCGGCACCCCGCCGGGAATCGCCTCCAGCCGCCGGCGCGGGCCGACCATGTCGGGCAGGGCGGCGAGCAGGCCTTGTGTGTAGGGGTGGCGCGGATGGGCGAAGAGCGCGTCGCTGGGGGATTCTTCCACGATGCGGCCGGCATACATCACGCAGACCCGGCGGCACATCTCCGCCACCACGCCGAGATCGTGACTGATCAGCACCAGCGCCATCCCGGTCTCCTGCTGCAGCCGGCGCAGCAGATCGAGGATCTGGGCCTGGATGGTGGCATCGAGCGCGGTGGTGGGCTCGTCGGCCACCAACAGCTCCGGCTGGCCGGCCAGCGCCATCGCGATCATCACGCGCTGGTTCTGCCCACCGGACATTTCGTGCGGGTAGATGTGGATGCGCCGCTTCGCATCGGGGATGCCGACCTGGTCGAACAGGCGCAGCACCTCCGCCTCGGCCGCGCTACCTTCGAGGCCGCGATGCAGCCGCAGCGCCTCGGCCACCTGCACGCCGACCTTCTTCACCGGATTGAGCGCGCTGGCAGGGTCCTGGAAGATCATGGCAATGCGCCCGCCGCGCACGCGATCGAGCACCGTGGGCGCGGCATGGAGCAGTTCCTGGCCCTGCAGCTTCACGCTGCCGGTAACCGTGGCGGTGCCGGGCAGCAGGCCGAGGGCGGCGAGCCAGGTGACGGACTTGCCGCAACCGGATTCGCCGACGAGGCCCACGGCTTCCCCGGGGGCGACATCGAGATCGATGCCGCGCAGGGCGGGCAGGCCGTGGAAGGCGACACGAAGGTCGCGGATGGAAACGAGCGGTTCGGTCATCACAGGGCGAAGTTACCTGGCCCGAAGTCCATCTGATAGGCCGGCATCGCCTTCCATTTGATGTCCCGCCGCTTGGCGGTGAAGGTCGCGGCCTGGTGCAGCATGATGTAGGCGGGATCCTCGCGTTCGGCGATTTGCAGCATGCGGGCGAAGGCCTTCTTCCGCAGCGCCCGGTCGGCGCTGGTTTCCAGCAGCACGCAGAGCTTGCTGAACTCGTCATTGGCATATTCGCGCGCCTGCTGGGCGGCGCCGTTGGGGCCGAAACTGGAGACCAGCGAGCCCACGGGATCGTTCAGCGTGGCACCCGACGACCAGTCGCGCACGCCGCGCGGCAGGGTGCGGTCGCGCAGCTGGACGAAGCTTTCCTTCATCTCGATGGCAACGTTGATGCCGACCTGCTTCCACATCTCCACCAGCACCTGCGAGGTGGGGACCTGGTTGACGTAGTAGTTGTTGAGCAGGCGATACGGGATCGGGTCGCCCTTGTAGCCGGCTTCCTTCAGCAGTTCGCGGGCACGGGCTGGGTTGTATTCCGGCGTGTTCCAGTCGGCGATGAACATGTCGCCGAAGAATTCCCATTGCAGGCCCTTCGGAACCCGGGTGCGGCCGGCCCAGAGCGCATCCACGATCACCTGGCGATCGACGGCATGTGCCATGGCCAGGCGAACGCGGGGATCGGCCAGTTGGGGGTGGAACCTGTCAAAGCTGGTCAGGCGGTGGTTCTGGATCACGCCGCCCAGCACTTCGAAGTTCCGGTTGCGCTCGATGCCGGCGATCTGGTCCGGCGGGATGTCGCAGGCGAAATGGTATTCGCCGGAGAGCAGGCCGTTGATGCGCGAGGAGGCCTCCGGCACCTCCACCAGGCGGATCGACTTCACCGGCGGGCGGCCGCCCCAATAGTCGTCGTGGGCGTCCAGCTGCAGGGTGGTGTCGGGCTTGAACTCGCGAATGGCGTAGGGGCCGGTGCCGATCGGCTTGCGGGCGTATTCGAGCCAGGTGGATGCCTCGCCATAGGCGCGGCGGGAGACGATCTCGCTGCCCAACGCGGCCATGCGGCCTTCCAGCGTGACATCGGGTGTTGCGTTATGAAAACGGACGGTGCGGGCGTCGACGATCTCCACGCGGTCCAGACCCGGCCAGAGGCGGCGGGCGACGGGCGGGATTTCCTTTGGCAGTTCCTTGCTGCCCTGGCCGACGATCGAGGAGAAGGCGTGCGGCAGGGTCTTGCCGTCCACCGTGGGTCGGCTGTCGCCGAACATGCCCTCGGGGCTGAAGCGGGCGGCGACGTCTTCGGCGGTGAGCATGTCGCCGTTGTGGAAGCGTACGCCCTCGCGCAGCGTGACCTCGACGGTTTTCTCATCCGTGCGGCGCCACGCGGTGGCCAGGCCCGGCTTCTGGCTGAGGTCGCCGCGCCAGTCGATCTCGACCAGGCGTTCGTTGAACATCTGCGCGGTACGCTCGCCGACGTTGGAGGCCTCGCGCAGATTGTCGAAGGTGTTGCTGTTGGCGATGCGCTGGACGGCGATGGTGATGCTGAGGCGCTGGTCTGCCTGGGCGATGGCGAAGCGGGGCAGGGCGGTGGAGGCGGCAAGCAGGGTGGCGGCGCGGCGGGTCAGCATCGGGGGCTCCAAGAAAGCGGTTCTTTTTTTGAAAAAAAGAACCA
>JAIXTK010000237.1 GCA_027483995.1 Acetobacteraceae bacterium
ACCGCCACGACGGTCGCGCTGAATGCGGGTTTCCAGCCCGAGACCGGCCTCGCCCGTGCACTCGACCTGCCGCATGGGTTCGTGGATGAGGGCCTCGGCCACCTGATGACCGAGACCGACGCCGAGGGCCGGACGGCGAATGCCGCCATCTTCGCCGTCGGCGACGGGGCCCGCATCGGCGGCTCCCGCATCGCCCTCGCCCGGGGCCGCCTCGCCGGCCTGGCCATTGCCCGTGACCTGGGCCTGCCCACGCCGGATCCCTACCCGGATTGGGTGGATCTGGGCCGCGCCCAGGCGTTCCAGGCTGAGCTCTGGAAACTCTACCGCCCCGTCACGCCCCCACCGACCGAAGGAATCACCGACGAGACCATCATCTGCCGCTGCGAGGAAGTGACGGCCGGGCGGCTGCGGCAGGAGATCGGAAATGGCTTCGTCTCCGTGGCCTCGCTCAAGAAGGCCACGCGGGCCGGCATGGGCCGCTGCCAGGGTCGCTTCTGCGCCGCGACCATCGCCCGCCTCTGCCCCGGCACCCCGGATGCCGGCAGCTTCGCCGCCCCGCGCCTGCCGGCCAGACCCGTGCCCGCGGCCGCGCTGATGTTCGAGGAAGGCGAGTTCGACGCCCCCTTGCTGGAATTGCCCATCCCCAACCAGCGCCTGACGCCGGTTCCGCCCACCGAATCCGCCCCCCGCCAGACCGACATCCTGGTGATCGGCGGCGGCTCGATCGGCATGGCCGCCGCCTACTACCTGGCCAAAGGTGGCGCGGAGGTGATGGTGGCGGAGCGCGACGAGGCCGGCATGGCCGCCGCCACCGCCAATGCCGGCAGCCTGCACGCCCAGCTCCTGTCCTATGATTTCGGCTATGACGGCATGCCGGAGGATGGCGGCCCCGCCGCCCACACCCTGCCGCTGCAGCACCAGTCCATCGCCCTATGGCAGGAGATTGCCCGGGATTCCGGGGAGTCGCTCGGCATCGTCATCGAGGGCGGGCTGATGGTGGCCGCCACGCCGGATGATATGGAATGGCTGCGCGGCAAGGTCGCCATGGAGAGGCGGATCGGGATCGAGAGCCACCTGATCGGCCCGAACGAGCTGCGCAACCTCGCCCCGCACCTGGCACCCGATCTGCTCGGGGCCGATTGGTGCCCGGCGGAAGGCCGGATCGACGCACTGCGCGGCACGATGGCCCTGGCCAACCTCGCCCGCGGTCACGGCGCCAGCTTGCTGCGCGGCGCGGAGGTGCAGGCCATCACGCGCGACGGCACCAAATGGCGCGTGGAAACCAGCAAGGGCCCCATCACCGCGTCCCGCGTGCTGAATTGCGGCGGCGCCTGGGGCGGGCGCATCGGCGCCATGGTCGGGCTCGACCTGCCCATCACCGGCACGGTGCAGCAGGTGATCGTCACCGAGCCCGCGCCGCGGCTGGTCGACAACCTCGTGGCCCTCTCGCGCCGCCATCTCTCGCTCAAGCAGCAGGAAAGCGGCGGGTTGCTGATCGGTGGCGGCTGGTTCGGCAGCTTTGATCCCAAGGACGGCCGCAGCCGCAACGTGCGGCGCAACATCGAGGGCAATCTTTGGGTGGCCGCGCGCGTGCTGCCCGCCCTGCGCGGCCTGTCGATCATTCGCAGCTGGACCGGGATCGCCCCCATGCTGGACCGGGCGCCGATCCTGGGCGAGGCGCCTGGCCTGCCGGGCTTCCACAATGCGCTGTGCGGCGTGGCCTACACGCTGGGCCCGATCTGCGGAAAGCTGGCCGCGGAGGAATTGCTGCACGGCACGAAGCCCGACCCGCGCTTCACGCTCGACCGCTTCGGGTGATGCGGCACGCCTTCACGGTGGCGGCGCTGCTGGCCGTTGGTCTGGCAGCCGCACTGAACCTGCGTGGCACGATGCCGCCGCTGCAGGATTTCAACGAATGGATCTACCAGGGCTGGCTGGTCGGCCAGATCCTGCGCGGTGAGGACGTGGCGTTTGCGCTCAAGCCCTGGCCGGTTCCCAACGCCGCGGCGCAAACGATCCTTGGCCTGTTCAACCTCGCCCTGGGACCGCGCGCGGCTGGCATTGCCTACCTCACCCTATACCTCGCGGGCATGACCTGGCTGGCCACCGCGATCGCCCGGGCGCAGGGCCGCTTCGATCCCGCGACCTTCCTGCTGGCCATCCTGATCGGCGGCCTCAACTCGCCGTATTGGGACGGCTACGCGAACTCCCAGCTCGGCCTCGCGCTCTACCTCGTCCATGTCCTGCGCCGACAGCGCGTGGCGATAACCCCGGCGTGGGACCTGTCGATGGGTCTGGCGCTCTTCTTCTGCCATGCCGTGATGCTCGCCGTGTTCGCCCTGCATGTGCTGCTGGACGGGCTTCGCCAGCGCCAAATCCTGCGGGCGGCCATCTGTCTCAGCCCGCCCTTCGCGCTGCTCGCCTGGTACGTCCTGCGGGACACCAGTTACGGCGAGCACATCCCACCCTTTGGCACCAGCCTGATCGAGTTCCTCGCCTACAAGGCCTACACGGCGGCCAAAATGGGCCCGTACCAGAACTTCATCATCGGCGGCATCGGCGACGCGGACCGTTTGCCTCAGCTCTACTGGCCGGGCGTTGCCACCAATCTTCTGTTTGCCGGCGTGGTTCTTCTGCCGCTGGCGCTCGCTCTGCTCGACCGGTTACGCAAGGGCGATCGCTCACCGGCTTTGCTGACAGCGCTGGCCTGCCTGGGCGGATACGTGGTGCTGCCCAGTGCCTTGTTCGGCGTGGTGAATGTGGGCGAGCGCCTGCTGCTGCCGGCCGCACTGATCATGCTGGCCCTGTGCCCCGATCCCTGGAAGCTGCGCCGCGTCGGGGCGGGGATTGCCGCCCTGGCCCCGTTGACGCTGCTGCACCTGCACCTCAGCCTTCCTGCCGATCCACCAAGTAGCACGATCGACCATCTCGCCGCCCACGACCCCGCCCAACGCTATCGCGTGCTGTTCTGGCATCGGCCGTTCTATTTCCAATCCCAGTTCAACGCGGCCCAACGGGGAGAGCCGGTTCCTCTCGGCTTCGCGACATCGATCCTCCGTCCGGTCGCGGGCCCTGCAGTTGCACGCTGAGCCGAATGGGTGAAAGCTTCACGCACCCGTTTTCGGATCGCCCAGGAGCCAAGCAATGAACGATGCCATCCCCCGCACCTACGCGCCGCCGCTGCATGTCAGTGCCAACTGGGCGTTCACCAAGCCGGCGGCCAACGGCAAGCGCGGCATCGTCGTCTCCCAGGCCCGCGCCGCGGCCGAAGCTGGTGTGGCGGTGCTGGAAGCGGGCGGCAACGCGATCGACGCCGCCGTGGCAACCGCCTTCGCGCTGACCAGCCAGGAGCCGTGGAATTCCGGTATCGGCGGCATCGGGTTCTGCGTTGTGCACCGCGCCGGCGAGAAATCGGCCCAGGTGGTGGATTTCGGGCCGGTCGCACCGCGCCATCTCAGCCCGGCCAACTTCAAGCTCACCGGCCGCATGTCCAATGAAGGGTTCAAGTGGCCGGAAGTGGAGGGCGACACCAACATCCACGGCCCGCTCTCGGTGGCCGTGCCGTCTTCGGTGGCCGGCTATCACAAGCTGCATTCCACCTGGGGCCGCCTGCCGATCGCCGACGTACTGGCCCCCGCCGTGGCGCTGGCCAAGCGCGGCCTGCCGCAGGATTGGGTCAGCACGCTGAAGGTTGCCAGCGTGGCCGCCTGCATGCGCCTCTACCCGGAGACCGCGCGCGTGTACCTGCGCGACGGCCTGCCCCCCACCCCGCCGTCCGAGGGCGAGCCCGGGTTCTACGTGCAGGGCAACCTGCCCAAGACGCTGGAGCGGCTGCAGCATGCCGGCCTGCGCGACTACTATGAGGGCGACATCGCCAGCGCCTTCGTGCGCGACCAGAAGGCCGTGGGCGGCGTGATCGACGCCGAGGACCTGACGGCCTGCCAGGCGCGCATCGTGCCGGCCATGGAAGTACCGTGGCGCGGCACCGGCCGCGTGCTCCAGCTCGCCACCGGCCTGACCGCGGCGCCGACGCTGAAGGACGTGCTCGCCGGCATGAAGGATGCGCCCTATGGCGAGCGCCCCGACGCCGCCTGGTATCGCAAGCTCTCCGCCGAGCTGCGCAGCGCCTATCACACCCGCCTGACCAGCCTGGGCGCCGAGGAAGCGCCGGAGCCGAAGGGGGCCGAGACCTGCACGACGCATCTGACGGTGTGCGACAGCGAAGGCACCATGGTGTCCATGACCACCACGCTGATGTCCTCCTTCGGCAGCCGCGTGGTGCTGCCGGAAACCGGCATCCTGCTCAACAACGGCGTGATGTGGTTCGACCCGCGGCCGGGCCAGCCGAACTCGATCGCGCCGGGCAAGCGGCCGCTGACCAACATGTGCCCGCTGATCCTGAAGGAGAACGACAAGCCGATCCTGGCCGTTGGTGCCTCCGGCGGGCGGCGCATCATGGCCTCGGTGTTCCAGCTGATGACCTATGTCGCCGATTTCGGCATGGAGCCGGCGGAGGCCGCGCATCACCCGCGGATCGACGTCTCCAGCCCCGACATGGTCACCGCCGACCGCCGCCTGGGGGACGAGACCATCGCCGGGCTCACCAGCGATGCGCCGACCGAAGTCGTCACCGCCGGTGTCTATCCGATCAATTTCGCTTGCCCGAACCTGATCCTGCAGCGGCCGGATGGCAGCCGCACGGGCATCAGCGACTGGGCCTCGCCCTGGTCGCTGGCCGTCGCGCAGTAGCCGTGGTTGGGCGGCGGGGCTACTCCGCCGCCCGCTGCGACCCGATCGCCGCGAGCGCCGTGGCGATCCGGGCGGCGCGCGCGGGATCCGCGGGCCGGAACGGCGCACGCACGTTGCGCCATGCGGCATCGCCGGTCTGCGCCGCCAGAACCGCCTTGATGGTGGGGATGAACGGCGCCTCCAGACAGCCCACTGCGGCTTCCATGTCGGCCGTGCCGGCATGGCCCTGCATCATGGCCCGCACCAGCTGCGGCACCAGGTTCACCATGCCGCAGATCGTGCCCACGCCGCCCTCATCGCGGGCCCGCGCGATCAGTGTCTCGGCGCCGACCAGCGTGCCGATCTCCGGCGCCTCGCGGCGGAAGGCGCGGAAGCTCTCGAAGTCGCCGGTGCTGTCCTTCACCCCCGCCACGATGGCGCCATAGCGCTGCCGCAGCCGGCCGAGGGCCGCCGCCGGCACCGGCACGCCCGAGACCTGCGGAATGTGATAGGCGCACACGCGCAGCCGGTCGGAGCCGACGCCATCGATGATCTCAGCAAAAGCATCCTCGATGCCCTGCTCCGTCACGTCGCGGTAATAAAAGGGCGGCAGGACCATCGCGTGCACCATGCCCAGCCCCATGGCCGCGCGGGTGAGGGCGATGGTATCCGGCACGGCGGCGCAGCCAGTGCCCAGCGCGATGCGTTCGGCCGGCACGCCCGCATTCAACAATGCCTCGGCGGCTGCGAGCTTTTCCCCGGCGGCAAAGGCGGTTCCCTCGCCCGTGGTCCCGAACGGCACCAGGCCGTCGCAGCCATTGGCCATCAGCCACTTGCCGTGCTTCACCAGCCCGGCGTGGTCCACCTTGCCGTCGGCATCCAGCGGCGTGGCCATCGCGGCCCACAGACCGGTGATCATCTCTGCCATGGTTCGGTGCTCCCGCGTTGCAGCGCCAAATTCGCATTGATGCGAGCGCACGGAAAGGGTGTTCGCGCGCAGCCGGCCGGGGTACTCTTGGTGCAACAACACCGGGGGGAACGATGCTGCTCGGCCTGGACCCGCTTCTCTCGCCCGATCTGCTGCACGCGCTGGCGGCCATGGGCCATGGCGATCGCATTGTGCTGGTGGACGCCAACTACCCGGCCACCCGCGGGCGCCGCACCATCGGGATGCCCGGCATCGATGTCGTTCGTGCCCTGAAGGCGGTGCTCTCGGTACTGCCCTGCGACACCTTCGTGCCTGATCCCGCCGCCATCATGCAGGTGGTCGGCGATCCGCTCGCCGTTCCGCCCGTGGTCGCCGAGATGAACGCCGTGCTCGCCGCACAGGGATGGCCGAATGCCGTGGGCATCGAGCGCCATGCCTTCTACACCGCCGCCGAGGGTGCCTACGCCATCGTCCAGACCGGCGAACGCCGGTTCTACGGCAACATCCTGCTCACCAAGGGCGTCATCCCGCCGGAGTAACCGCATGCCCGATTACACGCCCCATGGCCCGCTCGGCATGGGCACCGCCCCCATGGGCAACCTGATCACCGAAGTGCCGGACAGCGATGCCATCGCCTCCGCCGAGGCGGCCTGGGCCGCGGGTGTTCGCCATTTCGATACCGCGCCGCACTACGGTGCCGGGCTGGCGGAGCACCGGCTCGGCCGGGTGTTGCGCGCGAAGCGACGCAACGAGTACACGCTCTCCACCAAGATCGGCCGGGTGCTGCACGCCGATGACAGCGTGCCGGTGTTGAACGAGAATTTCCTGAACGCCCTGCCCTTCCGCCGGAGCATCGACTACTCCGCCGCCGGGACGGTCCGCTCGCTGGAGGACAGCCAGCAGCGCATGGGGCTGACGCGGTTCGATATCGTGTATGTCCATGACTGCTCCGAAGACTGGCACGGCCCCGCCTGGCGCGACCGCTTCGCCGAGGCGATGGCCGGTGCCGCGAAGGAGCTTTCGGCCCAACGCCAGCGGGGCGAGATCAAGGCCTGGGGCATGGGCCTGAACATGGTGGAGCCGGCACTCGCCTGCCTGGAGGCCGCGGATCCCGACATTTTCCTGATCGCGGGCCGCTATACGCTGATCGACCATACGGCCCTGGCCAAGCTTTTCCCCGCCTGCGCCGCCAAGGGGGCGAAGGTGGTGATCGGCGGCCCCTATAACTCCGGGCTGCTCGCCGGCGGGACCACCTTCAACTACGAGCCTGCCCAGGCCGACACCGTCGCCAAGGCCCAGGCCGTGCGCGCCGTTTGCGACCGCCATGGCGTGGATATTCGTGCCGCCGCCCTGCAGTTCTGCGCGGCGCATCCGGTGGTCGCCGCCGTCATTCCAGGCCCGCGCAGCGCGACAGAGGCGGCACAGAACGCGGTGCTGATGCAGGCGGCGATTCCCGGCCAGTTGTGGCGCGATCTGCGCCGCGCCGGCCTGCTGCCCGAGGAAGCCCCGACCCCGGAGCCGTGAGATGATGCAGGTCGACGCGCACCATCACGTCTGGCAGGTCGCGCGCGGCGACTATAGCTGGATGTCGCCCGACCTGCCGATCGCGCGTGATTACGGGCTGGCCGATTTGCGCCCGGTGCTCGGCGGCATCACTGCCACCATCCTAGTGCAGGCCGCCGCCACCGAGGCCGAGACCGACTTCATGCTGGCCGTCGCCAGTGCTTCCGACGGGCTCGTGCAGGGCGTGGTCGGCTGGGTGGACCTTGCTGCGCCCGACGCGCCGGAGCGGATCGCCGCCCGCGCGGGCACCCCGCTCCTGCGCGGGCTGCGCCCCATGTTGCAGGACATCGAGGATACGCAGTGGATCCTGCGCCCGGAGGTGCAGCCGGCCCTGGCGGCCATGGCCGGCCATGGCCTGCGCTTCGATGCGCTGATCAAGCCGCGCCACCTGCCGGTCATCGGCGACCTTGCCCAGCGCCACCCCACCCTGGCCGTGGTGATCGACCACGCCGCCAAGCCCGACATCGCCGGACAGGATTTCCAGCCATGGGCCAGCCAGATGGCGCGGCTGGCACGGGACACGCCCTGGTGTTGCAAGATATCAGGCCTGGTCACCGAAGCTGCGGCTGCCTGGCAGACGGACGATCTGCGACCCTATATCGACCACCTGCTGGAGGCGTTCGGCCCGGATCGGTTGATGTGGGGCAGCGACTGGCCCGT
>JAIXTK010000236.1 GCA_027483995.1 Acetobacteraceae bacterium
GTCCTGCTTGCGCAGGGTGCGCAGATGGTCCGGCGCCTCCTCGAGCGAGAAGCCCAGGCGCATGTTCATCTTCACGCGGCCGACGGCCGAGAGGTCGTAGCGGTCGCCGTCGAAGAACAGGCCACGGAACAGCGCCTCGGCCGTGTCCGGCGTCGGCGGCTCGCCCGGGCGCATCACGCGATAGATGTCGATCAGCGCGTCGTCACGGTTGCCGTTCTTGTCGACCGTCAGCGTGTTGCGCAGCCACGGGCCGTTGGACTGGTCCACCGCCAGGGTCGGCAGCGTGTCGATGCCGCGATCCTCCAGCGACGCCAGCTTGGCCTCGGCCAGCTCCTCGCCCGCTTCGGCATAGATCTCGCCGGTCTCGGTGTTCACCAGATCCTCGGCCACGTAGCGGCCCAGAAGATCCGCACGACCCACCAGCACCACGCGCGTGGTCTCGGCGATCTTGCGCGCCTGGCGCACGGTCAGCTTCGCCTCGGCCTCGGCCACCACTTCGCCGGTCTCGGCGTCCACCAGCGGCTCCAGCAGCTTGATGCCGCGGAACGCCTCGGGGTCGAAGGGCCGCGCCCAGCCCTTGGCCATGCGGGTGAACACCACCTGGCCGTAGAAGAAGTTCAGGATCTCCTCGGCATCCATGCCGCGGATCTCGTTCGGCTCCAGCGCCGTGGCGCCCTTCTCGATCCGCTTCGCCTCGGTGCTGGCGCTGTCGAGGGCCAGCAGCAGGGTGGAGGCCGGCAGCTTCCGCTTGCGGTCGATGCGCACGTATACGAGGTCCTTGGAATCGAACTCGAAATCGAGCCAGGAGCCGCGATAGGGGATCACGCGCGCGGCGAACAGGTACTTGCCGCTGCTGTGCGTCTTGCCCTTGTCGTGGTCGAAGAACACGCCAGGCGAGCGGTGCATCTGGCTGACGATGACGCGCTCGGTGCCGTTGATGATGAAGGTGCCGTTATCGGTCATGAGCGGCATGTCGCCCATGTAAACCGGCTGTTCCTTGATATCGCGGATCGAGCGGGCGCCGGTGTCTTCGTCCAGGTCCCAAACGATCAGGCGCAGGATCACCTTCAGCGGGGCGGCATAGGTCATGCCGCGCTGGATGCATTCCTCAACGTCGTATTTCGGCTCTTCCAGCTCGTAGTAGACGAACTCCAGCCGGCCGCGCCCCGCGAAATCGTCGATCGGGAAGACGGATTTGAAGACCTCCTGCAGCCCGGTATTGGTCCGGCTGTCAGGCGGGGTCGCCATCTGCAGAAACGCCTCATAGCTGGCGCGCTGCACATCGATCAGGTTGGGCATCTGCGCCAGTTCGGGGATACGCCCGAAGCTCTTGCGGATGCGCTTCTTGCCGGTAAACGAACCAGTGATCGCGTTCATGCCCGTGTCCTGAACAATGGGTCATTCGGTAGTCCCGGTCCTGGCCCGGAGCATGGGCCCAACCGTCAGCAGGTCGCCAGAAACGCCGACACGAGCGGAGACCGCCCCCCTGCGGGGGTAGCCTCCGCCCGATCAGCGCAGTTGCGCGGCTGTCACGCCGCGCAGCTTATCACTTAATCTCAACCTTAGCGCCGTTATCTTCCAGCACCTTCTTGATCTTGCCGGCTTCTTCCTTGTTCACGCCTTCCTTCACCGTCTTGGGAGCGCCCTCGACCAGGTCCTTGGCTTCCTTCAGGCCCAGGCCGGTGATCGTGCGGATCTCCTTAATGACGTTGATCTTCTTGTCGCCGGCGTCGGCGAGGATCACGGTGAATTCCGTCTGCTCCTCAACCGGGGCGGCAGCAGCGGCGGCGGCAACCGGCGCGGCGGCAGCAACCGGCGCGGCGGCGGAAACGCCCCACTTCTCTTCCAGCATCTTCGACAGCTCGGCGGCTTCCAGCACGGTCAGGCTGGACAGCTGCTCCACCAGGTTTGCGAGATCGGCCATCAGAATATTCCTTTAACTTAGTCTCTGGTCGGTTCCAAGCAAGCCCGCCTGTCCCATCGGGGCGCGCGCCTGCCACTCAGTCAGCGATGCGCAGCCCTCAGGCCGCCTCGTCCGTTGCCGCTTCGTCCTTGGTGGCATACGCCGCCAAAACCCGCGCGACCTGCCCGCCCGGCGCCTGCAGCACAGCCGCGATCTTGGTCGCCGGAGCATTGAGCAGCCCCAGGATCGAAGAGCGAAGTGCATCGAGCGACGGCAACTCGGACAGCGCCTTCACACCCGATGCATCCAGCATCTGGGTGCCAAGGGCACCACCGAGCACCACGAACTTGTCGTTGGTCTTGGCGAACTCGACAGCCGCCTTTGCCACCGCCACCGGGTCCCGGCACCACGCAAGCGCGGTCGGGCCCTTCAGCAGGGGGGCGATGCCATCGAAGCGGGTCCCATCCAGGGCGAGGGTGGCCAGCCGGTTCTTCGCAACCTTGTAGGTTGCGCCAGCCGCGCGCATCTGCCGCCGCAACTTCGTCACATCGGCCACGGTCAAACCCTTGTTCTGGGTGACCACGACCATGGACGTCTCGGCGAACACCGCCGCCATCTCGGCGACGAACGCGTGCTTCTCCGTACGGTCCAAATCCCGTCTCCGTCGGTGGCCAGAAGCGTATGGACCGCTCCCAGCCGGGTTGCCCTAAGGCCAGCACGCACGCCTGGCACCCGAAGGTGCGTTCCAGGCGCCCGGACCAGCCCGGTTCGCCTGTCCCCGACGGCACAGGGTGCCGCCAGTCGAGTCGGAACCGCCAAAGACACCGGGGCCGAAACCCCTGCACTCCTTGGCATCCCCGTCTCCCGCGCGCGCACCTGAAGGTGCCTTAGTGCCCCGCCGGCCAATGGCTTTGGGGGTAACGTGCGGTCTCGGACAGGATCGGGGGCTCCCGCCCCCTGCCCACGCCCGGCCCGAAGGCCGGGGTGTATCTCGTTGAAGCCGTTAGGCGAGCGTGCCCACGTCCACGCGAACGCCCGGGCCCATGGTGGAGCTGACCGCGACCTTCTGGACATAGGTGCCCTTGGCGCCGGTCGGCTTGGCCTTCACGATCGCATCGGCGAACGCCTTCGCGTTCTCCAGCAGCTTCTCGGCGGGGAAAGACGCCTTGCCGATACCGGCATGCACGATCCCGGCCTTCTCGGCGCGGAACTCAACCTGGCCGGCCTTGGCGGCGGTGATCGCGCCCTTCACGTCCATGGTCACGGTGCCCAGGCGGGGGTTCGGCATCAGGCCGCGCGGGCCCAGGATCTTACCCAGGCGGCCGACGAGGCCCATCATGTCCGGCGTGGCGATGCAGCGGTCGAACTGGATGTCACCGGCCTGGATCTTCTCGGCCAGGTCGTCAGACCCCACCACGTCGGCCCCGGCGGCCAGCGCCTCCTCGGCCTTCGCGCCGCGGGCGAACACGCCCACGCGCAGGGTCTTGCCAGTGCCGTTCGGCAGGCCGACGAGCCCGCGCACCATCTGGTCGGCATGCCGCGGGTCGATGCCCAGGTTCATGCTGATCTCGATGGTCTCGTCGAACTTCGCCTTGGCATTGGCCTGCACCGTGGCGATCGCCTCGGCCAGGGAATAAAGCTTCGCAGTGTCAACGGCCTTGTAGGCGGCGGCCAGACGCTTCTTGTGTGCCATGATCTCAGCCCTCCACCACGGTGAGGCCCATCGAGCGGGCGCTGCCGACGAGCATGCGCACCGCGCCGTCGACGTCGTTGGCATTCATGTCGACCATCTTCTGCGCCGCGATGTCACGCAGCTGCGCCATGGTCACGCGGCCACTCGGCGCGCCCTTGCCCGGGGTGGTGGTCCCCTTCTGGATGCCGGCGGCCTTCTTCAGGAAGTAGGTGTTCGGCGGCGTCTTGGTGATGAAGCTGAACGTGCGGTCGCCGAACGCGGTGATCACCACCGGCACCGGCATCCCGGGCTCCATCTGCGCCGTCACGGCGTTGAATTCCTTCACGAACGCCATGATGTTCAGGCCGCGCTGGCCCAGCGCCGGGCCGACAGGCGGGGAAGGATTGGCCTTGCCGGCCGGAATCTGCAACTTGATATAGCCGACGATTTTCTTCGCCATGATCCCTTGGCTCCTGTTCGCCGGCGCACCGGCGAGGGTTGGGGGACCGCGGTTCAACCGACACCCAGGGCGCGCAAGCGCACCCGGACATCTCCCGCGTTCCGGTGGAGGGGCGCATCTACGCCCCACCCGCCCCCGAGTCCAGCGCTTTCTCGCCGTGCCCCGCTGGCGGTTGCATCAACGCGCGCATTGCTGGCCTGCGTGCCGGGCCACCCCTATGCTGCGCCACAGCACAGGAGCCCGCATGCCCCACGCCGCCCCCCATGCCGCCACAGTCAACGGAACGCGCTACACCTTCGACAGCCTGCGCACCCTGCTTGCCCGCGCCACCCCGCTGCGCTCCGGCGACATGCTGGCCGGCCTGGCCGCGGAATCCGCCAGTGAGCGCGTTGCCGCCCAGCTCGCCCTGGCCGACCTGCCGCTGCGCACCTTCCTTGCCGAAGCCGTCATCCCCTACGAGGCCGATGAGGTCACACGCCTTATCGTCGACAGCCACGACGCCGCGGCCTTCGCCCCCATCGCCCACCTGACCGTCGGCGGCTTCCGCGACTGGCTGCTGGCCGAGGCCACCGCCGAAACCCTCACCGCGCTACGCCCCGGCCTCACCCCGGAAATGGTCGCCGCCGTCTCCAAGATCTGCCGCCTGCAGGATCTCGTCGCCATCGCCGCGAAATGCCGCGTCACCTCGGCCTTCCGCAACACCATTGGCCTGCCCGGCCGCCTCTCTGTCCGCCTGCAGCCCAACCACCCCATCGACGACCCGCGCGGCGTGGCCGCCTCCACCCTCGATGGCCTGCTGCTCGGCGCCGGCGATGCCGTCATCGGCGTGAACCCCGCCACCGACAGTGTCGCCGCCACCACCACCCTGCTGCGCATGCTCGATGAGGTGCGCGCCCGCTACGCCATCCCCACCCAAACCTGCATCCTCGCCCACGTCACCACCACGCTGCGCTGCATCGAGGAAGGTGCGCCCGTGGACCTCGTCTTCCAGTCCATCGGCGGGACGGAAGCCACCAACACCAGCTTCGGCGTGAACCTCGCTTTGCTCGCCGAAGCCCAGCAGGCCGCGCTCGCCCTCAACCGCGGCACCGTCGGCCAGAACGTGATGTATTTCGAAACCGGCCAGGGCAGCGCGCTCTCCGCCAACGCCCATCACGGTGTGGACCAGCAAACCGCGGAAGCCCGCGCCTATGCCGTCGCCCGCCGCTTCTCGCCCCTGCTGGTCAACACCGTCGTCGGCTTCATCGGCCCCGAATACCTCTACGACGGCAAGCAGATCATCCGCGCCGGGCTGGAGGACCATGTCTGCGGCAAGCTTCTCGGCCTGCCGATGGGGGTGGATGTTTGCTACACCAACCACGCCGAAGCCGATCAGGACGACATGGACGCCCTGCTCACCCTGCTGGGCGCCGCCGGCGTCACCTACATCATGGGCGTTCCGGGCGCAGATGACGTGATGCTCTCCTACCAGAGCACCTCCTTCCACGACGCGCTCTATCTCCGCAGCACCCTCAACCTGCGCCCCGCCCCGGAATTCGAGGCCTGGCTGGATCGCATGGGCCTGGCCACCTCCACGCCCGATCGCATTCCCGCCCCCATGTCCCCCGCCCTGGTCGGCCTGGCATGAGCACGCCCCCCACGCTCTGGCGCGATCTGCGCCGCTTCACCCCCGCCCGCGTCGCCCTTGGCCGCGTCGGCAACGGCCTGCCCACCGCCGCCCACCTGGAATTCCAGGCCGCCCACGCCGCCGCGCGCGATGCCGTCCATGCCGAACTCAACGTGGAGCAGCTCGCCGCCGATCTCGCCGCCGCCGGCCTGTCCAGCACCACGATCCACAGCGCCTGCCCGGATCGCCGCACCTATCTCCTGCGCCCCGATCTCGGCCGCCGCCTGGCCGAAGGCGAGTCCGCCCGCCTTTCCCGCACCCCGGGCATCGCCTTCGTGGTGGCCGACGGCCTCTCCGCCACCGCCGTGCAGCGCCACGCCGCCCCCCTCCTGGCCCAGGTGATGCCCGCCCTTGGCGCCACCGGCCCCGTCGTCATCGCCCGCCAGGGCCGCGTCGCCCTCGGCGACGAGATCGGCGCGGCGCTGGGCGCAGACGCGGTCGCCGTGCTGATCGGTGAGCGCCCAGGCCTGTCCACGCCCGACAGCCTCGGCCTCTACCTCACCTGGCAGCCCCGCCCCGGCCGCACCGACGCGGAACGCAACTGCATCTCCAACATCCGCCCGGAAGGCCTGCCCATCCCGGAGGCCGCAGCCAAGCTGCTCTGGCTCATCGCCGCCATGCGCCGCCTTGGCCTCACCGGCGTGGCCCTCAAGGACGAACAACCCACCCAAGCGGCGCGGATCAGTGAAGCCTGAAGCAAGAGTCTTCTTTTTGTGAACAAAAAGAAGCAAAA
>JAIXTK010000164.1 GCA_027483995.1 Acetobacteraceae bacterium
CAGCCATCTCGCGCTCGTACTGGGTCTCGCCCTCTGGTCCCTCCTCCAGCGCATCGCCCCGCACGAGCCGCGCCTCGCCCCCTACCTCCCCCTCGCCATCCGCCGCCTCATGCGCGCCCGCGCCCGCCTGCTCGCCATCCTCACCGCCCTGGCCACCGGCACCTGGCGCGCCCCCCGCCGCCGCGCCCACGCCCCCCGCGCGCGCAAATCCACCCCCGCCCCCTACCTCCCCCGCCGCCGCGGCTGGCTCGCCCACGTCACCGATCACCATGTCCGCGGCCACGCCGCCCAGATCGAGGCCACCCTCAACCACCCCGCCACCACGCCCCTCCTCGCCGCCGCCCCCGCCAGCGCCCGCGCCGCCCTCATCCGCACCCTGCGCGGCCCCGCCCGCCTCCTGGCGCTGGATCTCCCCGCCGCCCTCCAATTCCCCGGCCCGCCGCGCCCGCCCCGCATCCGCAGGCCGCGCCCCAGGCCCCCCTCCACCCGCGTCACCCTCCTCCCCACCGACCGCCCCATCCCCCGCAGCGCCCTGGCCTTCGCCCGCTACAACCGCCGGCGATTCGGAAAAGGCGCCTGACCCCCCGCGCCAACCCGTGACTCAATCATTACACTAACAAAACAAACCCCGATCACCCCAGCCCTGCGCCCCCCGCAATGGCGCAACCCCCGCCCAGGGCCCACCATCACCTCACAGAACCGTCACGAAGGCCCCGGCCCCATGTCCGGAACGCAGCCCGTCCCGCACCGCACGCTCATCACCGTCAGCGTCATGATGGGCAACCTCATGCAGGCGCTGGATTCCTCCATCGCCAACGTCTCCCTCCCCCACATGCAGGGCGCCCTCGCCTCCACGTCAGACGAGATCACCTGGGTCCTCACCAGCTACGTCATCGCCGCCGCGATCATGACAGCCCCGGTGGGCTGGATGGCCCAGCGCTTCGGCCGCCGGAACCTCCACGTCACCTGCATGGCAGGCTTCACCATCGCCTCCATGCTCTGCGGCGCCGCCGAATCCCTGGAACAGATCGTCGCCTTCCGCTTCCTGCAAGGCATGTTCGGCGCCGCCCTCATCCCGCTCTCCCAGGCCACGATGCTGGATATCTACCCGTTCGAAAAACGCCCCCAGGTCATGGCCATCTTCGGCATGGGCGTCATGGTCGGCCCCATCACCGGCCCCACCATCGGCGGATTCCTGACAGAGGCCTTCTCCTGGCGCGCCGTCTTCTACGTCAACCTCCCCTTCGGCCTCCTCGCCATCGCCGGCCTCCTCGCCTTCCTCCCCAAGGCACCCCCCCGCGCCGAACTCCGCTTCGATTGGATCGGCTTCGCGGTCCTCGCCACCGCCGTCGGCAGCTTCCAGCTCATGCTCGATCGCGGCCAAGGGGAGGATTGGTTCAACTCCCCCGAAATCATCGCCGAAGCCGTGGTCGCCGCCCTCGGCCTCTACCTCTTCGTCGTCCACATGCTCACGGCGAAAGACCCCTTCCTGCCCCCGGGCCTCTTCCGCGACCGCAACTTCGTCTGCGGTGTCACCATGGTGTTCTGCACCGCCACGGTGATGCTCGCCTCATCCTCCCTCATGGCCCCCTATTTGCAGACCCTCGCCGGCTACCCGGTGGAGGAAGCCGGCAAGACCCTGGCCGCCCGCGGCATCGGCACCATGCTGGGCATGCAGCTCGCCAGCCGCCTTGCCGCCCATTTCGACCACCGCAAGCTGATGGCCGTCGGCCTCCTCAGCCTCGGCGCCTCGCTCTACACCATGGCGGGATGGACGCCAGACGTGGGCCAGCCGCAGATGATGGCAACCCTCTTCGCCCAGGGCACCGCCATCGGCTTCGTCTTCAACCCCATGACGGTGGTCGCCTTCACCACGCTGCCCGCCCATCTGCGCCCCTACTCCACCTCGCTCCAATCCCTCTGCCGCAGCCTGGGCCAGGCGCTCGGCGTCTCCGTCACCTCGTTCATGTTCGTCCGCAGCACCCAGATCTCGCATGAGGGCCTGGCGAGCCACATCACCCGCTTCACCCCGCTCCCGTCGATGCTCGATCCCGCCACCCTCCACGGCGCGGAACTGCTCAACCGCCTGGTCACGCGCGAAGCCCAGATCATCGCCTTCAACAACGATTACCGCCTGCTCTCCCTCGTCGTGATCCCCCCGCTCTTCCTCCTGCTCCTCATGCGCCCCCACCGCCGCCCCGCGCCCGCAGCACCTGCGGCACCCGTGGCGGAGCGCGCCTAGCCCGCATCGTCATCGGGGGCGATGAACGCCTCCACCGCCCCCGTCTTCTGCGTCAGACGACGGGCGAGGCGCCGCCATCCACGTTGGTGGCGGTGCCGGTGATGTACCCGCCTTCATCGCTGGCCAGGAAGCAGGCGATGTTGGCGAATTCCTCGGCGCGGCCCATGCGGCCGATCGGGATCGGCGCGCCGGTGCGGGCGATGTGTTCTTCCAGCGTGATGTTCTGGCCCTTCGCTACCAGCGCCGCATGACCGCGGGCGATCTGGTCCGTCACGATCAGGCCCACCAGCAGGGCGTTGACCAGGATGCCGTGCGGCGCGCCTTCACCGGCCAGCACCTTGGTCAGCGCCATGCCGGCGGCGCGCGTCACATGGGTGGGGGCGCCGTTGGCCTTGGGGGCCTTGGCGCCGGTGTTGAGCACGTTGATCACGCGGCCCCAGCGGCGTTCCTTCATCTGCGGCCAGGCCAGGCGGGCCAGGCGCACGGCGGCGAAAAGCTTGAGGTCCAGGTCGTCCTGCCAGATCTCGTCGGTGATGCTCTCGAACGGGCCAGTGCGGGACTGGCCGGCATTGTTCACCACAATGTCGATGCGGCCGAGCGCGGCCATGGCGCCGTCATAGCCCTTCTGCACGCCCTCCATCGTGGCGATGTCGCAGGCGATGGCGGCAACCTTGCCGAGGCCGAGGGCCTCCAGCTGGGCCTTGGCGTCGTCGAGCGGGCCCTGGCTGCGGGCGAGGATGGCCACGCCGGCGGCGCCGGATTTCAGGAAGCGTTCGGCCATGGCAAGGCCGAGGCCCTTGGAGCCGCCGGTGATGACGGCGGTGCGGCCGGTCAGGGAGACGTGCATTCTGTGTTTCCTCCTTCAAGTAAGCATTGTTCTTTTTTGAAAAAAAGAACCAAAAAACTTTTATTCGCTTGCCGCTCGCTCTGGCACGGGCGCAGGTGATAAAAGTCTTTTTGCTTCTTTTTCTTCAGAAAAAGAAGATTCTTGCTTATCTTGCAATGTAGCGCCCCTCCCGCGCCAGGATAACCCCGCCCTTCATGACCAGCTTGCGCACCGGCCGCAGGGCAACGGCTTCGCCGGGGGTTTCGGCATCGAGGGCCACAAGATCGGCCGAGGCGCCGACCACCAAACGATGGGCGGGCAAGCCGAGGGCTTCGGCGTCGGTGCAGAGGGCGAGCGCGGTTTCGATATCGGGGTCGCTGCGGAAGCCTTGCTTGAGCGCGATGATCAGCGCGCGTTCCAGCATGTCGCCGGTGCCGAGCGCGTTCCAGAGGTCGCGGATGTTGTCGCTGCCGGCGTGGATCACCACGCCGCGGGCGCGCAGCGCAAGGACGGGCGGGACGATGCCGGCGGAGGGCGAGGAGGTAAGGATGTGAACGCCGGCTGCGGCCAGCGCGTCGGCGGTGTGGGCGAAATCGGATTCGTCTGCTGTGCCGAGGCTGAAGGCGTGGCTGACGGTGACGCGGTGCTGCATCCCGATGGCGATGGTGCGGGCGGCGATGTCGCGGAGCTGGGCGTTCCCCGCCGCGTCGCGGTCGTGGAGGTGGATGTCGATGCCGCGATCGAAGCGCTGGGCGAGGCCGAAGACGATGTCCAGGTGGCCCTTGGCGTCCCCGTCGATGCTGGCGGGGTCGAGGCCGCCGACGAAATCGGCGCCCTGGCGGAGGGCTTCGGCGAGCAGCTCGGCGACGCCGGGCCGGGTGAGGATGCCGGATTGCGGGAAGGCGACGACTTGGATATCGGCCTGGGCGGCGAAAAGCTGCTTGAGTTCCATGGTGGCGTGGAAATTGGCCAAGCCGTAGGCGTCGTCGATATCGGTGTGGGTGCGCAGCGCGGTGGTGCCGCAGGCGATCATCTGGCGCAGCAGGTTGGCGCCGCGTTCGCTGACCGGGGGCAGGGTGCGGCGGTGGGTGCGCTCGAACGCGATGCGCTCGCGCACGGTGGGGGCACCGCTGTTGGGGCGCCAGGGCAGGCCCCAGAGGGTTTTGTCGAGATGGACATGGCCGTCGACGAAGGATGGCAGCAGGAGGGCGCCGCCGAGGTCGAGACCGCTGCGGCCGGCGGCGGGCGTGATCGCGGCGATGCGGCCGTGTTCGATGGCGACATCGACCGGGGTGGGGCAGTGCGGGAGGCGTGCGTTGGCGAGCAGCATCGTGGCAGTGTGGCGGTTCCGCCGATCTGCGCCAAGGACGTTCCGATGCTGGACCTCGTGATCCGAAATGCCCGCCTGCAGGACAGGGCGGAGGCGGTGGATGTCGGCCTGCGCGGCGGGCGGATCGCGGCGGTGGGGCGGGGGCTGGTGTGCGATGCGCCTGCGCTGGAGGCGGGCGGGCTTCTGCTGACGGCCGGGCTGGTGGAGACGCATCTGCACCTGGACAAGACCTGCATCCTGGATCGCTGCCGCGCGGCCGAGGGCTCCGTGGCCGAGGCGGTGCGGGAGACGGCCGGCGCCAAGCGCGGGTTCACGCCGGAGGATGTGTATGCGCGCGGCCGGCGCACGCTGGAGAAATGCATCTGCGGCGGGACGACGCGCGTGCGCACGCAGGTGGAGCTGGACCCGGTGATCGGGATGCGCGGGTTCGAGGGGGTGGAGGCGCTGGCCCGCGACTACGCCTGGGCGGTGGAGATGGAAATCTGCGTGTTCCCGCAGGAGGGGTTGCTGAACAATCCCGGCACCGAGGAATTGCTGCTGGAGGGGCTGAAGCGGGGTGCCAAAGTGCTGGGCGCGGCGCCCTATACCGACAGCGATCCGCGCGGGCAGATCGACCGGATTTTCGCGATCGCGCGCGCGTTCGATGTGGATATCGACATGCATCTGGATCTCGGGGACGACCCTTCGCAGATGCAGGCCGAATATGTGTGCGAGGTCGCGGAGCGGTTCGGCTGGCAGGGGCGGGTGGCGATCGGGCATGCGACGCAGCTTTCGATGCTGGCGCCGGGCCGGCTGGCGGAGGTGGGGCGGAAGCTGGCCGGGGCCGGGGTGGCGGTGACGATCCTGCCTTCGACCGATCTCTATCTGATGGGGCGCAATGCGACGCATGCGGTGCCACGCGGGGTGGTGGTGGCGGAGCCGTTGCGGGCGCTGGGCGTGTGCTGTTCGGTGGCGACGAACAACGTGCTCAACCCGTTCACGCCCTATGGCGATGGCTCGCTGGTGCGGATGGCGAATCTGTATGCCAACGTGGCGCATGTCGGCCGGCCCGGTGATATCGCCGCGTGCCTGGGCATGGTGACGGGGGATGCGGCGCGGCTGATGCGGCTTTCGGATTATGGCGTGGCGGTGGGCAATCCGGCCGATCTCGTGCTGTTCGATGCCGAGACGCCGGAGGGGGCGGTGGCGGAGATCGCGCGGCCGCTCTGGGGGATGAAGGCGGGGAGGATGACGTTCTCCGCGCCGCGGGCCATGCTGCATGCACCGGATTCGGGGGGGACGCACTGATGCCGCATATCACGGCCGACGATGGGGTGAAGCTGTACTACGAGGAAACCGGGCGCGGCTTTCCCGTGGTGTTCGTGCACGAATTCGCCGGCGACTGGCGCAGCTGGGAGCCGCAGCTGCGGCATTTCGGGCAGCGCTACCGGGCGATCGCGTTCAATGCGCGCGGCTATCCGCCGTCGGACGTGCCGGATGATCCCGGCCGGTATTCGCAGGCGCGGGCGGCGGACGATATCGCGGCGGTGCTGGATGAGCTGAACCTGTCCCAGGCGCATATCGTCGGCCTGTCCATGGGCGGGTTCGCAACGCTGCATTTCGGGCTGCGGCACCCTGGGCGCGGGCGCTCGCTGGCGATCTGCGGCTGCGGCTATGGGGCGGAGCCGGCGGAGCGCGACAAGTTCCGCGAGGAGGGCGCGGCGACGGTGGCCTTCATCCGCGAGCACGGCATGGCCAAGTTTGCCGAGCGCTATGCCTTCGGGCCGACGCGGGTGCAGTTCCAGAACAAGGACCCGCGCGGCTTCGCGGAATTCCTCGCACAACTGGCCGAGCATGATCCCGTGGGGGCGGCGCTGACGCAGTTGGGCGTGCAGCGCGAGCGGCCCTCGCTGTGGGACCTCGTGGAGGAGATGAAGGCGATCCGCGCGCCGACGCTGATCCTGACCGGGGATGAGGACTGGCCCTGCCTGCTGCCGGGCGTGCTGATGAAGCACCACATTCCTGGCGCCGCGCTCTCGGTGATGCCGAATTGCGGGCACGGGATCAACCTGGAAGACCCCGACGGGTTCAACCGGATCCTGGGTGACTTCCTGGCGCAGGTGGATTCCGGGCGCTGGCCGATGCGTGACCCGCGGGCGATGACCGGAAGCATCACGGGAATGCGCTAGCATTCCCGCGATGGACATCACCGGCATGAAGGAAGGGACCTAGAAATGGCCGAGATGGGGTTGGCCGGAAAGGTCGCGATCGTGACCGGCGCGGGGTCGCGCGGGGAAGGGATCGGCAACGGGCGGGCGGCGGCGATCCTGCTGGCGCGGGAAGGGGCGCATGTGGCGCTGCTGGATGCGATGCCGGATTGGGCCGAGGTGACGCGGGCGATGATCGCGGCCGAGGGCGGCAACGCGATGGTGGTCTCGGCCGATGTGGCCGACGAAGCCTCCTGCGCCGCGGCGGTGCAAGCCGCGGTGGGGCGCTGGGGGCGGGTGGATGTGCTGGTGAACAACGTGGGCATCGCCGGGCCGACCGGTGGCGCGGTGGAGGTGGACCCGACGGCGTGGGATTCGGCGATGCGGATCAACGTCGCCTCCATGATGCTGATGGCCAAGGCGTGCATTCCCGAGATGCGCAAGGCCGGCGGCGGGGCTGTGGTGAACCTGTCCTCGATCGACGGAATTCGCGGTGGGAACCGGAACCTGCTGTACGCGACCTCGAAGGGCGCGGTGGTGGCGCTGACGCGGGCGATGGCGGCACAGCACGGGCCGGAGGGCATCAGGGTGAACTGCGTGGCCCCTGGCTACGTGTTCACGCCGATGGTCTCGGTGGGCGGGATGGACCCGGGGCTGCGCCAGGCGCGGCAGGCGGGGAACCTGCTCGGCGTGGAAGGCACCGGCTGGGATGTGGGCCAGGCGGTGGTGTTCCTGGCCAGCGCCATGGCGCGCTGGGTGACCGGGGTGGTGCTGCCGGTGGATGGCGGCACGCTGGCGGGAACGGCCGAGAGCGTCTCCCCGCTGGGGCGGTAGCGGCTCAGGCCCGGCGGCGGCGCGCCACAGCGAGGCCGGCGAGGCCGGCGAGGCCGGCGGCGAACAGGGCCAGGGAGGCGGGCGGCGAACAGGGCCAGGGAGGCGGGCTCCGGCACCGGGACGGCGACCTGGTTCGGCACCGAGAGGCTGGGGCCGGGCGCGGGCGCCGGGGCGGGGGCCGGAACGTCGATGGGATCGGTGGGCGGGGCTTCTGCCAGCGCCTGGCGGGCGATGCCGGAGAGGGTGAAGCTTTCGGGCAGCTCGGCGAGGGCGGAGGAGGGCTGCTTGCTGTCGAGCGGCTTCAGCATGTCGGCGACGGGCTTGCCATCGAGCATCAGCGATTCCAGCAGCACGGTCCCCGGCGCGAATTCCGCCTTCGCGTCGGTGGCGAAGATGATCGCGGCAATGTCCAGGAAGGCCTTGTCGGAGAGCTTGCCGACGTAGTCGCCGAGTTCGAACACCAGCGTGTCGCCGCTGCGGGTGAGGGTGAAGGACAGCTTGGGGGAGTCCGTGGGGGCGTCCTTGGGGTCGGCGGGCTTCTCATCGGTGGGGGGCAGGCTGATCGTGGTGGCGCTGCTGTCCTGCAGCGACAGGCCAATGCTGTGCATGACGGAGATCAGGTCGCCGGTGATGGGCAGGGATGCGGCGGCCGCAGGGCGCAGCGGGGCCAGGGCGAGCAGCGCCAGGGCGAACAGGGCCGGGAGGGCATGCAACAGGCGGGACATCGGTCTCTTTCGGCGGGTTGGTGTTGCAGATTGCAACGCAATCATCCGCGGGTAGGGTCGTTTTGGCGGGGTGAGACGGGCAGGCACGGCTTTTGTGAGCAAAAGTTGCAAGGGGCGTGCCAGCCCTGCTTCCCTTCCGCTTCGGCCCGCGCCGGTGCAGGATGCGGGGCATGAGCGAGACCTTGCTGGATGTGAAGGGGCTGAACTGCCCGCTGCCGGTGCTGCGCGCCAACAAGGTGTTGCGCGGCATGGCGGCGGGGGAGCGGCTGCGGGTATTGGCGACGGACCGGGCGGCGGTGTCGGATTTCCAGGCCTTCTGCCGGGAGACGGGCCATGCGCTGGTGGCGTGGAGCGAGGATGGCGGGGTGTTGAGCTTCGTGATCCGCAAGCGGGAAGAGAAGGCCGAATGACTGTTGCGCTGATCACGCATCCGGCCTGCCTGGAGCACGATACCGGCCCGTGGCATCCGGAACGGCCGGACCGGCTGCGGCGGGTGCTGCAGGCGCTGGAGCATCCGCATTTCTCCACGCTGCTGCGCGACCTGGCGCCGCTGGCCACGGAGGAGCAACTGCTGCGCGTGCATCCGCCGGAGTATGTGCAGGGGATCCTGTCGGTCTCGCCGGAGCCTGGGCAGCGCGTGGCGCTGGATGCCGACACCATCATGAGCACCGGCAGCCGGGAGGCGGCATTGCGCGCGGCCGGGGGCGCGGTGATGGCGGTGGATGCGGTGATGGAGGGCTGGGCGAAGCAGGTGTTCGTGGCCGCGAGGCCGCCGGGGCACCATGCCGAGCGCGACCGGCCGATGGGGTTCTGCCTGTTCGCCAATGCGGCGATCGCGGCCCGGCATGCCCAGGCGCGCTGGGGCCTGTCGCGCGTGGCGGTGGTGGATTTCGACGTGCATCACGGCAACGGCACGCAGGACATCTTCCAGGCCGACCCGACGCTGTTCTACGCCTCCTCCCACCAGTACCCGTGCTACCCCGGCACCGGGAGCGCGGAGGAGCGTGGGGTGGGGAACATCGTGAACGCGCCGCTGCCGCCGGGCTCCGGCGGGCCGGCGTTTCGCGAGGCGTGGGAGGTGCTGATCCTGCCGGCGCTGGAGGCGTTCCAGCCCGAGTTGCTGATCATCTCGGCGGGGTTCGATGCGCACAAGGCCGATCCGCTGGCGCAGCTGCGGCTGGAGGCGGCGGATTTCGGCTGGCTGACCGGGCGGCTGCTTGAGGTGGCACGGGCGCAGTGCCAGGGGCGGGTGGTCTCGCTGCTGGAGGGCGGGTATGACCTGGACGCGCTGGCGGAGTCGGCGGCGGTGCATGTTCGGGCGTTGATGGACGGGTAGGAAGCAAGGCCTTCTTTTTCTGAAGAAAAAGAAGCAAAAAGACTTCATTCGTTTGAAGCCTGGATCCTTCGCTTCGCTCAGGACTAAAGGTTTTTTGGTTCTTTTTTTCAAAAAAGAACATGCTTTCTTGAGGAGAGTCGACGATGAGCCTTCCGCCTGAGATCGCTGCGCTGAGTTTCGAGGATGCCTTGGCGGAGCTGGAGCGGATCGTGAAGGGCTTGGAGGGCGGCCAGCAGAAGCTGGAGGACGCGATCGGCGCATATGAGCGCGGCGCGCTGCTGCGCCAGCATTGCGAGAAGAAGCTGGCCGAGGCGGAGGCGCGGGTGCAGGCGATCGTGGTGGCGGCCGATGGGTCGCTGTCCCTGGGCAAGCCGGAGTGAGTGCGATGGGGCTCAATGAGGCGCTGAAGGCGGCGGCGGCGGAGGTGGAGGCGGCGATCGATGATCTGCTGCCGGTGCCGGAGGGTTCCGAGGCGCGGCTGCTGGAGGCGATGCGCTATTCCACGCTGGGCGGCGGCAAGCGGATGCGGGCCTTTCTGGTGATGGAGACGGCGCGGCTGTTCCGGGTGGACCGGCGCAGCGCGGCGCGGGCCGGGGCGGCGGTGGAGATGCTGCACGCCTATTCGCTGATCCATGACGATCTGCCGGCGATGGACGACGATGATGTCCGGCGCGGCAAGCCGAGCTGCCACAAGGCGTTCGACGAGGCGACGGCGATCCTGGCAGGCGATGCGCTGCAGGCCCGCGCCTTCGAGGTGCTGGCGGAGCCGGACACGCATTCCAACGCCGAGGCGCGGGTGGAATTGGTGCTGGCCCTGTCGCATGCGGTGGGCGCGCGCGGCATGTGCGGCGGGCAGATGATCGACATGCTGGGCAATGGGCAGGCGTGGTCCGCTGAACAGATCGCGCGGATGCAGGCGCTGAAGACCGGGCGGCTGATCCAGTTCAGCGCCGAGGCCGGCGCGATCATGGGCCGCGCGCCGCTGCACCAGCGCCATCTGCTGGCGGCCTATGGGCGCGATGTCGGCGCGGCGTTCCAGATCGCCGATGACGTGCTGGACGTGACCGGCACGGCCGAGGAGATCGGCAAGACCGCCGGCAAGGACATCGCGCAGGGCAAGGCCACCCTGGTGGCGGCCTGGGGCGTGGAACGGGCGCGGGCGCAGGCGGAGCTGCTGGCGGCGCAGGCGGCGGGGCATGTGGAGGGCTTCGGCGAGGATGCCCGGCTGCTGCGCGAGCTGGCGGCCTTCGTGGTGAGCCGCAAGAGCTGAAACCCCGGATGGGTTCGGAGGGCAAGGCGATGCTGGCGCGGCGGGCATTGTTGCTGGGCCTGGTGGCCCCTGCGGCGGTGATGGCGCAGGAGGGAGCTTCGGGGCCCATCGCGGCGTTCAATGCGGCGTTGCAGCAGGTGATGAAGGCCGGGCAGGCCACGGCGTTCGCGGCGCGGGCGGCGATGCTGCGGCCGGCGGTGGAGCGGGCCTTCGACCTGCCGGGGATCCTGGCCGCTTCCGTGGGGCCGCGCTTTGCGGGGTTTGCCGAGGCGGCGAAGGCGGAGCTGCTGGAGGCGTTCACCGTGTTCACCGTGGCCACCTGGGTGGCGAATTTCGATGCCGATGGCGGGGAGCGGTTCGAGCTGGGGGCGGAGACGCGGGCGCTGGGGCAGGACCAGGTGGTGACCTCGCGCATCGTGCCGGCCTCGGGCGAGGCGACGCGGCTGGATTTCGTGATGCGGCAGGGGCCGCAGGGCTGGAAGGCCGTGGATATCCTGTTGAACGGCACGATCAGCCGGGTGGCGGTGCAGCGCAGCGATTTCCGCGCGCTGGTGGCAAGTGGCGATCCGGCGCCGCTGCTGGCGAGCCTGCGGAGCCGGGCGGCGAGCCTGGCGGCGGGAGCGAAATCCTGATCCTGTCGGGCGTGCTGGCCGGGCTGGCCGTGGCCGGGATGGGCCAGTGCCTGGCCGGGTGGCACGCGGTGCGGCGGTTCTCGGGCGTGGCGCCGGCGCCGGCAGTGTGGCCTGCGGTGCTGCTTCTCAAGCCGTTGCATGGCGATGAGCCGCTGCTGGAGGCGGCCTTGGCCTCGATGTGCGCGCAGGAGTATCCGCGCCTGCGGATCGTCTGCGGGGTGCAGCGGGCGGATGATCCGGCGATTGCGGTGGTGGAGCGGCTGCGGGCGCGGTTTCCGGCGGTGGACCTGCGGCTGGTGGTGGATGCCACGCCGCATGGGGCGAACCGCAAGGTGGCCAACCTGATCAACATGATGGCGGCGGTGCCGGCCCCGGAGGCGGACGAGGTGGTGGTGGTGTCCGACAGCGACATCCATGCGGCGCCGGATTGGCTGCGGCAGGTGGTGGCGGCGCTGGCGCAGCCCGGCGTGGGGCTGGCGACGACGCTCTATGTGGGGCTGGCGGCGCGGGACGGGTGGGTTGAGCGGCTGGGGTGCAGCTGGATCACGCATACCTTCCTGCCCGGCGCGCTACTGGCGCGGGGGATGGGGCGGCAGGATTGCCTGGGCGCCACGATGGCGTTGCGGGCCGGCACGCTGGCGGAAATCGGCGGGCTGGCGGCGCTGTCCTCGCATCTGGCGGATGACAACGAGTTGGGGCGGCTGGTGCGGGCGAAGGGGCTCGGCGTGGCGCTGGCCGGCTGCGTGCCGGCGACGACGGTGGCGGAAGCGGATCTGGCCGCGCTGTGGCGGCATGAGCTGCGCTGGGGGCGGACGATCCGGGCGCTGGTGCCGGGGGCCTTCGCGGCCTCCGTGATCCAGTATCCCGTGTTCTGGGCGTTGGCGGCGTTCGCGGCCTCGGGCGGGGCGGAGTGGGCGGTGTGGGGGGTGGGGCTGGCCTGGGCGGTGCGGGCGCTGGCGGCACGGGGGATCGACCGGGCGCTGGGGCATGCCGGCACGAAAGTGGCGGTGGGGCTGCTGCCGGTGCGCGACGTGATGTCGGTGGCGGTGGTGGCGGCGGCGTTCCTGGGGCGGCGGGTGGAGTGGCGCGGCCAGGTGATGCGGGCATGAGGCGGATCACCTTCACCGCGGATGATTTCGGCCTGTCGGAGGCGGTGAACGAAGGGGTGGAGCGGGCGCATCGCGAGGGCGTGCTGGATGCGGCAAGCCTGATGGTGGGCGCGCCGGCCGCCGCCGATGCCGTGGCGCGGGCGAAGCGGATGCCGGGGCTGCGCGTGGGGCTGCATCTGGTGGCGGTGGAGGGGCCGGCTGTGTTGCCGCCTGCCGCGATTCCGGCGCTGGTGGGGGCGGATGGGTGGTTCCCATCGGATCAGGGGGCGCTCGGGGTGCGGTTCTTCTTCCTGCCCTGGGTGCGGCGGCAGTTGGCGCGGGAGATCCGGGCGCAGTTCGAGGCCTTCGCGGCGACGGGGCTGCCGCTCGCGCATGCCGATGCGCACAAGCACATGCACCTGCACCCGACGGTGGGGCGGCTGCTGGTGGAAACCGGCCGGGATTTCGGCCTGCGGCGGGTGCGGGTGCCGGCGGAGCCGCCTGACGTGATGGCGGGGCTCGGGGTGCCGGGCGGGGCGGCGCTGTATCGCTGGTCCCGCGTTTTGCGCCGGCAGGTGCGGCGGGCGGGGATGGCGGCGCCGGATGCGGTGTTCGGGCTGGCGTGGAGCGGGGGGATGACGGCGGATCGCGTGGCGCGGCTGCTGGGCGTGCTGCCGGAGGGGGATGTGGAGATCTACTTCCATCCCGCGGCCCGGCGCGATGCGCTGCTGGATCGGCTGATGCCGGGCTACGACCACGAGGGGGAGCTGGCGGCGCTGCTGGACCCCCGCGCGAAGGCGCTGCTGCAGGCGATGCGGTAGACGCTCAGCGCCAGGCGGGGGCGCGGGCCGGGGTGGGGTCGCGCAGCAGGTCGGACCGGCCGTCATCGCCACGCAGCAGGCCGCCGGCCGGCGGCGGGTCGCCGCGCAGGATGTCGCGCGGGGGGGGCGATACGGCGATGCATTCGGTGCCGTATATCGGCTGGTTGGGCAGGGTGACGGCGGCGCGGGGCGTGGGGCCGCCCTGCTGTGCCTGGGCCTGGGGCAGGGGGACCACCACGGTCACGTCCATCGATGGGCCGACGGGGCGCTCGATGCAGCCGCGCGACTGGGCGCCGGCGGCGGCGGGCAGGAGAAGGGCGAGCAGGAGCAGGGGGGCGCGCAGCATGGCTTGATGCTGCGCCAGGCGGGTTAACGCAGGGCGAATACCATCAGACCTGGCGGTATTCGATCTCCGAGCCTTCCCAGCTGAGCGCCTTGAGTTTGGACCAGACGCGGTTGCGGTCGTACCAGAGCTCCAGCGAATGCGGGCCGGAAAGGGCGAAGTGCTCCGCCTCCAGCTGGGTGCCGCGGGCGGCGATGGTGCTGCGGCCCTTGGGGGCGATGGCGAATTCCAGCAGCTTGCCGTCCTGCAGCGAGATCATCGGGCCCTGCAGCTGGGCGGGGTTCCAGTGGCTGGAGACCAGCGCGTTGGGCGGCGCGGTGTAGGTGGGGCCGGCAGTGCCTTCCACGACCATGCGGTTGTTCTGGCGCTGGGCCGACATGGCGTAGCGGCCGTAATCGTCGTTGGTTTCGGCCTGGGCGGCCATCAGCACATTGCCGCGCCAGGTTTCCGTGCCGCGGGTCTGATAGCGATACACGACAAGGCCGAGCAGGCGCACGGCGAGATCAACCGAGACACGGACGGTGAGCCCATCGCCGGCCTGCTCGAAGGTGAGAACGTGGCTGCCGATCGGCTTGCCGTTGCGGAACACATCGAAGGCGAGCTTGCGGTTGGCCGGGATGCCCGCCCAGGCCGGTTTCGGCAGCAGCGCTGCAGGCGCCAGCGCGGCCCCCGCGGCCAGACCGGATACCATGCCACGCCGGCCGATGGCCCAGCGTGGCGAGATGGACATGTTGCCCTCACCCATTCGCAGCCGCTCCCGCATTGGTCGTTCCATGCAATATAGGTATGCGAGTGGGACATATCCAAGGGGATTCTGCGGAAGAATCATCGCGGCGGGGTGAGCGGCATTTTTCTCGGCGTTGGCACGCCTTGGCGCTATCTTGATCGCATGTCCGAGACAGACGATCCCGTCGCCCGGTTGCGAGCGGCCTTGCCGGCGTTGCGCCAGGCGTGGCCGATCCGGTCGCTGGCCGTGTTCGGCTCCCGCAGCCGGGCGGATGCGCGGGCGGACAGTGACCTGGACGTGCTGGTGGAATTCGCCGAACCGGTGCCGCTTTCGGCCTTCCTGGCGCTGGAGCAGCGCATCG
>JAIXTK010000295.1 GCA_027483995.1 Acetobacteraceae bacterium
ACGACGACGCCTCGCCGATCAAGATCATGAACTTCAACGGTGTCGGCGGCGGCACCATCATGTTCACCGCCCACTACCCGCGGCTGCACCCCAGCGACTTCCGCACGAAATCCCTGGATGGCGTCGGCCAGGACTGGCCGATCAGCTACGACCAGCTTGCCCCCTACTACGCCCAGAACGACCGCATGACCGGCGTCTCCGGCCTGGAAGGGGACCCCGCCTACCCGCCGGGCAAGAAGCCGCAGATGCGCCCGCCGCATCTCGGCCGCTCCGGCCTCGCCTGGGGCACCGCGCTCAACAAGCTCGGCTGGCACTGGTGGCCCAGCGATATCTCGATCGCCATCGAGGAATACGAAGGCCGCGCCGCCTGCATCAACCTCGCCCACTGCACCCCCGGCTGCGCGCAGGGGGCCAAGGCGAGCACCGACATCACCTACTGGCCCCAGGCCCTGCGCGCCGGGGTGGAGCTGCGCACCCATTGCCGCGTGAAGCGCATCACCACGGATGAGAACGGCCTGGCCACCGGCGCCGAGTACTACGACGAGACCGGCAAGCTGTGCTTCCAGGCCGCCCATGTCGTCGTCGTCGCCTGCAACGGCATCGGCACCCCGCGCATGCTGCTCAATTCCGCGAGCGCAACGCACCCCAACGGCCTGGCCAACTCATCCGACCAGGTCGGCCGCAACCTGATGCTGCACCCCTACGTCTCCGTCTACGGCTATGTGGATCACGAGGTGGACGGCAATCGCGGGCCGCCGCTTTCCCTCTGGAGCCATGAATTCTACGAAACCCGCCCGGAGAACGACTTCAAGCGCGGCTACATATTCCAGATCAACCGCGGCGCCGGCCCGATCGTGGAGGCCACCAGCAGCATGGAGCACGGCCGCCTGCCCTGGGGCGAGAACCACCACGCCGTGATGCGCCGCCTGCACTATCGCCGCCTCGGCATCTCGCTGGTGACGGACGACCTGCCGGAAGCCCACAACCGCGTCACCCTCGATCCCGTGCTCAAGGACACCCATGGCATCCCTGCCCCGAAGGTGGAGTACACCATCGGCGAGAACACGCAGCGCATGATCGCCCACGGCATCGAGAAGGCGAGCATGGCGCTGGAGGCCGCCGGCGCTACCGGCATCTCCACCCTGAACCCGATCGCGTTCTCCGGCTGGCACAACCTGGGCACCGCCCGCATGGGCACCGATCCCGGAACCTCCGTGGTGAACGAATGGGGCCGCACCCACGATGTGAAGAACCTCTTCATCATCGATGGCAGCCTGTTCGCCTCCGCCGGCGGCGTGAACCCCACCAGCACCATCCAGGCCCTGGCCCTCTACGTCGCGGACCAGATGAAGCAGCGCCTCGCCAATTTGTTCGATTGAGAAACAGAAAGATGAACCGCCAAGACGCCAGGAACGCCAAGGATGCGCCAGGATCTCTTGGCGCGCCTTTGCGTCCTTGGCGCCTTGGCGGTTCCCTCTCCTCCTTCCCCTCCGCATCACGGCCGCCCCCATGACCGACCCCGTCGACATCCTCATCATCGGCTCCGGCGCCTCCGGCGGGGCCTTCGCCTGGTCGATGGCCGATACGAAAATGCGCATCGTCTGCCTGGAACAGGGCGACTGGGTGAAGCCCACCGACTACCCCGCCAATGGCCGAGACTGGGAAGCCCGCCGCTACAGCGATTCCGACATCCTGCCCAACCGCCGCCAGCTCCCGGCCGACTACCCGGTGAACGACGAGAACTCCATCACCAAGATCGCCACCTACAACGCCGTCGGCGGCGGCACGGTGCATTACGCCGCCCACTTCCCCCGCCTGCACCCCAGCGATTTCCGCGTGAAATCGCTCGATGGCGTGGCCGAGGACTGGCCGATCACCTACCGCACGCTGGAGCCGTTCTACACCGAGAACGACCGGATGATGGGCATCTCCGGCATGGCGAACGACCCCTCCTACCCCGAGCACGACTACCCCATGCCGCCGATCCCGCCCGGCCGCTCCGGCACCCGCTTCGCCGAAACCATGAACCGCCTGGGCTGGCACTGGTGGCCCTCGGCGGCGGCCATCGCCACGCAGGAATACGAAGGCCGCGCCGCCTGCATCAATCTCGGCCACTGCCTGCCCGGCTGCGCGCAGGGGGCGAAGGCGAGCACCGACATCACCTACTGGCCCCAGGCCATCCGCGCCGGCGTGGAACTGCGCACCAACTGCCGCGTGCGCGAAATCACCGTCGGGCCAGACGGCATGGCCACCGGCGCCATCTACTACGACCGCGATGGCAAGGAAGTCTTCCAGCCCGCCCATGTCGTGGTCATGGCTGCCAACGGCATCGGCACCCCGCGCCTGCTGCTCAACTCCAAATCCGAACGCTTCCCCAACGGTCTCGCCAACTCCTCCGATCTCGTCGGCCGCAACCTGATGCTGCACCCCTGGCCCGTCGTGCAGGGCTGGTTCCATGACGAGATGGACGGCCAGCGCGGCCCCATCGTCTCCCTCTGGTCCAAGCAGTTCTACGAAACCGATCTCTCGCGCGGCTTCACCCGCGGCTACATGCTGCAATTCGGCCGCGGCCCGGGCCCGGTGGGAGAGGCCCAGGCCGGCCTCGAATCCGGCCGCATGCCCTGGGGCGAAGGCCACCACGCCGCCATGCGCCGCTACCACCACCGCCGCGCCCATATCGGCGTTGCCTGCGACGACCTGCCGGAACCCCACAACCGCATCACGCTCGATCCGCACCTGAAGGACAGCCACGGCATCCCCGCCCCGCGCATCGACTACACGCTCAGCGCCAACACCGCCGCGATGATGGAGCACGGCATCGCGCGGGCCACCGAACTGATGCAGGAAGCCGGCGCCCACACCACCACCGTCTCGCGCACCGTGCTCAACTACCCCGGCCACCTGCTGGGCACCTGCCGCATGGGCACCAACCCCGCCACCTCCGTTGTCAACGAATGGGGCCGCAGCCACGACGTGCGCAACCTCTTCATCATCGACGGCTCCGTCTTCGTCACCGGCGGCGGCGTGAACCCCACCTCGACCATCCAGGCCATCGCCCTCTACATTGCCCACGAGATGAAGCAGCGGCTCGACACGCTGTTCGACTGAGGAACCCAAATGGCCCATCCCGATCCCGTCGACGTCCTGATCATCGGCTCCGGCGCCTCCGGCGGCGCGGTTGCCTGGTCCCTGGCCGACACCAAGATGCGCATCCTCTGCCTGGAGCAGGGCGATTGGCAGAACCCCGCCAACTACCCCTCCACGGGGCGGGATTGGGAAGCCCGCCAGTTCGCGGACATGGCAACCAGCCCCAATCGACGCCAGCTCTGGTCAGACTACCCGGTCAACGACGACAACTCGCCGATCAAGGTGCTGAACTTCAACGGCGTCGGCGGCAGCACGATCCTCTACGCCGCCCACTACCCGCGCCTGCACCCCAGCGACTTCAAGGTGAAGTCGCTCGATGGCGTGGCCGATGATTGGCCGATCGATTACCACCAGCTCGAACCCTTTTTCGCCGAGAATGACCGCATGACCGGCGTTTCCGGCATGACCGGGGATCCCGCCTACCCGCCGCAGAAAACCCCGCCGATGGAGCCGCTCCCGATGGGCCGCTCCGGCCGCATGCTGGGCGAGGCGATGAACCGGCTGGGCTGGCACTGGTGGCCCAGCGACTGCGCCGTCACCACGCGCGAATACGAAGGCCGCGCCCCCTGCATCAATCTCGGCCATTGCATCGCCGGCTGCGCGCAGGGGGCCAAGGCCAGCACGGACATCACCTACTGGCCCGCCGCCATCCGCGCCGGCGTGGAGCTGCGCACCCGCTGCCGCGTGCGGGAAATCACCATCGACAACGCCACCGGCATGGCCAACGGCGTGGTGTATTACGACAAGGACGGAAACGAGGTCTTCCAGGCCGCACACGTCGTCATCATGGCCGCCAACGGCGTCGGCACGCCCCGGCTGCTGCTCAACTCGGTGTCGGGAAAATTCCCCAACGGCCTCGCCAACTCCTCCGGCATGGTCGGGCGCAACCTGATGTTCCACCCCTATGCCAGCATCTGGGGCTATTTCGACCAGGAGACCGACGGCAACCGCGGCCCGCCGCTGTCGCTCTGGAGCCATGAGTTCTACGAAACCGACCAATCCCGCGGCTTCGTGCGCGGCTATTCCTGGCAGTTCGGCCGCGGCGTCGGCGCCATCCTGGAAGCTCAGCAATCCATGGCCCTGGGCCGCCTGCCCTGGGGCGCCGACCACCACGCCACCTACCGCAAGCTCTACAACCACCGCATGAACATCGCGGCCATCTGCGAAGACCTGCCGGAACTCCACAACCGCGTCACGCTCGACCCGGTGCTGAAGGACGCCCACGGCATCCCCGCGCCCAAGATCGACTACACGCTCAGCGAAAACTCCCACCGCATGCTGGACCACGCCATCGCCCGGGCCACGGAGCTGATGAAGGAAGCCGGCGCCTGGGACGTGGGCGTGGAAAAGCCGATCCTGAACGGCGGCTGGCACCTCCTCGGCACTGCCCGCATGGGCGACGACCCCGAACGCAGCGTCGTCAACGGCTGGGGCCGCAGCCACGACGTGAAGAACCTCTTCATCGTCGACGGCTCCGTCTTCACCACCTCCGGCGGCGTCAACCCCACCTCCACCATCCAGGCCATCGCGCTCTACGTTGCCGACCAGATGAAGCAGCGCCTGGCCACCCTGTTCGATTGAGGACCGCAAACATGTCCAACACCCTCGCCAACCCCCCGCCCTCCTGGGGCGACCCGAACCTCACCGACGCGGAAAAGCGCACCCTGGCCGCCATGTGCGCCCGCATGATCCCGGCCAGCGCCGAGTACAAGGTGCCAGGCGCCGACGACCCGCTGATCCAGGCCGACATCGCCAAAAGCCTGGGCCGCGACGCCACCGCCGTGCACGACACCATCGCCCTGCTGGACCGCATCGCCGGCGGCGACTTCGCGGCGCTGCCCGTGGCGAAGCAGGACGAAGCCTGCGCCACGCTGCGCGCCGAAGGCGGCATGAACCTCACGCTGACCACCCGCATCGTCCTGCAATGCTACTACCGCGACGACCGGGTGATGATCTCCCTGGGCATGGAACCCCGCCCCCCCTTCCCCAAGGGCCACGTGCTGCCCCAGGGCGACTGGTCGCTGCTGGACCCGGTGCGCGCCCGCGGCAAGATCTGGCGCGACGCCTGACGCACGACCACCGACAGACAAGACCAACCGCCAAGACGCCAAGCTCCGCCAAGACAACGCCAAGAATTCCTTGGCGCTCTTGGCCCCTTGGCGGTTGATCCTCCTGCCTATGGCAGGCCCGGATCGCTCGCCACCATTGCGGGCCGCACCCGCATCCGCCGCCACCACGCCGACAGTTTCGGATACCCGCTCAGCATCGCCGCCCCCTGCGGTGCCGCCACGAAATACGCCATCATCGGCCCCAGATGCAGGTCGGCCAGGCTCACTCGCCCCCCCACCAGCCAGCCATCCCCGGCCAGCCCCTCCAGCGCCGCCAGAACCCCCGCCGAAGCCTCCAGCCCGGCGGAAATCTCGCCCGCCTCTCCCGCCGCCCCGGTCCGCGGCCGGAACACCGCATGGGCGAATACCTGCCGCACCATCGGCCGGTAGCCATAGCTGTCCACGATCCCGATCACCTGCTGCATCCGCCCCGCCGCCCGCGCCTCAAGCGGCACCAGGCTCTCCCCGGCGAAGGCGGCATCCACGTAGCGCGCAATCGCCGCGGTCTCATAAAGGGTGTAGCCGCCATGGCGCAGCACCGGCACGCGCCCGAACGGATGCAACCCGAGATACCAGTCCGGCACCCCCGCGAACGGGTCCACCTCCACATGGGCAAAGGCCACGCCCTTCTCCTCCAGCACCACCCGCGCGATCCACCGATAAACGCTGTAGCGATACCCAATCAGTTCCACCGACATGCCGCCCCCTCTGCGCCGGTTGACCCCACCGCCCCGCCGCGTTCAAGTACCGCCTTGATGCGAATGGCTGGCATTGCCCCGGCAACACACGCGTTTCGCCACCATCGAAAGGAGTTGCAGTCGCGCCCCCGCCGGCCAATAACCGGCCGAGGCTTCACGGTCGAGCAGGTCAGGGCCAGCCCATGCAGAACAGCCCGACGCTTCCACCGCCGCGCGCCGCTGCGCCCGGCCACGTGCTGGCCTACTACGCCTTCGCGCTCCTCGCCTTCTCCGCCGGGGCCATCGCCAACGGCTATCCGCTGATCTTCTACGATACCGGCACCTATCTCCGCACCGGCATCGAGCTGCGCTTTCCCACCGACAGGCCGGTTTTCTACGGCCTGTTCCTGCTGCCCCTGCACCTCAAGCTCAGCCTCTGGCCCGTGGTGGCGGCGCAGGGCCTGCTGGTCGCATATCTGCTCGACCGCATCCTGGCCCGCTTCCTGCCGGCAGGCCTGGCCATGGCGCCATGGCCGCGCCCCGTGCTCGTGGCGGCGCTTGCGCTCGGCACCAGCCTGCCCTGGTTCGCCGGGCAGGTGATGCCCGATCTTTTCGCGCCCCTGGCGGTCCTGGCGGCGCTGTTGGTGGCGGCCAGCAAGCTGGCCTGGCGCAGCCTGGAATGGTGGGCTGCGGCGGGCGTGCTGGTGCTCTCCCAGGCCGTTCACGTCACCCATGTGCCCCTGGTGCTCGCGGTCGTCGCCTGCCTCGCCGCCTGCCGGCTGTTCCTGCGCGCGCCACTGCCCTGGTCCGGCCTCGCCATGTCCGTCACCTGCGTCGCCGCCGCCTATGCCATGCTGGTGGCCTCCAACTTCGTGGCCACCGGCCGCGCCACCACCTCCTACGATGGCGGGCTGTTCCTGCTGGCCCGCCTGCTGGACTACGGCACAGCGCAGGACTACCTGGCCCACACCTGCCCCAACGCGATGGAACGCGTCTGCGCCGTGCTGAAGGATTTCCCCCGCGGCACCAAGGATTACTTCCTTTGGTCCTGGCTGCAGGAAGGCCATCTCGGCGGCTTCGACGGGCTGCGTGACGATGCCAGCAGGCTGTCACGCCTCGTCGTGCAGGACGCCCCGTTGCGCCATATCTGGCTGGCACTCCAAGCCGGGCTGCAGCAGTTCCTGCATTTTCCCACCGCCACCAGCCTCGATGCGCTGCTGCCATCCACCTCGGCCTGGCGAATCATCCACGCCCGCTTCGCCTGGGAGGCTGCGCAGTTCGACGCCTCGCTGCAGCAGCACGGCGCCCTGCCCGTGGCGTTCCTCAGCAGCGTCCATGTCCCGCTGGGATTCGGCATGCTCGCCGCCGCCGCCGCGCTGCTCGTCCTGGCCGCCTGGCGCCGCAACACCATCGCCGCCACCGTGCTGGCCACGGTGCTCACCGCCCTCGCCGTCAACGCGTTGTTCGGCGGCGGGCTCTCGATGGGCGACGCCCGCTACCAAAGCCGCATGATGATGCTGCTGCCCATCGCCCTTGTCATCGCGATCACCCACCTGCTCTACACCAGCCGGGCCCCCGCGGCCCCGCCTTCATCCGCCGCCCCCCGCCCCCCGGAGTTCCAAGCGTGACCCTCATCCGCCCCGCCATCGAAACCCTCGAAGACTCCCCCATCGTCGAGGTCTGGCGCATGGGCTACAACGACCCCGAGGTCATCGGCATGTTCGCCGGCGAGCCCGATGTGCCCACCCCGCAATTCATCCGCGACGCGGCGGCGAAATCCCTGGCCGAGGGCCACACCTTCTACACCCCCAACCGCGGCATCCCCGGCATGGGCGACGCCATCAGCCGCTACCTCAAGCGCACCTGGAACGTCGATGTTCCGGAATCCCGCATCGCGCTGACCTCCTCCGGCATGTCGGCGGTGATGCTCATCGCCCAGGCAACGGCGGAGGAAGGCGACAACGTCGTCGCCGTCACCCCCTCCTGGCCCAACATCCTGCGCGCCATGCAGATCAACAACGCCGAGGTCCGCGAACACGCGATGACCCCCGGCAATTCCGGCTGGCAGCTCGATCTCGATGCGCTGATGGCGAAATGCGATGCCCGCACCAAGGTCATCTACCTCGCCTCCCCCGGCAACCCCACCGGCTGGATGATCCCCCGCGCCCAGGCCGAGCGCCTGCTGGAATTCGCCCGCGCCAACAACATCGCCATCCTGTCGGATGAGGTGTACCACCGCACCGTCTACGGCATGAACGCCGCCTTCAGCTTCCTGGAAATCGCCAGGCCCGGAGACCCCGTCTTCGTGGCGAACAGCTTCTCCAAGGCCTGGGCCATGCCCGGCTGGCGCCTTGGCTGGGTCGTGTATCCCGAAGGCCAGAAGGACAGCTTCGAGAAGCTGATCCAGTTCAACACCTCCGGCGCCCCCGCCTTCCTCCAGCACGCCGCCATCGTGGCGCTGGACCAGGGCGAGGATTTCGTGCGCGAATTCGCCGCCCGCTGCGATGCCGGCCGCCAGGTCGTCAACGAACGCCTCGGCCGCATGAAGCGCGTGCGCAACATCCCCTCGGAAGGCGCGTTCTACGCCATGTTCTCGGTGGATGGCGTGACGGACACGCTGCAATTCTGCAAGCGCGCCGTGGTGGAAGCCAAGATCGGCATGGCCCCCGGCACCAGCTTCGGCCGCGGCTCAGAGCACTATATCCGCCTGTGCTACGCCAAGGCCCCGGCGCTGCTGCACACGGCGATGGACCGTCTGGAAACCTTCCTGGAAACCTACGCGGAAGCCTGATCCGCCGCGTCCCCGCGGGCATACAATTCATCAATCAGCCGCGTCGCCGCCTCCGTGCGGCCACGCGCCTGCATCACATCCAGCATCAACAGCATCAGCGGCAGCGGAAGCGGGCTCGCCTCGCCCTGCTCCGCCTCGGCCGCCGCGATCGTCGTCGCACTCGCCATGTCGCGTATCCCAGACCGGCCGCAGAATCGCAGCCGGCGTCGCGCAGAGACTTACCTGCGTCTGTTTAATGAGATGTGACTTTGCCTCCGCCCCTCTTCCGGCCGGGCGCGGCTTGATCTACTGCAGGCCGCCACGGGAAACGCCAGGAACCATCCGATGCGCTCCATCGAATCGCCTGCCTCCTGGCGCGTCGCCTGGGCGGTGCTGGCCATCCTCTCCGTCATCCACGGCACGCCGCTGGTCCTGGTCGTCGCGCTGAAATCCATCGCGGCCGACCTTTCCGTGCCCCGCTCCGTCCCCGCCCTGGCCGCCGCCCTGCAAAGCTTCGGCGCCGGGCTCGGCGGCATCATGCTGGGCTGGATCGCCGATCGCGTGGGCGCCCGTGCCATGGCGGTCTTCGGCGCCCTCGCCGTGGCCGCCGGCCTGCTGGTGGCGACCCAAGGTGGCACCTGGGGCCTCTATCTCGGCTTCGGCGTCCTGGTCGGCCTGCTAGGCAACGGCGCCCTTGGCGCGCCCCTGCTGATCTATGTCTCCCGCTGGTTCGATCGCAGGCGCGGCACCGCGCTCGCCCTGGTCAGCGCCGGCCAATACGTCGCCGGCACGCTCTGGCCCACCTTGTTCGAACGCGGGCTGGAACACTGGGGCTGGCGCGCCACCGCCTGGGCCTTCGCCGCCGTGGTCGCCGGCGTCACCATCCCCATCGCCCTGCTCTTCCTCCGCCCGCCCCCGGTCATCCCCGAAGGCGGCCACCATGGCGGAGACCCGATCCCCGGCGCCCGCGTGCTGGGCCTGCACCCCAACCTCGTGCTGTTCCTGCTCAGCCTCGGCATCTTCCTGTGCTGCGTGCCGATGGCCCAACCCACCGTCCACCTCGTCTCCTTCTGCACGGATCTCGGCATCTCCCCCACAAGAAGTGCCGCGATGCTCTCGGTCCTGCTCGCCTGCGCCTTCGTCAGCCGCCAGTTCTGGGGCTGGCTGGCCGACCGCATCGGCGGCCTGCGCGCCATCCTGCTCGGCTCCATCTGCCAAACGATCGCGCTCGCCCTGTTCCTCTCCACCCAGGACGAAGCCGGCCTCTTCGCCGTGGCCGCCGCCTTCGGCCTCGGCTTCGCCGGCCTGGTGCCCAACTACATCCTCGCCGCCCGCGCCCTCTTCCCCGCGGCCGAAGCCGGCTGGCGCATCCCGCTCATGATGTTCGGCGGCCTGCTCGGCATGGCCGTCGGCGGCTGGATGGGCGGCCTCGTCTACGACATGGCCGGCAGCTACGCCCCCAGCTTCGCCATCGGCGTCGCCGCCAACATCGCCAATATCGCGGTGATCGGCTTCCTCGTGAGAAAGGACCGCCGCCCGTCCGTGCAGGTGCTGGCAACGGCCTAAAGCAAGCGGTTCTTTTTTGAAAAAAAGAA
>JAIXTK010000434.1 GCA_027483995.1 Acetobacteraceae bacterium
AGAATGACCAGCCACATGGGCAACATGGGCAACATGGGCAACATGGGCAACATGGGCAACATGGGAAACATGGGAAACATGGGTAACCTCGGGAACTCCGACGGCGGGAGCGCCCCGCTGGCGGAGCGGCAGGGGTTGCCGCTTTGGGCGGCCCAGGCGGTTACGATCGGAGCGGACGGAACGACCACGAAGGTGCAAGCCGGTAACCCCCCTGCCGATGCCTCCCTGGCCGGCCTGGATCCCCTGGCAGCGGCATGGCAGCCCAAGGATTGGGGCGGGCAATGGAAGGCGTGGCTCGCGCTGGTCGAATTCTCGGCCACCGGGTGGCGCACCATCGAGCTGACCACCCCCCCTGCGGTCGTGCCCGGCCCCGAGCTTCAGGAACTCGTCCGACTCATGCAGGACGAGCGTGCCGACGCACTGGGGGAGATCGTGGCCCAGGATGTGCTGTACGACCGCTTCGCGGTGTTCTTCCTGCGCCCGCTGCGCATCACGCCGGCCTCGCACCCGAAAACCTGCACGCTGCTGCATGTCGCCGGGCTGATCGGCCTGATGGCTACGATGCACTTCAAGAAGGAATACAATCTGGCGCGGCCGTCCCAGTATCTCCCGGCCCTCAATCCGCCTGTTGCCGTGCCGGGGCATCCCACCTTTCCCAGCGGCCACGCTGCGCAATCGTTGCTGATGGCTGAGTTCGTGCTGGAGGCCATGACCCGGAGCAACACTGCACTGGCTGACTCCTGGAAGCCCATCCTTCATACGATTGCGTTGCGGATGGGCCGGAACAGGGAGATCGCGGGACTGCACTTCAAGTCCGACAGCACGGCAGGTTACGAACTGGCGCAGAAGCTGATGGCGCACATTCGGGGTTTGTTCGGTGCCAATGGCGCTGGTTATCTGAATCAGCTTTTCGACGATGCGAAGGCGGAGTGGTAGGCGCGATGCAGATCACTCGCGCGCAGTCGGTGCCGCCGACGATTGCGGCCGGACTGCTGACGGCTCCGCACGTGCGGACCTTCAACAAGACCTATGCGACTTCGACTACCCGCGAGACGGCGGCGCTCGTTTCCTTCCCTCCCCCGCCGCCGCCTGTCACTGTCGTGGGGCCCCCGCGCCCAACTGCGTGGCGCAAGGCTGCCCCTATCGCCGCCACGCGGGCGCACCACTACAGCCGGAACTGGGCGGGAGCCGTGGTGCCTGCGACGGGGGGTGAGCGCTTCAGCCTCGTCACCGGCAGCTGGACCGTGCCCAAGGTCGAAAGGCCTGCCAACCACCAGCATGATCGGCACCGCTATGTATCGATCTGGGTCGGGCTGGGCGGGAGTTACCAGGCGTCGAACTCCATGCCGCAGGTAGGGAGTGAGCATGGGTGGGACGGTACGAAGCTGATCCATCGCCTTTGGTGCCAGTGGTGGCTCGGACCAGGACGGAAGGCAGGGTATCTCTCACACTATGTGGAGAATGTGACGCTCGTTCCCGGCGATCCCATCACGGTTTGGCTGGACGTGCACCCGGGTGGTACCGCCGTCTCTTTCCACTGGGCCTGCGGCGACAAGCGCTACGGTGTAGAAGCCACGGCGATCGCGCCGGTGATGGCTGACAGTGCGAACTGGATCGTGGAACGGCCGACGGAAGTCATGGCGAGTCCGCAGGGTCCTTTGACCGGTGGCCGCCATCCCTTGCCGTTGTTCCCGCGTGCCGGCGGGGGTGAGATTCCGAGCGGCGAGGTCGTCGTTTCCATGACGGAGTGCCTGGCGCGGCTTGGGCCTTCCGGCGCGATGGAGACCGTGCGGCGGCCTTCCGATGGGGCGCTGCTGTCGATGCGGTCCGTCGTGCCGGGCGCCAGCCGGAGCTTCATCGAGCTGGAGCCGGCGATGACGATCGATCCGCCAGGGAGTGCGCTCGACATCGTTCGCCACCTGCCCTGAGGGGCCGGCTGGCTGGCGCCGCGCGAGCCGGCTTTCGGAGGTGGGCGTCGGGTGCAGCGGGAGGGGTCTGGGGCCTAAGGCCCCAGCGGGTCCAGGGCAGAGCCCTGGCCTTCCTTCCCGTTGTCAGCGCCGGAACACCTTCCCCGGCACCCCACCCTCCCGAGAATACTCCATCCCCGTATAAGCCCCCCCCTGATATCGCTCCACCACCGCATCCCCCGTCACCTTCCCCCCCATCTGCCCCGCAAACCCATCCGCGCTATCCTCCGGCGCCCACCCCAGCGTATCCCGCGCATCCCGGCGCCAATACGTCCGGCTGTTCGCCGAAGCCCCCCAGATCACGCAGCTCTCCACCCGCTCCGCCAGCGTCGCCCGCACGCACAGCCGCACCAGATCGTCGTAGCTCAGCCAGGTGGAGAGCATCCGCGCGTCGATCGGCTCCGGGAATGAAGACCCAATCCGCACGTTGATGTTCTCAACCCCGTGCTTGAACCAGTACATGCGGCCCATCAGCTCGCCATAGGCCTTGGAAAGCCCGTAATAGCCATCGGGCAGCAACTGGCAGTCGTCGTCCAGCGCCTCGCTGCGTTCGTGGAAGCCGATGGCGTGGTTGCTGCTGGCGAACAGCACGCGCGCGCCCTCGCGCCGGGCGGCTTCGTAGATGTGGTACAGGCCGCGGATGTTGGGGCCGAGCACCTCCTCGAACGGCCGCTCCACCGAAACGCCGCCGAAATGCAGGATCATGCCGCAGCCTTCGGCCAGGCGCAGGATCGTCACACCATCATTCAGGTCGGCCTTCACGAAGCGGCTGCCCGCCGGCACCGGGTCGGGGAAGGGCACGATATCCGTCAGCACCAGCTTCCAGCCCAGGGCCCCCAGGCCACGCGCCAGCACGCGGCCCAGCCCGCCGGAGGCGCCGGTGAGCAGTACGGGCTTTTCGGGAATCTGGCTCATCGTCGCTCTCCTTGGTTTCGCCTCAGCAGGGCACCGGGGGTGCGTGCCCGTCAACACCTTGCGCGCCCGCGCCTCGCGCTGCACCTTTCGCCCATGCGCACCCTGAACGATCTCTCCGCCGCCCTTGCCGTTGGCAAGACCACATCCCGCCAGCTGGTGGAGGACTGCCTCGCCCGCATTGCCGACCCGGCCGGGGAGGGAAGCCGCGCCTTCATCAAGGTGGATCCCGAAGGCGCCCGCGCCGCGGCGGACGCGATGGATCTGCTGCGCCGCGCCGGTCGCGCGCTGGGCCCGTTTGCGGGCATTCCGTTCAGCGTGAAGGACCTGGCCGGCATTGCCGGGCAGGTCACCACCGCCGGCTCCACCGTGCTGGCCGATGCGGCGCCGGAGGCAGCCAACGCCCCCGTGGTGCAACGCATCGCGGAGGCCGGCTTCGTGATCATGGGCCGCACGAACATGACGGAGTTCGCCTTCTCCGGCCTGGGCATCAACCCGCATTACGGCACGCCGAAATCGCCATGGGACCGTGCCACGGGCCGCATTCCCGGCGGCTCGTCCTCCGGTGCCGGCGTGTCGATCGCCGATGCCATGGCCTATGGCGCGCTGGGCACGGATACCGGCGGCTCCTGCCGCATCCCGGCGGCGATGAACGGCGTGGTCGGCTACAAGCCCACGGCGCGCCGCGTGCCGATCAGCGGCGTGGTGCCGCTCTCCACCAGCCTCGATTCGATCGGCCCGCTGGCCAATTCCGTGGCTTGCTGTGCCGCGATCGATGCCGTGTTCGCCGGCGAACCGATCCCCGACCTCGCCGCCGCCCCGCTCGCCGGCCTCCGCCTGGGCGCGCCGGAGAACGCAGTGCTGGATGGCATGGATGCCGACGTGGCCAACGCGTTCGAGGCCGCGCTGTCCAAGCTCTCCGCCGCCGGCGCGCGCATCGTGCGCCTCCGCCTGGCCGCGTTCGACGAGATCCCCCGCGCCAACGCCCGCGGCACCTTTGCCGCCGCCGAGGCCTGGGCCTGGCACCGCGAGCTGATCGCCGCCCGCGCCGCCGGCTACGACCCGCAAGTGCTCAAGCGCATCATGCCGGGGCAAGGCATGGCGGCCGGCGACTACGTGGCCCTGCTCTCTGCCCGCGCCGAAATCTGCGCCCGTGCCAACGCCGTCACGCAGGATTTCGACGCGATCGTGATGCCCACCTGCCCGCTGCTGCCGCCGCCGATCGCCGCCCTGGAGGCGGACAGCGATGCCTATACGCGGGTGAACCTGATGCAGCTGCGCAACTGCGCCTTCGGCAACTTCCTGGACCGCTGCGCCATCTCGCTGCCCTGCACGCCGGTGGGCGAGGCGCCGGTGGGATTGATGCTGATGGGCGAGACGATGGGCGATGCCAAGCTGTTCCGCGTGGCCGCGGCGGTGGAGGCGGCACTGAAGTAAGGAAGCACGTTCTTTTTTGAAAAAAAGAACCAAAAAACTTTTATCACCAAAGAAACGGATAAAAGTCTTTTTGCTTCTTTTTCTTCAGAAAAAGAAGGCGCTTGCTTGAACCCTGGGGGGAACCAAACCATGAGCAATCCAGAAATCGACGCCCTGCGCGCCGCCATCGCCGCGCGGCCGAAAGCGGCAGACCTCGCCGAAATGCGCCGCGGCATCGATGCCCGCGGCCTGGCCAACAAGCTGGCCGACGACGTGGCGGTGGAGCCGGCAACGGCCGCCGGGGTGAAGGCGGAATGGACCTCCACACCCAATGCCGCGGCCAACCGGGCGATCCTGTATTTCCACGGCGGCGGCTTCGTGATCGGCTCGCTGGACAGCCACCGGCATGCAGTGGCGGAGATGGGCCGGGCGGCGGCAACCCGCGTTCTGGCGCTCGATTACCGCATGGCGCCGGAACATCCCTTCCCGGCGCCGGTGGAGGATGCGGTGGCCGGCTACCGCTACCTGCTGGCCCAGGGCTACGCGCCGTCGCACATCGCGCTGGCCGGCGACAGTGCCGGTGGCGGCCTGGTCGTGTCCGCCCTGCTGGCGATCCGCGACGCCGGGCTGCCGCAGCCGTCCTGCGGCTGGTGCATCTCGCCTTGGATCGACATGGAAGCGACGGGCGGCTCGATCACGTCCAAGTCCGGCGAGGACCCCTCGGTGCAGAAAGCCGGGCTGGAGTTCATGGCCAAGACCTATCTGGGCGGGGCCGATCCGAAGAACCCGCTGGCGTCGCCATTGCATGCCGATTTCACCGGCCTCGCGCCGCTGCTCATCCAGGTGGGCGCGGCCGAGACGCTGCTGGACGATTCCACGCGGCTGGCCGCGCTGGCCGGGGCGGCCCACGTCGCCGTCACGCTGGAAGTGTGGCCGGAGATGATCCACGTGTGGCACGTGATGCACCCGGTGCTGGCGGCCGGGCGCCGCGCGATCGTCAATGGCGGGGCCTTCGTGCGCGCCACGATGGACGGCGCCACGCCTGTGTCGCCGCGCGTTCCCTAAGCGTCAGGGCGCGACCGGCAGCACGATGCTGTCGCTCGCGCCCGAGAGCATGTCGGTCACCCGCACCCGCCACAGTCCCGGCGGGTCGTTGGCGGCAAGCGGCAGCCGCCAGGTGGCCGGCGCGCTGCGCAGAACCATGTTGCCGCCATAGCGCGGCACCGCCGTGCCATCGGGCGCGGTAACCTCCACGCGAAGCGCAGTGGCCTCGGCGGGTGTGGCGCCGGCGAGGGCGAGCCGCAGCTCCGCGACCTCGCCCGCCCGCAAGCCCGCCCCGGCCGTGATGGTGGGCGTGGGCAGCCGGAAGGGCGCGAGGGCTAGGATCACCGGCTCGGGCCCGGCAAGGCGCAGCGCGATGCGGCCCTCGCTTTCCGGCAGGCGGCCACCGCGGCGCAGGTCGTGGGCGATGTGGCCTCGGGGCAGGGTCAGCACGATGTCGGCGGGGCCATCGCCCAGGGCGCGCAGGCCCACCAGCAACACCTTGCCGTTGGCCAGAACACGGCTTTCCACGCGTGATGTGGGGCTGCCGGCGGCGGAGGCGATGCGCACCAGGGGGGCCGCTTCCGCGCGGGCGAGCAGGGGGGCGAGCGCGGGCAGGGCGGCCTCGTCGGCGTCCGGCAGCCGGGCGATGGCGCGGGCGGGGGCGAGGTTGGCCAGTTGCGGATGCGCCAGCAGTCGGCTGCGCCCGTCGTAGCGGCCCGGCGTGCCCATCATCAGCACCGTGCCGCCGCGCGCCGTGAAGGCGCGGATTTCTGCGGCCTCGGCGTCCGACAGGGCGGAAACCTCGGGCAGCACGAGCAGCCGAACCCCGGATTTGCGCAACGCCCCACCGGCAAGCAGGTCGGAGGTAAGCCAGCGCGGCTGGGCGCCGAGCGTGGAAAGCAGGCGCGCCGCGCGCTCCCGGGCAGCGCGATGCGGCGGGGTGAAGAACCATTCCTTCTCGGAATCGCGTTCCACCCAGCGCGGCCCCACGGCCAGCTGCTCCTCCAGCCACTGGGTGCGGAAGCTGGCCTGGGAATACAGGATCGCCACCCCGTCATGGTGCGGTTGGCTGGCAATCAGCTGTGCGCCCAGCCCGCCAGAGAGCTCGCGCAGCACCGGGGCCAGGCCGGTGGTGCGGGGGGAGGCAGGGTTCAGCAGCGACGCATCCTCGTCCCACAGCACCAGGCCGCGGCTGCCCAGCAGGGCCTGGCGCCAGACGCCGGCGATCTCGCCGGGGCCGGAGGCGAAGTTGGTGTTCAGCAGCACGGTGCCCGGGCTGATGGAGCGTACGATCTCCATGTTGTTGGCGTTGTCGTAGATCTCCAGCGCATCGAGTGCGCCCACGAGCAGGCCGTAATCATAGCCACCCCAGCCCGGCACCTGCGCGCCCGCGATGCCGGAAAGTGCGGTGGGGTCGGCCTTGTGCAGCGCATCGGTGCCGGCCCGCAGCGCGCGGGCGAAGGCGATGTCCATCCACGCCTTGAAGTCCGCCCAGGCAGACCAGTTGCGGTCGGCGCGGGCGATCGCCTCCGTGGTGGTCAGCGGCATCACCGCCTCCCACGTGGCAAAGCTGCTGCCCCATTGCCGGTTGAGTGCGGCGAGGTCGCGGTACTGGCCGCGCAGCCAGGTGCGGAAGCCGGCGAGAGACTGCGGCCCCATGTCGAAATCCCAGGCCGCCGCGAGGTCGGCGATCCCCGCCTCGTCAGCCAAGTCGTACCACAAGGGGCGATAGGGGCCGAGATGGCGCACGGTGGCGCGGATGCGCTCCTGGATGCGGGCGATCCAGGCGGGGTCGGAAAGGCTGGGCTCGCGATGGAATACGCTGGGGTCGGCCGGGTTCTCGCGCTGGCGGCGGCGGGTTTCGTCCCACAACCAGGTCACGCTGAGATTGGGGCGCCAGCGATGGTAGTTGGCGTAGAAATCGGTGGCGATGTTCTCCAGGTACCAACGCGTATCGGCGGCAACCAGCGCGGCCATGCGCGTTTCCGCCACGCCGGGGTCATAGGGTTCGTCGCGGCTCGGGATCACCTTGCCGGCGGCGATGCCCAGCGCCTGCAGGCGGCGGCGGCCCTCCGGATCGGCGTCGTGCCAGTATTGCGCCACCCAGTCGTGCCATCCGGCCTGGGGCCGGGCAATGAATCCCGCCTCCTGCCGGCGGGCCGGCTGCCCGGCCAGTTCCAGCGTTGCCACCAGCGTGTTGGACATCGCGATGGCGCGCCGCATGTCCAGCGGGATCGCCACCTCCCGCACCGCACGCAGGTCGAGCTTCATGCGGCGGCGTTCCACCACGCGGCCGAGCGTATCGGTCCATTCCAGGGCGAGGGTACCGGTGCCGGTGGCGGGCGCATCGAAGCGCCAGAGTGCCCGCGCCTGTGGCCCGCCCTGCTGCGCCCCTTCCGGCGGCACCAGCGTGTCGGCGGCGGCAGGCAGCGGCAGGCCGAGCAGCAGCAAGGCCGCCAGCATGGCGCCGGCCACCCGCTTCCAGGCCAGCACCACGGGCAGCAGCACGAAGGTGACCAGCAGCGTGGCGCCGAGGCTCCACAGCAGCAGGGCGCCCATGCTCGCCGTGCCCGGATGGCCGCTGGCGGCCAGCGCGCCGAAGGCGGTGGCGGTGGTCAGCGCGGAGAACAGCACCGCGCGCGCCGTGGCGGTACCCAGGAAGGCCCGGGCCCCGGCGGCACGGTTCATCACGAAGTAGATGTTGAACGACACGCCCACCCCCAGCAGCAGCGGCAGCGCGACGATATTGGCGAAGTTCAGCGGCAGGGGCAGCAACACGATCACGGGAACGGTCAGCAGCGCGGAGGCGAGCAGGGAGCCGAGCACCAGCACCACATCCAGCGGCCGGCGCAGCAGCACCAGCAGCAGCACCGCGATGGCGGCCAGCGCCCCCAGTGCTGCGGTCACGAAGGCGCCGACGATGGTGCCCGCCGTCTCCACGATCGTGACCGCCGATCCGCCGGCCTGCGGCGCGACGGTGCGGATCTGGGCCACGAAGCGCTGCAGCCCCGCCCCGTCCCGCGCCTCGGGCTTGGCGCTGGCCTGGATGCGGATGCGCCCATCCGGCGCCCGCCAATCCGCGGCGAGGTCGGCGGGGATGTCCGCCAGCGTCACGGGCCCGGCCTCCAGCACGCGGCGCAGCGCATCAAGCTGGCGCGGCAGGAAGCGGGTGAGGGCACCGTTGGCCTGCATCAGCCGTTCATCCGGCGCGGTGGCCAGCGTGCCCAGCGCGGCGGCGATGGCGCGCAACGGGTCGTCCTGGCCCAGGCGCGGCAGCACGCGATCGATCTCGGTGCGGGCGGTCAGCACGGCCAGGCGCAGATCGGCCGGCGTCACCGGGGCGGGGGCCGAGCGGGGGGCGAGCGTGGCGCCGAGGATGGAGGCGGCATCGGCGATCAGCGGCAGCTTCTCCGCCTGGTTCTCCGGCACCAGGGAGGGCAGGCTGACCACTTCCGCCACCAGCGGCAGAGCGCGCAATCGTGGCATCATCAAGGCGGCCTCCTGCGGGGAGGCGACCATGATGTCGGCCGAATAGGGCGAGGTGAGCGGGTCGTCCATCAGCGCGCGCAGCGTGACCATGGCTTCCGTGGACGGGTCCTTGGTGTGCAGCGGGTCGCTGTCGAAGGCGATGCGCGGCAGCAGCACGGCGCCGAGCAGGCAGATCGCGGCGAACCCGCCGGCAACGGCCACGCGGTGGCGCAGCAGCCTTACCTCCACCCGCGCCGCCCAGGCCCAGCCAATCTCCGCCGCCTCCCCGCGCGGGCGCAGCAGCGTGAGCATGGCGGGCAGGAAGCTCAGCGTGCAGGCCAGCGCGATCAGCATGCCGAACCCGGCGATCAACCCCAGCTCCGCCACGCCGCGAAAACTGGTGGGCACGAAGGCCAGGAACCCCGCCGCGATGGCCACCGCGGCAAGCAGGATCTGCGGGCCGACGGAAACCACGGTCTGCGTCAGCGCCAGCGTGGGTTCCCCGGTGGCCAGCCGCATCTCCCGGTAGCGCACGCAGAACTGAATGGCGAAATCCACCGCGATGCCGGTGAACAGCACCGCGAAGGCCACCGAGATGAGGTTCAACGTGCCCACCGCCAGCGCCGCGAAGCCGCAGGTGAGCACCAGGCCCAGCCACAAAGTCGCCACGATCGCCACGATCAGCCGCCAGGAACGAACCGCCAGGATCAGCCACAGCAGCACCAGGGCGCCGGAGATCGCCATGCCGCCCAACGCGCCCTGCGCGACGGTGCCGAATTCCTCATCCGCCAGCGCCACCTGGCCGGTCACCCGCACCGTGGCACGGCCGGCGGCGACATAGTCCAGCCCGGCCGCGGCACTGCGCAGGGCAGCGGTTGCCGCACCGCCGGGCTCCAGCGCGCCGAGGTCCAGCCGGGCCTGGGCCAGCACCAGCCGGCGCGGGCCGGCCATGTCCACCAGCTTGCCGCCCAGCAGGCGCTGCCAGGACAGCGGCGTGGGCTTGCCGGCGGCGGCATCGGCCAGCGCCGTGGCGAAGCCCTGCAGCGCCGGGCGGAAGCCGTCCAGCTTCTCGCCGCGCTCCACGCCCATCGCCACCAGTGCCAGGGTGGAGAACAACCCGCGCGCCGAGGGGTCGGAGGCGAGCTGGCCCAGGAAGGGCTGGGCATCGATCGTCTGGTCCAGCAGGGCCGAGAGGTCGGCGGTCTCCAGGTAGAGCAGCCCGTGGCGCTGCAGGAACGGCGCGGCATCGGGCCGGCGGGCGAAGCGGAAATGGGTGGTGTCCGCGGCCAGCTTCGCGGCCAGCGCATCGGCGGTGGCATCGGCCTCCTCCGGTGTGGCGCCCTCCACCACGGCCACCAGCAGGTCGCTGAACTGCGGGAAGGCCTTTGCCGCGGCGATCTCGCGCTGGCGCCAGGGCAGGGCGGGATCGAACAGCGCATCGGTGTCGGTGGAAACGCCCAGCCGCGCGGCGGCGGCCCAGGCGCCAAGGCCCCCCAGCATCACGCCGGCGAGTACCACGTGAAGGGCCCGGGTGCGGCAGTATTCCGCAATGGCGGCGAGCAGGCGCGGCAGGGAGAAACTGGTCATGGGTCCGGGATATCCGCTCCGGGCGGTGGGGTCCATAAGGGGAAGGAAGGATGTTCTTTTTTGAAAAAAAGAACCAAAAAACTTTTGGATATTGGTGGCTCGAGGAGCCCGCATAGGTAAGCGAGGCGCCTCCGCATAAAAACGAACAAAAGTCTTTTTGCTTCTTTTTCTTCAGAAAAAGAAGATCCTTGCTTACTGCCTGGCCAATTCCGGCAGCAGCGGCAACAACGTCGGCAGGTCCCGCTCCGCGACGCAGGCGAGGTATTCGCCACTGGCGGGGGCGGCTTCCTCCCCGGCCCGGGGCATCCCCTCGGCATCCAGCGGCAGCGCGGCCAGGCCGATATCGGCATAGACCCCCAGCAGCGTGGGCCCGGCGCGCCAGATCGCGGGATCAAGCCCTTCCTGGGCGGCGAGGTCGCGCAGCCGCCAGATGGCCGAAACGCGGTCGGTGGCGGCGCCGGCGGGGTCGCCGAAGCCCAGCAGCACCCCACCCACGCGGCGGAACGGGATGGCGGCGCGGCCCGCCTCGCCCCACAGCAACCCGTCGGCCTCGGCCAGCGGCGTGCCGCCCAAGGCGCGGTAGCGGGCCCGGGTGTCCTCGTTCCAGGCATCATGCGTCACGCGGCCGGGCCGCACCGTGCGCCAGATCGCCACCAGCGCCACCAGCACGGCCAGCGCCACGCTGACGCGCACGGCGTTGGGAACTGCGTTGGAGAGCACCACCTGCCACCAGGAGGTTTTCGCCAGCAGCGTCAGCCGCGGCTCATAGGTCGCCAGCACCACCACGGCGCCGGCCAGCATCAGCGGAGCGGAGGCACGCTGCACCGTCATCGGCCCGGAGAGCAGCCGCGCGTGGCGGTAGAACAGCCGGCGGAACGGGGCGAGCAGGGCCGTCGCCCCCAGCAGCAGCGCCGGGATCCAGAAATGCTCGCCGCGCGCCGCGGTGAAGGCCGCCCCCAGCAGCAGCAGCGCGATGGTCACCCCCCAGGCCAGCGTCACGCGCCGGGTGAGCGCGATGGAGAGCACCATCAGCGCCGCGCCGATCAGGCTGGGCACGAATTCGCTGGCCGGATGGAACAGCGACTGGGCCCAGTCGGGCAGGCTCCAGGCCGGGCCGATCCAGGTGTAGTCGCCCAGCGCATCCATGGCGCCCAGCGCCATCAGCAGCGCGCCGCACAGCGCCACCGCGCCGGCCACGGCGGCCACCTCGAAATCCGGCTGGCTCCAGCGCCCGATGGTCTGCACGCCGGGCAGGCGGGCGGTGCCGGCAAACAGGCCGCGCCCGCGCAGCAGCATCTCATTGCCGGCGAACAGCGCCCCGGCCAGGAACAGCGGCACGATGTAGTAATACAGGCGGAACACCACGATGGCGCCGACAATGGCCGGCGGCTCCAGCCAGGTGGACAGGCCCAGCAGCATCGCCGTGTCGAACACGCCCAGCCCGCCGGGCACGTTGGCCAGCAGTCCGGCGGTATAGGCGAACACATAGACGCCGAGCACCACGAAGAAGGTCAGGCCCTCGGCCGGCGGCAGCAGGGCGTGGAAGATCGCCGCCGTCACCACCACGTCGATGGTGGCCAGCGCGGTCTGGACAATGGCCATGCGCCAGGAAGGCAGGTCCACGTCGTGCCCGAACAGGCGGATGTGGCCGACGAGGCGGGAGAGCACCACGTACACCGCGGTTGCGGCCAGGCATGCGGCACCGATGCCCTGCAGCATCCAGCGCGGCAGGCGGCTGCCGAGCACCGGCAGCACTTCCGGCTCCAGCAGCAGCACCGCGCCGCCCAGCACCATGCCGCCGAGGATGAAGGTGAGCGAGCAGAACGCCACCACCTTGCCGATCTGCAGCGGTGTCAGGCCCCAATGGGCATAGAGCCGGTAGCGCACCGCAGCCCCGGAAACGGCGGCGAAGCCCAGATTATGCGCCAGCGTATAAGCGCAGAAGGAGGCGAAGGCCGCGCGCGCATAGCTCACCGGCCGCCCGGCATAGATGGTGCCGAGCCGGTCGTACACGGTGAGGATGGCATAGGCGAGCAGCGTCCAGCCGAACGCGGCCCAGAGCCGGCTGGACGGAATCGCCGCCAGCGCCGCCTTGATGTCGGCCACGCTGAGGTTGCGGAACTCGTTCAGCACCACGTAGATCGCGCCGCCAAGCAGGGCCAGGCCCAGCACGGCGGGGAGGTGGCGCAGCCAGGGCTTCATCGGGCGATCCCGGTCAGCTCTCCGTACGGCCGAGCGCCCCCTCGATCAGGGCCATGGTTTCCGCCAGGCCATACAGCGCGATGAACTGGCCGAAGCGCGGGCCTTCCTGCTGGCCCAGCAGCACCTGGTAGAGGCAGCCAAACCAGGCGCGCAGTTCCGGGAAGGGGTGGCGCTTGCCGACCTCGTAGAGCACATCCTGGATCGCCTCGGCCGGGCTCTCGGGCGGCAGCTTGCGCAGTTCGGCCAGCAGGTCGGCCAGCGCCGCGCGGTCGGTGGCGTCGGGCGCCTTGTACTGCTTGGCCGGGCGCACGAAGTCCCGGTAGTAGGCCAGGGCGTATTCCACCAGCCGCGCCAGCAACGGCATGTCCTCCGGCGTGGCGGCGGCGTTGTAGCGGCGGATGAAGCCCCACAGGATATCCGGCGACTCCGCGTTCACCACGCTGGCCAGGTTCAGCAGCATGGCGAAGCTGAGCGGCGAATGCGCGTCCTGCGGGATGCGGCCGGCATGGATGTGCCAGGCCGGGTTGGCCGGCTGCTCCTGCGGCCCCTGGGCGTGGCCCTTCAGCGCGTTGGCGATGTACTCGTCCACCGCCTTCGGGATCACGTCAAAATACAGCCGCTTGGCGCGCTGCGGCTGGTTGAACATGTACTGGCCAAGCGATTCCGGCGGGGCGTAGCGCAGCCATTCCTCCACCGAGAGGCCGTTGCCCTTGGACTTGCTGATCTTCTGCGCCTGCTCGTCCAGGAACAGCTCATAGGTGAAGCCCACCGGCGGCTCGCTGCCCAGGATCCGGCAGATCGCGCCCGAAAGCTTCACGCTGTCGATCAAATCCTTGCCGGACATCTCGTAATCCACGCCCAGCGCGTGCCAGCGCATCGCCCAGTCGGCCTTCCACTGGCACTTGCCGCCGCCGCCGAGGATGCAGGTCTCGTACTTGGCGCCGGTATCCGGGTCGGTCCAGGCCACCAGGCCGGTTTCGGTATCCAGCACCGTCAACGGCACCTGCATCACAATCCCCGTCTCCGGATGGATCGGCAGGATCGGCGAGTAGGTGGCGCGGCGTTCCGGCCCCAGCGTGGGCAGGATCACGCCCACGATCTGCTCGTGCTTGCGCAGGATCTGGCGCAGAGCGTCGTCGAACCGGCCGGTGGCGTAGTACTCGGTGGAGGAGGCGAACTCGTATTCGAAGCCGAAGCTGTCCAGGAAGGATTGCAGCCGGGCATTGTTGTGCGCGCCGAAGCTGGAATGGGTGCCGAACGGATCGGGAATGCGGGTGAGCGGCTTGCCGAGATACGCGGCCAGCATCTCCTTGTTCGGCACGTTCTCCGGCACCTTGCGCAGGCCGTCCATGTCGTCGCTGAAGGCCAGCAGCTTGCTGGGCAGGCCGGTCAGCTCGGTGAAGGCCCGCCGCACCCAGGAGGTGCGGGCAACTTCGCCGAACGTGCCGATATGCGGCAGGCCGGAGGGGCCGTAGCCGGTTTCGAACAGGGCATGCCCTTTGCCCGTTTTGGCCATGCGCTCCACGACCTTCTTGGCCTCCTCGAAAGGCCAGGCGCGGGGAATAGTCGGGGCTTGGGCAGGGGCTGAGGCGGACATGGGGCGGACCCTAGTGGATTTGGCAGGCAGGGGAAACCGTGGGGCGGGAATGGCCGGGTTGGGGGCGGAGGGGGGCGAAGGGAGCAAGGGAACCGCCAAGGCGCCAAGGACGCCAAGAGAATCGCCAAGAGGCCGGGGATGCGTCCAGTAGACCATGGCTTGGCGTCCTTCTTGGCGATCTTGGCGCCTTGGCGGTTCCCTCATTGCCCTCCCTTCCCTTCCTTTCCTCCCTTCGGAGGGTGCCCCTTGCCCCGGCTTTGCCTATAAGGATGCAAATGCCCCCACCGATTTCCCTGCTCGACTCACCATCCGTGGTGGCGGGCGCCGCGCGGGCCGCGGTTCTGACCGAGGATGGCGAGATGCTGCTGCTGCCGGCGGAGGCAGCGGGGCGGGAAGTGCGCGGCAAGGCGCCGCTGCTGGTGCATGCGCCGGCCACGCTGAAGCGGCTGGGCCTGCGAGAGGAACCGTGCCTGGACCTGCTGGAGCTGTTCGCCTTCGTGCGCCCGGCCCGCGCGGTGGCCCCCACGCCACGCGGCCTGGCCCTGGCGCTGGACATGAAGCCGCCGGCCCCGGGGCTGGAAGCCGCCGCCGCGATCCTGCCTGATATCGCCGAAGCGCTGCTGAGCCGCCTGTCCGGCCTGCGCGGGCTGCCGGCGGCCAAGCCGCTCTCGGAACTCGCCGCCCGCATGGGCCGCGCCGGCTGGGGCTGGTCCGATGCCGTGCTGGCCGCCCTCGGCCTGCCCGGCGCGGTGGCCTCCGACGAGCCGATGCGCGTCTGGAAGCGCCTGCCGGAATGGGAAGACCTGCCGCCGCCCCCCGCCCCCTCCGCCCTCGGCGTGGAGGAAGGCGAGGCACGCACCCGCCTGGCCGACATGCTGGGCGATGCCGCCGAGGCCCGGCCGGGCCAGAGCGACTACGCCGCCGCCGTCACCCACGCCTTCGCCCCGCGGGAGCAGCGCGGCGACCCGCATCTGGTGCTGGCCGAAGCCGGCACCGGCACCGGCAAGACGCTGGGCTACGTCGCGCCGGCCAGCCTCTGGGCGGAGCGCAACAAGGGCAGCGTCTGGATCTCCACCTTCACCCGCCACCTGCAGCGCCAGGTGGAGGGCGAGATGGCCCGCCTCTTCACCAACGCCGCCGAGCGCCGCCGCCGCGTGGTGGTGCGCAAGGGGCGGGAGAACTACCTCTGCCTGCTCAACCTGCAGGATGCGCTGGGCATCGTGCTCTCGGGGCAGACGCATCCCGGCGTCATCCCGCTCGGCCTCGTGGCCCGCTGGGCAATGGCCACGACCGATGGCGACATCCAGGGCGGCGACCTGCCCGGCTGGTTCGGCGACCTCTTCCCCCCCGCCTATTCCGCCGGGCTGGCCGATCGGCGCGGCGAATGCATCCATGCCGGCTGCGAGCACTGGAAGAAGTGCTTCGTGGAACACACCATCCGCCGCGCCCGTTCGGCGGAGCTGGTGGTGGCCAACCACGCGCTGGTGATGGCCCAGGCCGTCTGGGGCGGGCTGGACGACGCCACCGTGCCCAGCCGCTACGTGTTCGACGAAGGGCACCACATCTTCGATGCCGCCGATGGCGCCTTCTCCGCGGTGATCTCCGGCATGGAGGCCGCCGAACTGCGCCGCTGGCTGCTGGGCGCCGAAGGCGGCCGCTCCCGCGCCCGCGGGCTGCGCCGCCGGGTCGAGGATCTGGTGGCGGCGCGCGACGACCTGCTCGCCCCGCTGGATGCCGCGCTGATGGCCGCCCGCGCCCTGCCGGCGCCCGGCTGGCCGGAGCGGCTGGGGCTGGAACTGCCCAGCATCGACGGCGAGCAGGCCAACCCCACCGAAGCCTTCCTCCGCGCCGCCCGCCAGCAGGCGCTGGCCCGCGTCCAGGGCGATGGCGAGGCGATCGGCGCCATCGAATGCGATCTCTATCCCGTCGGCCCGGACCTGCCGGAGCGCGCCGCCGGCCTCGCCCGCGCCCTGCAGCGCCTCGCCACCCCATTGAAAACGCTGATGGACCGCATGGCGGCCCGGCTGGAGGACGAGGCGGAGGAGCTGGACGAAGCCACCCGCACCCGCATCGAGGCCGCCTGCCGCTCCCTCAAGCGCCGCGCGGTGGATCCGCTGGGCGCCTGGGGCGCCATGCTCGCCGCCGTCGGCGCTGTACCGCCGGAACCCGGCGAGCGGCCGGAGCACGTGATGTTCCTGCGCCTCGATCGCCGCGGCACCGAGGATCGCGACGTCGGCCTGCACCGCCACTGGCTGGACCCCACCATCCCCTTCGCCGCCACGCTGGCCCGCCCGGCGCAGGGGCTGCTGGTCACCTCCGCCACGCTGCGCGACGCGGGCGCCGAGGATGTGGAGGCCGCCTGGGCCGATGCGGAGGCCCGCGTCGGCGCCACCCACCTGCCCAGCCCGGCCATCCGCGTGGCCGTCGCCTCCCCGTTCGACTACGCCGCGCAAACGCGCTGCTTCGTGGTGACAGACGTGAACACGCGCGAGATCGGCGCGCTGGCCGCCGCCTATCGCACCCTGTTCCAGGCCTCCGGCGGCGGCGGGCTGGGCCTGTTCACCGCCATCGCCCGCCTGCGCGCCGTGCACGCCCGCATCGCCGCCCCGCTGGAGGAAGCCGGCATCCCGCTGCTGGCCCAGCATGTCGATGCGATGGACAACGCCACCCTGGTGGATGTCTTCCGCACCGAGGAAGACAGCTGCCTGCTGGGCACCGACGCGATGCGCGACGGCGTGGACGTCCCCGGCCGCGCGCTCCGCCTGGTGGTGTTCGAACGCGTGCCCTGGCCGCGGCCCGATATCCTGCATCGCGAGCGCCGCGTGCACCTCTCGGGCGGCGACACCGCCGGCTACGATGCCCGCGTGGCCCGCTTCCGCCTGCGCCAGGCCTTTGGCCGCCTGATCCGCAGCGCCGGCGATCGCGGCGCCTTCGTGCTGCTGGACCGCTCCACCCCCACCCGCCTGCTTTCGGCCTTTCCCGCCGGCGTCGCGGTGCAGCGCGTGGGGCTGGCCGACGCCGCCGCACAGGTGCGGGACTTCCTCGGCTGAAATTTGTTAAAACCGAGATAAGTCCCGACACGCAACATGGCTTGATCGCCGCGCCGTTTCGCGCTTTTTATGCGGATACAGGTAAAACAGTGTAACGAGATGCCGGCCGCCCTGGTCATCCTGGGCAAGCCGGCCATGGAAAGGGGAGGCCCGGCCCTGCCAGCATGCAGGCGGGACGGGTTGGCATGAAGGCGCGTGGGGCCCTTGGGAGAGGCCGCGCCTGCGAGGATGCATGCCCGGCGATCGCTGCCCGGCCCGTGTGGCCAGGTACCGGATGGCGGGACAGACCGGCTAAAGCGCGGCCCCGCCGCGGTGTACACCCGCCACCCGCCAAAAGGCGACTGCGGGATGACAATGATCTTCGCTGGTTCCAGAGAGGCCTATGGCGCTTCGCCCGCAATCCCTTGCCTTCACCTTCCTGATCGGTGCCCTCGCCGCCCTGCCGCCGTTGTCCATCGACCTCGGCCTGCCGGCGCTGACCCTTCTCGAATCCTCCCTCGGCGCCAGCCACACCCAGGCCGCGCTGACGCTGTCGTTGTTCCTGGTCGGGTTTGGGGCCTCCCAGCTGGTGATGGGCCCGCTGTCGGATCGCTACGGCCGCCGGCCGGTGATGCTGGCGGGCATGACACTGTATGCCCTGGCCGGGCTGGGCTGCGCCCTGTCCACTACTATCGAGGCGCTGCTGGCCTTCCGCCTGCTGGCAGGAATCGGGGCCGCCGGTGGCACCACGCTTGCCATGGCCGTGGTGCGCGACCGTTTCGAAGGCCAGGCCGGGCGCATCAAGATGAGCCAGGTGAGCATGGTGATCACCATCGCCCCGATCATCGCGCCCACGCTGGGCGGGCTGCTGCTGCTGCTGTTCCATGATTGGCGGGTGATCTACGCCACACTGGCCCTGGCCGGCGCGGTGCTGGTGGCCGCCGTGTGGCTGGGCCTGGCCGAAAGCCGCCCGCCGCTGCCCGGGGCGCGGCTGGATCTGCTGGGCCGCTACGCCGCCGTGTTCCAGCACCGCCGCACCATGGGCTACGTGCTGGTGAACACGCTCGGCTCCGGCGGGCTGTTCGCCTTCATTGCCGGCTCGCCGATGCTGCTGATGGGCACGATGGGCGTTTCCACCGCGGTGTTCGGGCTGCTCTTCGCCACCACCTCCTCCGGCATCCTGCTGGGGTCCACCATCAACAACATCCTGGCCCGGCGCGGCGTGGGCGCGCGGGCGCCGCTGGCCGTGGGGCTGTCGCTGGGGCCGCTGGCGGCGCTGGGGGCGGCGCTGGTGGCCGGTGCGGGCATCGTCTCCGTGGCCACGTTCATCCCCTTCGTGGTGGTGGTGGGCATCTGCCGGGGCCTGACCACGCCGAACATCACCCATGCGGCGCTGGAGCCGGTGCCGCACCATGCCGGCGTGACTGCGGCGCTGATGGGCGCCGGCCAGATGCTGTGCATGGCCGTGGCCAGCGTGGTGGTGGCCGAGATGCATGATGATTTCGGCGCGCTGGGCGTGGCGCTGACCATGCTGGGCTTCCTCTCCGCCGGCCTCATCTCCTGGCTGTTGGTGGAACGCGCGGTGCGGCAGGGCAGGCTCGCCTAGGCAGGCTGTCACCGCCACGACCCGGCGTGGCACACTGCCACCGGATTCGGAGGCACGTGCATGGACCCCGCCACCTGGACGATCCTGGCCGCAGGGCTGGCGCTGCTGGCGGCCTGCGCCGCACTGGCCGCGCTTGCCATGGTGCAGCGCCAGGCCGCTGTGCTGCACCAGCTGAAGCTGCTGGGCGAGCAGACCCGCCTGGGCCTGGATGCCGCCACCGCCACCCAGCGCACCGCCCTGGCCGAGACCGAGCGCGCCCTGGCCCGCGCGGTGACCGAAAGCGGCGCCGGGCTGCGCACCGAAATCGCCGGCACCGTCGATGCCCTGCGCGCGCAATCCGGCACCGACGCCGCCGCGTTGCGCGCCGAGGTGGCCACCCTGCGCGAGGGCAACGAGCAGCGGCTGGGGGCACTCGCCGAGCAATCCGCCGCCGCCGCGACGGCGCTGCGCGCGGAGGTCGGCACCCTGCGCGAGGGGAACGAGCAGAAGATCGGGGCGATGCAGGGCGCCATGACCGCCCAGCTGCAGGCCTTCGCCGAGCAGACCGCCGCCGCCGCCGCCGCGCTGCGCCAGGATATCTCCGGCATGCGCGCGGAAACCCAGCAGGCGCTGCTGGCACTGCGCGAGGGCAACGAGAAGAAGCTGACCGAGATCCAGGGCGCGGTGAACGAGCAGCTCGCCAAGTCCGTGGAACAGCAGATGACCCAAAGCTTTGCCCGCGTGACGGAGCAGTTCGCCCAGGTGCAGAAGGCGATGGGCGAGATGCAGGCCGTCGGCGCCCAGATCGGCGACCTCAAGCGCCTGTTCGGCAACGTGAAGACCCGCGGCGGCTGGGGCGAGACCCAGGTGCGCGCCATGCTGGAGGACATCCTGCCGCCGCATGCCTGGGAGGCGAACTGGAAGCCGCGCCCGGACAGCCGCGATTCCGTGGAATTCGCGATCCTGATGCCCGGCCGCGACGGCGTGCAGGCCCGCCTGCCGGTGGATGCCAAGTTCCCCACCGAGGATTACGAACGCCTGCTCACCGCGCAGGATGACGGCGACGCCGATGCCGACCGCCTCGCCCGTGCTGCCCTCGCCCGGCGGATCATGGATGAGGCGCGCAAGATGCGGGAGAAATACATCCACCCGCCGCTGACGGTGGATTTCGCCATCATGTACCTCCCGACGGACGGGCTCTATGCCGAGGTCGCCCGCGTGCCCGGGCTGATCGACAGCATCGGCCGCGAGCACCGGGTGATCGTGCTGGGCCCCACCCTGTTCCCGGCGATGCTGCGCACCATCCATCTCGGCCACGTCACCCTCTCCCTGGAACGCAAGGCGGAGGAGGTCGGCGCGCTGCTCGGCGCCACCCGCACCGAGATGCGCAAGATGGACGAAACGCTGGACCGGCTGCACAAGCAG
>JAIXTK010000016.1 GCA_027483995.1 Acetobacteraceae bacterium
GCGCGATGAGCCCGGCGCTGGAGACCTCGAAGGTTCGCCTCGGCGCGATGAGCCCGGCGCTGGAGACCTCGAAGGTTCGTCTCGGCGCGATGAGCCCCGCTCTGGAGACCTCGAAGGTGCGCCTCGGTGCGATGAGCCCGGCGCTGGAGACCTCGAAGGTTCGCCTCGGCGCGATGAGCCCCGCTCTGGAGACCTCGAAGGTCCGCCTCGGGGCGATGGCGCCGGCTCTCTGATCGAGCCATACTGCGGGGATCTCCCCGCCCAAGGATGCAGCGAACCGGGCCCCCTTGGCCCGGTTTCGTCTGTACGGCCCCCAGCACAGGAAGCCCGCCGTGAGCGAAGCGCCCGACACCACCGAAAAAGCGGCCGAGAAGCCGGTGCCGCGCATTCTGTTCCATCGCATCATCCCCTCCGCCCGGCCGCCGCAGCGGGCGGACAAATCCGCGATGGGAACGCTGCCGACGCGGGCCTTCCGGTTCTGCGAACCCGTCGTGACCGCCTCCGGCTTCGGCTACTACGTGTTCCCGCCGATCGGCTTCGCGCTGTGGTGGGATGGCCAGGCGATCAAGTGGCGGCCGAACGGCTATGAGGAATGGCTGCCGCTGAGCACGGCGAACGTGCCGGGCTTCCCGGCCTATTTCGACGAGCACGTGCCGGAGGAGGTGAAGGGCTGGTGGCCCCCCTTCCTGGGCGCGCTGGCCGAGCCCGGGCGGGTGCAGATGTGGACGGGGCTGATGGTGCGCACCGCGCCGGGCTGGAGCGCGCATGTGCGCCCGCCCGCCAACGTGCCGCCCAAGGCGGGCATGACGATGAGCGAGGGGATCATCGAGACCGATCGCTGGTTCGGGCCGCTGATCACCAACTTCCAGCTGACGCGCACCGACATCCCGGTGGAGTTCGCGCCCGATTTCCCGCTGCTGCAGGTGCAGGTGCTGCCGCGCGCGGCGCTGGACGAGCCGGCGCAGAACGGGTTCGTGGTGACGGACGGGCTGCCGTCCTTCGCGCCGGAGGATTGGGACGACTACTACGACAACGTGATCCGCCCGCATGTGCAGGAGCACCGGCCGCGCGGACAATATGCGGCGGCGGCGCGCAAGCGGAAGAAGGGCGAGGATTCGGCGGGCTGACCCCCGCCCGCCTACTCGAACGCCTTGTCGAAAAAGACCGGGAGCTCGCGCGCCAGTTGCCGCAGGAAGGCCGGCCGGTCGAAGCCCGGTGGGTCGTCTTGCAGATTGCCGTCTTCGCTGGGGATCGGTGTGCGCGGTGAGTCGACGAAGGCGAAGTGCCAAGCGTTGGGAACAACGTGGTGTTCGGCGCCGGGCAGGTTGGCGGCGATCCAGCCGGCGTGGAAGCGCGGCACCAGGAAGCGATCGAGGCTGGCGGTGTAGATCGCCACGGGGATGGTGATGCGGCCCAGCGCCTGCGCGGAGAACATCACGCCGAGCGGCGCGAGGGCGATGACGGCGCGCACCCTGGGGTCCCCGACGGCGCCGATGGGCGGCGGGGGCGCGGCGGCGGGGATGACCATGCCGCAGAAGATCGGGTCGGCCATGCGGTTCGCCTGGCAGTGGGGGCCGGTGCGCGTGCCGTCGGGCTCGGCGCCGGCGAGGGCCAGCACGGTATAGCCGCCGGCGGAGTGGCCGATGGCACCGATGCGGGGGCCATGCGCATCCCGCGCAATGCGGTCTTTCCAGAGCGGGTCGGCCAACAGGGCATCGATGACCCGGGAAACCTGGCGCGGGCGCTCGCCCAGATAGCGGTCGGAGCCTTGTTGCAGGAGCGTGTGGTCTTGCCAGTTGTCGCCGGGGTGGCGCAGGGCGGCAACGAGGTAGCCGCTGCGGGCGAGGGCTTCGGCGAGGGTGGTGTGGTTGAGCTCGCTGCCGCCATGGCCGTGGCTGAGCACGACCAGGCCTTTGGCGGTGGGATCGGGCGGGGCCTGGATGGCGATGGTGGGGGTATAGGGACCCATCGGGATGGGGCGCGGGGCAGCCTGGGTTGGGTAGTAGAGGGCAACGGGGATGGGCGGGGAGCCAGGGGGAGCGATGGTGACCTGACGCCAACCAGGTTCGGCGGCGACGCCCGGCATCGACGGAAGGATGGCGAGGGCGAGAAGGAAAGGGAGGAGGCGTGGCATTGCTGGCGGGCCTTCTGACGATATGGGAGAAAAATTAACACATATCGATAGGGATGCGTGGCTTTGATGGGTCGCGGGCCCCGGGATACGACTCCCCAGCCCGGCGCCGCTCGCCTAACCTTCCCGGCGAGACAGGGGAGGGCGCCATGAAGAAGCTGCTCAACGATCCGCGCCATGTGGTGCGCGAGATGCTGGAAGGGCTGTGCGACCTGCACCCGTGCCTGGCGCTGCTGGACAGCGAGGATGTGGTGGTGCGCGCGGGGCTGCCCGCGCCCGGTGCGCGGCCGGTGGCGGTGATCTCGGCCGGCGGCGCGGGGCACGAGCCGGCGCATGCGGGGTATGTGGGGCCGGGCATGCTGGCCGGCGCCGTGGCGGGGGATGTGTTCACCTCGCCCAGCGTGGATGCGGTGCTGGCCGGGATCCGCGCGGCTTCGGGGCCAGCGGGCGCGGTGCTGGTGGTGAAGAACTACACCGGGGACCGGCTGAATTTCGGCCTGGCGGCGGAGCTGGCGCGGTCCGAGGGCATTCCGGTGGAGGTGGTGGTGGTGGCGGATGACGTGGCGCTGCATGCCACGGTGCCGCCGGAACGCCGGCGCGGGATCGCGGGCACGGTGCTGGTGCACAAGCTGGCGGGTGCGGCGGCGGCGGCGGGCCAGTCCCTGGCCGAGGTGGCCGCCGTGGCGCGGGCCGCTGCGGCCGAGCTGGGCAGCATGGGGGTGGGGCTGGATGCCTGCACCGTGCCGGCGGCGGGGCGGCCGGGCTTCGAACTGGGGCCGGCGGAGATCGAGCTGGGCCTCGGCATTCACGGGGAGCAAGGGGTGGAGCGCGCGGCGCTGATGCCGGCGGATGCGCTGGTGGAGCGGATGCTGGGGGCGATCCTGGCGGATCGCGGGTTCGGCGCCGGGGCGCGGGTGGCGCTGCTGGTGAACGGTCTGGGCGGCACGCCGCCGATGGAACTGGCCATCGTGGCGCGCCGGGCCTTGGCCTTCCTGCGCGCGCGCGGGCTGGTGGTGGAGCGGGCCTGGGCCGGGGAGTTCCTCACCGCGCTGGAAATGCCCGGCGTGTCGCTGTCGCTGCTGCGGGTGGACAATTCACGGCTCGCGTTGCTGGATTCGCCGGCCGCGGCGCCGGCCTGGCCCGGCGGCGGCAAGCTCGCGGCACGGCAGATGGTGGCGGGGGTGGCCGCGCCGGCGGTGGCCTATCCCCCGGCCGGGCCGCTGGCACCCGCGTTGCGGCGGGCGGTGCTGGCGGTGGCCGATGCGCTGGTGGCGGCGGAACCGCGTCTGACGGAGCTGGACAGCCGGGCCGGCGATGGCGATCTCGGCGTCAGCATGGTGCGCGCGGCCGAGGCGCTGCGGGCGCTGCCGACGGGGGCGTTTTCCGACCCACCCACCGCGCTGGCGGCGATGGCCGATGCGCTGCGGCGGGCGATCGGCGGCAGTTCCGGGCCGTTCTATGCCACGGCGTTGATGCGCGCGGCGCGTGAATTGCCGTTGGCGCCGGGCGTGGCGGACTGGGCCGTGGCGTTCCGCGCAGGCGTGGCGGCCGTTGCCGCGCTCGGTGGTGCGAAGCCGGGGGACCGAACGATGCTGGACGCCCTGGTGCCGGCGGCCGACGCGTTTGCCGCGGCAGCGGGGGGTGGCTTGCAGGCGGCCGCACGGGCGGCGGCGGAGGCGGCGGAGCGGGGGGCGGAGGCGACTTCTACCATGGTGCCGCGTCTGGGGCGGGCGAGCTATCTCGGCGCGCGGGCCGTGGGGGCACCGGATGCGGGGGCAGCGGCGGTGGCGGTGTGGTGGAGATCGCTCGTGCCGCGTTGACCCAGGCGTATCCCGGCGAGGATCTGCGGGCCGCGCGTGCCACGGCCCGTATTGCCGGGCGTTCGGGTCCGCGACTATCGTTCCCGCGAGACGCTCGGATCGGCCGGGCATCCTGGAAATGACGGCTGAACGGCCGGCAGGCTCTTTCCCGGGAGGTGCCCAGATGCGCAAGATTCTCGTGGCTGGCTGCGAGCAGGAAATATCCTCGTTCAATCCGCATCCCAGCCGGTATGAGGATTTCGCGGTCTTGCGTGGCCAGGCGTTGCGGGAGGCGCATGCCGGCGCGGATACCTGCATCCGTGGCGCCATCGACATCCTCGGCGCCCGAAACGACCTGGAGCTGGTGCCGGTCTATTATGCGTCGGCCTGCAGCGCCGGGCCGTTGTCGCAGGATGGCTTCGAGCGTCTGGCCCAGGAATTCCTGCAGGCGATCGCCGGTGCGATGAGCCCCGATGTGGCGGGTGTGTATCTGTCGCTGCACGGCGCGATGGGGGCGATCGGCGAACTCGATCCGGAGGGCTATCTGCTGCAAGGCACGCGCGCCTGCGTCGGGGCGCGTATCCCCATCGTGACATCTCTCGACCTGCATGGCGTGCTGACCGGCCGCATGCTGTCGAATTGCGATGCGATGGCGGTGTACCACAC
>JAIXTK010000146.1 GCA_027483995.1 Acetobacteraceae bacterium
CGTCTCTTTGTCCGGGAATTTTATGTAGTGGAAGAAGCAGCGGCGCAGGAAGGCGTCCGGCAGTTCCTTCTCGTTGTTGGAGGTGATCAGCACGATCGGGCGGTGCTTGGCCTTGATGGTCTGGCGGGTTTCGTAGACGAAGAACTGCATGCGATCGAGTTCGAGCAGCAGGTCGTTCGGGAATTCGATGTCGGCCTTGTCCACCTCGTCGATCAGCACCACGGTCTGCTCGCCGGATTCGAAGGCTTCCCAGAGCTTGCCGCGGACGATGTAGTTGCCGATGTCCTTCACGCGCTCGTCGCCGAGCTGGCCGTCGCGCAGGCGGGAGACGGCGTCGTATTCGTACAGGCCCTGCTGGGCCTTGGTGGTGGACTTCACGTGCCATTCGATCAGCGGGTGGCCGAGCGAGTTGGCGATCTCGTGCGCCAGCACGGTCTTGCCGGTGCCGGGCTCGCCCTTCACCAGCAGCGGGCGCTGCAGGGCGACAGCGGCGTTGACGGCGACTTCGAGATCGCGCGAGGCGATGTAGCGATCGGTGCTCTTGAAACCAGACACGTAGGGTCCCCTCCAGGAATGGGTCGCAGTTTCACGCCTGCGGGGCGTGTGGGCAAGCGGGTCAGGTGATGGCGGATCTGCGGGTGGTGAACCAGCCCAGCGCCAGGGTGGGCAGCAGGATGGCCAGGGCGAGCGCGCCCATGGTGACGGCGGAGATCGGCATCACGCCGCCGCCGGGTGTGGCCAACACCATGCCGCCCACCACCAGGGCGATGCGCAGCGGCCATTCCAGCGTGCCGGCGCGGCGGAGATCGCCGAGGAAGGCCTGGTAGCCCTGGATGCCGCCGCAGATGAACAGCGTGCCGAGCAGGGCGGCGCCGGTGAGCCACAGCGCCTCCGCATAGAGGGCAACGCCGCCTGCGCCCTGCAGCAGAAGGGCCGGATTCACCACGAAAAAGAACGGGATGAAGTAGATGATGCTGCCCACCCACATGGATTCCCAGCCGGTTTTCATGGCGGGCGCGCCCGCGATGCCGGCGGCGGCGAAGCTGGCGATGGCCACGGGCGGCGTGATGGAAGAGAGCATGCCCCAGTAGAAGATGAACATGTGCACCGCCATGCGGTTCAGCCCGAGCTTTTCCAGCGCGGGGCCGACCAGGATAGCCAGGAAGATGTAGCAGGCCGTGGTGGTGAGCCCGAGGCCGAGGATGAGGCTGGTGAGCGCGCACATGGCCAGCAGCAGCAGCACGTTGCCGCCGGCGAGGTTCAGCAGGTCGGCCGCCAGCGAGGAGATCACGCCGGTCATGGAGAAGGCGCCGATCAGCAGGCCGCAGCCGGCGAGGATGCCGACCAGTTCCACGAAGGTCTTGCCGTTGGCTTCCAGGAAGGCGAGGTAGCGATTGAGGCCCCAGCGCTTTTCGGTGAAGACCTCGTTCAGCACCACCAGCAGCAACAGCGCGCCGAGCAGCGGGCGCAGGCCGGAATTGAGGTAGGCATCCATGCGCAGCCCGGGATCGACATGGGCCGGCAGGGCGCGGGCGCGGGCGAGGTCTTCGCCAAAGAGGGTCATGGCGGCGAAGGCGGCGATGGCGATGGCGAGGTTGGCGGCGTTGCGCCAGGTCCAGCGCGTCGGCATGGCCCATTGGCTGAGGACGAGGAGCAGCGCGGTGGCGTAGAACGGGGCGTGGCTCTCGCGCTTGAAATACAGCAGCATCACCACGAGCAGGACGATGACGAAGACGTAGTACCAGCCCTCGCGCAGGGTCTGCAGCAGGGAGGGCAGCTCGCTGCGCGGAATGCCGACCAGGCCGTGGCGGGCGGCGTAGGCATCCACCTGCATGAACAGGCCCACGTAGTACAGCAGCGCAGGGATGGCCGCGGCCAGCGCCACCTCGGCGTAGGAGACGTTGAGGAACTGCGCCATCACGAAGGCGGTGGCGCCCATCACCGGGGGGGCGAGCACAGCGCCGGTGCTGGCACAGGCCTCGATGGCGGCGGCATAGCTGGCGCGGAAGCCGGATTTCTTCATCACCGGAATGGTCATGGTCCCGGCCGTCAGCACGTTGGAGACGATGCTGCCGGACATCATGCCGAGCAGGCCGGAGGCGAAGATGCACACCTTGGCCGCCCCGCCGCGGAACGTGCCGCAGAGCGAGAAGGACAGGTTGATGAAGAACTTGCCCGCCCCGGTCATCATCAGCGCGGTGCCGAACACCAGGAAGCCGATCACGGTATCGGCGAAGGCCTGCACGGGGATGCCGAGCAGGCTCTCATTGCTCAGCACGTGGTAGGCGGCCGTTTCCGCCATGCTGGATTCATGGCCGCGCATCGGGCCGAGCCAGCCGGCGCCGGCGACGACGGGGTAGAGCGTGAACGGGGCGACGCTGAGCAGCAGACTCCAGCCGCCGGTGCGGCGCAGGGCCTCCATCAGGATCGCCCACATCACGAAGCCAGCGACGATCACCGGCTTGGGCACCGCGTCGGGGTCCATCTCCCACCCCATGGTGTTCGATTCGGCGATCACGCTCATCAGGTAGGCGGAGGTGCCGATGGTGAGGACGAACAGGGCCAGGTCGATCGGGCTGATGCGGTTCAGCGAGGCGCGCTCGCTGTGCGGGAAGATCAGGAAGGTGAAGGGCAGCATCAGCAGGATCAGCAGATACATGTACTGCGTGTTCAGCACCGTGGTTCCGGTGAAGAAGCGCAGCGCGAATTGCTGGTTGATGCACAGGAAGATGGTGGCCGCGGTGGCCACCAGCAGCAGGGCGCGCCACCAGCCGCGTGGGGCGCGCAGGCGCATCGTCTCGGCCTCAGCCGGCCCGCCGAGCACGTGGGGGTCTTCGAATTCCACGCGCTTGGCGGGCGCGGCTGCCTGCTGGTTGGTCACCTGATGCCCCGGCTCAGTCGTTGTAGCCGAGGTCGAGGCCGGCGCCGGTCAGCGCCGCCTCGCGCACCTTCATCCAGGCCACGCGGAACGCGTCCTTGTCCTCCGGCGGGCTGGTCTTGAGGAAGGCCTGCCAGGTGCCGCCGAGCAGTTCCTGGCGCTTCACCAGTGCTGCGTTGTGGCGTTCCGCGGCTTCGGTCCAGACGCCGGCCTCCTTCAGCGCGCGCACGGCGCCGGCGTGATAGGGCATGGACCAGGTGAGGTTCTGGCGCTTGGCCTCCAGCCCGTCCACACCCACGACGGCGTCCTTGTAGTCGGCGTAGTGGTCGATCATCGCCTTGGTGAGCTGGTAGATCGCGCCTTCGGACTGGCTCGTGTAGGCGATGAAGATCGGGTACGGGTACACCGGCAGTTCGTAGCTGGCACCGGCCGGGTAGCCCGCACCGCAGGTGGATTTGTGCGGGTAGAAGTAGGACGCGACCTTGTTCACCCGCGCCCAGCCCGCCGTGTCGCTGGCGGGGAATTCCGGCCAGACGATGCCGCGCGAGGAGTTCTCGGCCTCCTTGGCCTGGCCGGAGATGGTGCTGGCGAAGCCGATATCGGCCTCGTTGTTCATGATCCCCTTCCACAGCGCGCCGTAGGAGGAGAATTCCACCAGCTGCACATCCTTGGGCGTGTAGCCGGCAAACGCGATCAGCGCGTACATCGATTGGTTGATGGCCGGCGCGCCGCGCACCAGGCCCAGGCGCTTGCCCTTGATATCCGCCACCGTCTTTACGCCGGTGTCCTTGGCAACCCCCATCGCCTGCCCGTTGCAGGAGGAGGAGGAGAGGATCAGCCGGGCCGGCTGCGGGCCCCAATCCTTGGTGGCGAAATCGAGCACGCCTTCCTGGGCGAAATAGGTGCCGATGCCGTTGGCCGAAATCTGGGCGCGGCCGGATTTCAGCGGCGCCATCCGGCCGGTGTCGTTGCCGGCGGGCAGCACGCGCATGTCCACGCCCAGGCGCTGCTTCACCATCTGGCCGACGGCGACGATCTGGTTGAAGCCGTTGGAGCCGGTGTCGTAGGCCGTGGCCGAGATGCTGGCCGGAAGCTTGTCTTGTGCGGCAGCCGGCGCGGCGGCGGCCAGGGCCACGCCGAGCGCGGCCACGAATCCTGAATGACGCATTTCCATCCCCAAATGATACCGAACCGTTGCCTGCCTTATCGCCGACTGTGCGCCAACCTCCAAGCGGGGATCGCCGGGCACGCAACGCCCCGGCGCGCTGGCCAGGGCGGTTGCAATGAGCCATCCTCGCCGCAGTCGATTGCGGGCAGGAAGAAACGATCTTGGCACGTGCCCTCCCCTGGCTCCTGGGCCTGCTGCTCGCCACGCTGCCGGGGCCCCAGGCCGCTGCCCAGGCGCCGGCGCGCCCCGCCGCCTCGGTGCCGAGCCTGCCCACCACCACGCACGCCTTCGGCGACCTGGATGAGATCCTGCGCCGGCGCCAGTTCCGGCTGATCGTGCCCTACAGCAAGACCCAGTTCTTCCTGGACCGCGGGCGCCAGATGGGCGTGGCCGCCGAGTTCGGGCGCGAATTGGAAACCTGGCTGAACCGCCGCCGCCCGCGGGGCACGCTGCCGATCACGGTGATCTTCCGGCCCACCGCGCAGGACCGGTTGCTGACATCGCTGATCGAGGGGCGCGGCGATGCCGTGGCCGGCAACCTCACCATCATTCCGGAGCGCCAGGCGATCGTGGATTTCGCGGCCCCCTGGATGAGCGAGGTGAGCGAGATCCTGGTCACGGGCCCCGCCGCGCCGCCGCTCACCTCCCTGCAGTCGCTGGCCGGGCAGGAGATCCATGTGCGCGCCAGCGCCAGCACCTATCGCCACCTGATGGCACTGAACGAGGGGTTCATCGCCGGCGGGCAGCGCCCGATGCGCGTGGTGCCGATCAGCGAGCGCCTGCAGGACGAGGATTTGCTGCAGATGGTCAGCGCCGGGCTGCTGCCCTGGACGGTGGTGGACGACCACGTGGCCACGATCTGGTCGCGGCTGCTGCCGGGGCTGACGCTGCGGCCGGAGATCGCCATCAGCCGCAACGGGGAGATCGCCTGGGCGATCCGCAAGAACTCGCCGCAGCTGGCCGCCGCGCTGGGCGAGTTCTTTGCCACCCATCGCGACAAGACCTCGTTCGGCGCCACCATCCGCCGGCGCTATTTCGTGAACCCGGCCGCCCTGCGCGAGGCCGGCGGCGCGGCCGGGGCCGAGCGCTTCGCCGCGGTGATCCGCAGCTTCCGCACCCATGCGGACCGGCAGGGCTTCGACTATCTGATGCTGGCGGCGCAGGGCTACCAGGAGTCGCAGCTGGACCAATCCCGCCGCAGCGCGCGCGGGGCCGTGGGGGTGATGCAGCTGCTGCCCTCCACCGCCGCCGGGGCGCCTGTCCATATCACCGACATCGCCAGCAGCGCGGACCGCAATATCGAGGCCGGCGCGCGCTACATGGCGCATCTGCGCGCCCGCTACGTGAACGACCCCGCGCTGGGCGAGACGGACCGGGTGCTGATGACCTTCGCCGCCTACAATGCCGGGCCCGGCAATCTGCGCCGCTTCCGGGCAGAGGCGGTGAAAATGGGGCTGGACCCCAATGTGTGGTTCGAAAACGTGGAGCAGGCCGCGGCGCGCATCGTGGGGCAGGAGACGGTGCAGTACGTCGGCAACATCTACAAATATTACGTGGCCTACACCCTGGCCGAGTATCGCACGCAAGAGGCGCAGGCCGCCGGCGGCAAATAGCCCGCCGCCGCCAAAAAATCAGTGATATCAAGGTAGAAGGCGGATGGTGGGCGCAACAGGGATTGAACCTGTGACCCCCACCGTGTCAAGGTGGTGCTCTCCCGCTGAGCTATGCGCCCATCCGCGACCCCTCCTTATCGCGCGCTCCGGCGCCGTGCAACCCGCCTCGACAACATCGCGGCATCCCGATGCGATGGCAGGCTGTTGCTGCGCTGCGGGCAACAGGCTTTATTTTCGAAATGGACCTTCCCCTGCCCGATACCGAAGCCTGCGACAGCCCCGTGGCGGTGGTGCGCCCGCGCACGCTGCTGGCCCCGGTGGTGTTCGCCTCCCCGCATTCCGGCCGCGCCTATTCCGCCGCCTTCGTCTCCGCCTCCCGGCTTGACCCGTTGCGCCTGCGCCGCAGCGAGGACAGTTTCGTGGACGAGCTGTTCGCCGATGTGCCGGATCTCGGCATGCCGCTGGTCAGCGCCACTTTCCCGCGCGCCTTCTGCGATGCCAACCGCGAGCCGTGGGAACTGGACCCCGGCATGTTCGCGGACCCCCTGCCCTCCTGGGTCAATACCTCCAGCCCACGCGTGGGGGCGGGGCTGGGCACGATCGCCAAGGTGGTGGCCTCCGGCGAAAGCATCTACCGGGAGAAACTCTCCTTCGCGGAGGCCCAGGCCCGCATCAGCACCTGCTGGGAGCCGTTCCACGCCGCGCTCACCGGGGAGATCGAGGCGGTGCGGGCGCAGTTCGGCGCCTGCGTGCTGATCGACTGCCATTCCATGCCCTCCAACTCCCTGCCGCCGCGCAGTGCCACCGATATCGTGCTGGGCGATGCACACGGCACCGCCTGCGCGCCGGAGGTGATGGCCACGGTGGAGCGGGTGCTGCTGGGGCTCGGCTTCTCGGTGCGGCGCAACGACCCCTATGCCGGCGGCTTCATCACCCGCCATTACGGCCGCCCGCGCGAGGGCGTGCACGCGGTGCAGATCGAGATCGTGCGCTCGCTCTATATGGACGAGACCCGGATCGAGAAGCTGCCGCGCTTCGATGCCCTGCGCCAGACGCTGACGCGTGCCGCTGCTGCGGCGGCGGCCCGGCTGGGCGCATTGCCCCTGGCATGAGCCCCCTTTACGTGAATTGACACGAGCGGCGCGGAGGGCTCACGCCCGCCTGACGACGTGATAACCCATTGAAACACAACCGTAGGCAGTTGTGTTGCGACTCGATCTTTCATTGCGAACGCTTCATGATTGCGCATAGGGTCCCCGCAACAACCAATGCGGGAGCGCGCCTCAATGGCAACCAGAACCGACGGCCAACGCCAGATCACCCTCGACATCGCCGCACAGCTCGACGACCGGCCGGAGGGGCTGCCGCCGCTGGTGGCCCATCTGTTCAGCCGCAGCGGCACGCTGCTGGGCCTGCAGGTGCTGGACAAGGAGGGCCGCGCCCGCCTGCCCGTCTCCATCGGCGCGGAGCCGCAGGCGCTGCGCGTGGTCGTGGCACCCGAGATGGGCAAGGAGATCGATATCGGCGAGGTGCTGCGCCGCGGCGGAATCGAGCAGCACGTGGCGCTGCGGCCGGGGGTGGAGAAGCTGCCGCCGGTGCTCTTCACGATCGATACGGCGGCCATGCGCTTCTGGCTCGGCTCCTTCTGCGTGGTGCGCGGCACGCTGCTGAAGCAGGTGGTGTCTGGCGGCATCACGCTGCGCCTGCCGGTGTGCAACGCCGCGATCGACATCTACGAGGTGGATCCCTGGCCGATCCTGCTGCCGCACCTGCCGGAGCTGGACATCGACCGCATCCGCGAGATCATCGACGGGCCGTGGCCGCCGATCGACCTGCCGATCCCGCCGCGCCCCGGCCCGGGGCCGGACCCGAGCCCGATCCGCGCCCGTGCCGCCATGCTGCCCTCCCCGGGCGCCATCGCCGCCTTCAACCCGCAGCCGGACCCGCCGCGCCTGGCGGAGGCGATGCCCACGATGCTGAAGCTCGCCGCCCGCGCCCCGCGCGCGGTGCTGGAGCGCGCCCTGGTCTCCCATCTGGACCTGGTGCGGCCGATGCTGTGCTGGCTGTTCCCGCGCCTGGTGACGAAGCAGAAGATCGCCACGGTGATGACCGACGAATGCGGCCATTTCCGCACCCTGATCTGGAAATCGCGCCTGAACCCGGACCAGCCGGACCTGTATTTCGTCGCCCGCCAGCGCATCTGGCCGGGCTTCTGGGCAACAATCCTGCAGCCGCTGCCGGTGGCCTGCCACACCTATTGGAACTATGCCTGCGGCACCGAGGTGACGCTGGTGACAACCCACCCGCTCGCCCATGCCTGCCCGCCCTGCCCGCCCGTGGTGGCGCCGAACAACTGGGTGCTGTTCATGGCGATCGGCAACACCTCCGTCTGGCGCATCCATGGCGCCAACGACGCAACGGCCATCGGCTCCGGCGGTCTCGATCCGGTCAAGCGCGGGCTGCTGGACGGCACGCGGCCCTGGGGCGGCGCGTTGCGGCCACGGCTGGAATTCGATGCCTCGCTGCGCTCCAGCCTGGGCGTGCGCTTCTACCGCGTGCGCTACAAGCGCCCGACCGAGCCCGAATCCGCCTGGCGCCCGAGCACGGAGGCGGTGAGCCGGCACTACACGCAGGAGATCGGCGGCGACCTGGTACTGCAGCAATACCCGCTGGGGCCGCAGACCGTGGGCGCCACGCCGCATCTCTATGAAATCCCGCCTGCCCTGCCGCCCGTCGGGCAATGGTCCATCCCCAACGCGGTGCTGGACACGCAAAGCGCGGTGATCCCGACCAACGCGGTGGCCCCCGGCGTGGGGTTCGACGCCGCCGGCGCACCGGAGGGGCCGGACCAGGGCGGGCTGTGGCAGATCTCGGTGGAGCTGTTCAACGCCGCCGGGGCGCAGGTGGACCCGGAGGCGCTGGGCATTCGCTGGCGCGTGCCGGCGGATGACGACCTTTCGGGCACCATCGCCACGCGCGATGCGGCCACGCTGGGCCTGGTGGATGCGGCGGCGAACCGCATGGTGCTGACCGTGCGGGTGGACAACAACCCCACCCTGGCCCGGATCGGCGCGCCGACGCTGGATGGCGCGCCGGCCGGAACGGCCTGCGGCGTACTGGCCTATGATGGCACCACGGGCACGGTGGCCACGCCGTTCCGGGCGGTGCACCGCAACGGCTACGCGGCCTACAGCTTCTCCGTGCTGCGCGGTGCCGGGCCAGCGGTGCTGGGGGCTGCCGGCACGGCCGCCTCCACCATCGCCGGGCCTCTGCCGGTACCCAGCGGCTCCGCCGCGGCGCTGCTGGGCAGCTGTGCCATCGCGGGGTTCAGCGAGAACCTCTATGTGAAGCACCTCGCCACCGATGGCTGGTCCGACCAGTCCCAGCTGGACCGCAGCGACGTGCGGGCCTTCGTGCTGGCGCCGGAGGCGATGGTGAGCTGAGCCGGCTGTCCCGGCGGTGCCGCCCGGCGCCGCCGGGGTGCGCGGCAAAAAAAAGGGCGGTGCCCGAGGGCACCGCCAAGTTTAGGGAGGAAACGTCCAAGAAGCAGTCGGCAACCGGAGCTGCCGTGCTGCGATGCACAAGATAGGGGGACGGTCGTTCGTGTGCAAGCGATTTTTCGCATCGCAGCAATTTCCTGTTTTTGGCCGCCCCCGGGCTTGCGCCCCGGCCGTTCCTGCCCAGGGACGGCGTGCAACCCACGGCCCTGGCAGGTTTGTGATTCCCCCGCCCGCGCCGGAACGGTTATGAGGAGCGCCATGCGCGCCACGTTCATTTCAGCCCTGGCGATATCCATTGCGCTGCTTGCCCCGCCGGTTGCCGCCCAACCGGCCCGCACCCAGGCGCCTGCGCCCGCCCTGCCGCCAATGGCGGGCGGCCTGCAATGCCGCGCCGCCATCCTGGCTGCGGAGCGCGCCGCCGCCCTGCCCTCGCAGCTGATGGCCGCCATCGCCCGCGTGGAATCCGGCCGGGTGGATGCGCAGGGCATCGTCCATCCCTGGCCCTGGACCATCAATGCCGAGGGCGCCGGGCAGTATTTCGACAGCAAGGAGGCCGCGATCGCCGCCGTGCGCAGCCTGCAGGCCCGCGGCGTGCAATCCATCGATGTCGGCTGCATGCAGGTGAACCTGGCGCACCATCCCCAGGCCTTCGCCAGCCTGGACCAGGCCTTCGACCCCGCCACGAACGCCGCCTATGCCGCGCGCTTCCTGAATGACCTGTATGCCACCACGCGGGACTGGACGCGGGCCACCGCCTTCTACCACTCGCAAACCCCGGAGCGTGGCGACCTCTACCAGAAGCGCGTCGCCGCCGTCTGGCCGGAGGAGCAGAAGCGCCTGGGCATCACGCCCGCCCTGCCCGGCCATGCCTTCAGCCGCCATGCCTTCAGCCACAATGCCTGGAACAGCACGGCGGGCCCGCGTACGGGCGTGCTCGCGCAATCGGGCCGGCCGCAACCCGCCACGGTGCCGCCGCGCCGGGTCGCCACCGTGGCGCCCGGCACCGGGACCCGGATGTAGTGGCGCCCTGCCCGCGCAGTTCCCCCGGCTTCGGGTGAACGGAGCGGATCAGCAGGCCGCCCAGAGATCACCGGCCGAGGCTGGGTTTCTTGGCGTCGTAGGTCCAGCCGGGCACCAGGTACTGCATCGCCACCGCATCATCGCGCATGCCGCCGCCGATCTTCTTGTAGAGCTCATGCGCCGCCGCCAGCCGGTCGAGGTCGATCTCCACGCCCAGCCCGGGCCGGTCGGGCACGATCACGTCGCCGCCAACGAACTGGAACGGCTCCTTGGTGAGGCGCTCGATCCCTTCCTGCCAGATCCAATGCGTGTCGATCGCCGTCACCCGCCCCGGCGCGGCAGCAGCGCATTGCGTGAACATCGCCAGCGAGATGTCGAAATGGTTGTTGGAATGGGAACCCCAGGTCAGCCCGAAGGCCTCGCAGGTCTGCGCCACCCGCACGGAGCCCTGCAGCGTCCAGTAATGCGGGTCGGCCAACGGGATATCGACGGCCTGCAATGAGAGCGAATGCGCCATCTGGCGCCAATCCGTCGCCACCATGTTGGTGGCCGTCGGCAGGCCGGTGGCGCGGCGGAACTCCGCCATCACCTCGCGGCCGGAATAGCCGGTCTCCGGCCCCACGGGATCCTCGGCATAGGCCAGCACGTGGCCCCATTCGCGGCCCAGCTCAATGGCATCAGCGAGATACCAGGCGCCGTTGGGATCGACGGTGACGCGCGCTTCCGGGAAGCGCTTCTTGATCGCGGCCGCCGTGCGCATTTCGTCCTCGCCACGCAGAACGCCGCCCTTCAGCTTGAAATCGCTGAATCCGTAGCGCGCGGAAGCCGCCTCCGCCTGGCGCACCAGGGCATCCGGCGTCAGCGCCTCCTCCGTACGCACCCGCTCCCAGCCATCGCGCGGGCCATGGCCTTCGGGATAGGGCAGATCCGTCTTCGCGCGGTCGCCGATGTAAAACAGGTAGGCGAGCATCTTCACCCTGTCGCGCTGCTGCCCCTCGCCCAGCAGGGCGCACACGGGCACGCCGAGATGCTGGCCGAGCAGATCGAGCAGCGCCGACTCCACCGCCGTCACCACGTTGTCCGTGCGCAAATTGATCTCATGCGGCTGGGCCAGCACGCGGCGCTCCGCCTCTGTCGCCACCTGGTGCACCGTGGTCTGTCGCGCCTGCTTTGCGCCGGGAAGTTCCGCCCGCACCGCATTGAGGATACTGGTGTATTCCCCGATCGCCCGCCCCTGCACCACCGGTACCAGGCGCTGCAACGTGCGCAGGATCGCCTCGCTCCCGGGCACCTCGCCCACGCCCGTCCGCCCAGACGAATCCGTCAGCAGCACGATATTGCGGGTGAAGAAGGGCCCATGTGCGCCTGCCAGGTTCAGCACCATGCAATCCCGCCCGGCCACTGGCACCACCCGCATTTCGGTGACCACGGGCGTGCGCGCGGCATCGCGCTGGGACAACTGGGACATGGGCAGCTCCTTCCTCGGCTACCGCCAATCTAGCGGCAATCGCCCCGGCCGCCAAATCACGCGGAAATTCTGTATTTACATCACGGATTGCGTATTTACCCTCGCGATCCTACATCCACCCGACGCAATATCGTAAAACCCGCCCAGGCTAGGAGTTCCACATGGCCCGCATCCACGTGATCCACGAGAACCCCGCCTGGCTGCCCCCGCTCGCCACGGCGCTGGACCAGCGCGCCCTGCCCTGGACCGACTGGTTCCTGCACGAAGGCGCCTGGGACCTCTCCGCCCCGCCGCCCGAGGGCATCTTCTACAACCGCATGTCCGCCAGCTCGCACACGCGCGACCATCGCTATTCCGCCGAGCTCACCGCCGGTCTCCTCGCCTGGCTCACCCGCTGGGGCCGCACCGTGGTGAACGGGCCAGCGGCACTCGACCTCGAAATCAGCAAGGTCCGCCAATACGCCGCCCTGGAAGCCGCCGGGCTGCGCACCCCGCGCAGCGTCCTCGTCGCCGGCCGTGACCAGATCGTGCCCGCCGCCCAAGCCCACTTCGCCGGCGAACCCGTCATCCTCAAGCCAAACCGCGGCGGCAAGGGCCTCGGCGTGCGCCTGTTCCACACCCTGGAAGGCCTGCAGGATTACGTCGCCGGCGACGACTACGAAGCCCCCGTCGACGGCATCCAACTGCTCCAGACCTATATCCGCGCCCCGCGCCCCGTGATCACCCGCGCCGAATTCGTCGGCCGCCGCTTCGTCTACGCGGTGCAAGTGGATACCTCCGAAGGCTTCGAACTCTGCCCCGCCGACGTCTGCGCCATCGGCGAAGCCGCCTGCCCCGTCGGCGAAACCCCCGGAAAACCCGAGCACAAATTCACCGTCCTGCCCGGAATCGACCCCACGCTGCGCACCCGCCTCGAAACCTTCCTCGAACGCGCCCAGGTGGACGTCGCCGGCATCGAATTCATCGCCGACGAAACCGGCCAACCCCTGGTCTACGACGTCAACACCAACACCAACTACAACCCCGACGCCGAAGCCCGCGCCAACCTCACCAACACCGACCGCTCCGGCCCCGGCGCCCTGGCAACCTACCTCGGGACGCTCCTGGCGCAGGGTCAGCGCCGGGCGGCTTGAAGCAAGGCCAGGGCTCTGCCCTGGACCCGCCAGGGACCTGAGGTCCCTGGACCCACATGAGTTCCGCCTTCGGCGGGGAGGGGCCGCCCGGGTCTCTCCACCGCCTCGACGGCCCCTCCCCGCCGAAGGCGGAAAA
>JAIXTK010000142.1 GCA_027483995.1 Acetobacteraceae bacterium
GCCGCCGCCGATCACCAGGATGTCGGTCTGGCGGGGGGCGGATTCGGTGGGCGGAACCGGCGTCAGGCGCTGGTTGGGGGTGGGCAGTTCCAGCAAGGGGGCGTCGAACTCGCCTTCCTCGAACATCAGTGCGGCCGCGGGCACGGGCCTGGCCGGCAGGCGCGGGGCGGCGAAGCTGCCGGCATCCGGGGTGCCGGGGCAGAGCTGGGCGATGGTCGCGGCACAGAAGCGACCCTGGCAGCGCCCCATGCCGGCCCGGGTGGCCTTCTTGAGGGACGCCACGGAGACGAAGCCATTGCCGATTTCCTGCCGCAGTCGCCCGGCCGTCACCTCCTCGCAGCGGCAGATGATGGTCTCGTCGGTGATTCCTTCGGTCGGTGGGGGCGTGACGGGGCGGTAGAGCTTCCAGAGCTCAGCCTGGAACGCCTGGGCGCGGCCCAGCTTCACCCAATCGTCAAACGGATCCGGCGTCGGCAGGCCAAGGTCGCGGGCGATGGCCAGCCCGGCGAGGCGGCCCCGGGCGAGGGCAATGCGGGAGCCGCCGATGCGGGCCCCGTCGCCGACGGCGAAGATGGCGGCATTCGCCGTCCGGCCCTCGGCGTCGGTCTCGGTCATCAGGTGGCCGAGGCCCTCATCCACGAAGCCATGCGGCAGGTCGAGTGCGCGCGCCAGGCCGGTCTCGGGCTGGAACCCGGCATTCAGCGCGACCGTCGTGGCGGTGATGCGCGCCATCCCCGCGGGCGTGGCGACATGGGCCATCTCGACGCGATCGGTCCCTTCCAGCCGGGTGACGTGGCTGGCCCAGAACACCGGAACACCGCGGCGCTTCAGCATCGCGAGATAGCTGATCCCCTGGCGCGTGAGGTCGCGGTCGTGCCGCCACATGTCCAGCGCGATGCGCCAGATGCCGAGGGACGGGCGGGCAGCGGCTTCCACCACGGCGGCCACGCGCACGCCGGCGGCCAGCAATTCGCAGGCCAGCTGGAGGTTGAGCGGCCCGTTGCCGGCGACCAGCACGGGCTGGCCGGGCACCACCCTTTGGGCGCGGACCAGGGTTTGCAGCCCGCCGGTGGTCAGCACGCCCGGCAGGGTCCAGCCAGGCAGCGGGACCGGACGTTCATGCGCCCCGGGCGCCAGGACCAGCCGGCGTGGGGTGAACACGGTGGCCTGCCCGCCAACGACGGCACCGATCTCGGCCGCCGCTTCGGCATGGGGGAAAGCCCCCCAGGCGATGGCATTCGACACAATCTCGACGCCTGCCGCCTCCGCCCGCGCGCGCAACTCGGCACCCTCGCGATGCTGGGCGTCGGGATCGGTGCTGACATGGCTTGGGGCGAGTTGCTTGTGATACTGGCCGCCGGGGGCGTCCCGCTCGTCCAGCACGATCACCTGAGCGCCCGATTCGGCCGCGGCGAGCGCGGCCGAAAGCCCGGCCGGGCCCGCGCCGACCACCAGCAGGTCGCAACTGCGATGGTGGCTTTCGTCCGGCGTAGGAACGAGATCGGCGAGGCCGGCCGGTGCGCTGCTCGAAACCTGCATGCCATCGGTGACCTTCGCCTGGCAGGCGCGCTGGCCATGCCGGCCGTCGATCGTCACCACGCAATCGAAGCAGGCGCCCATGCCGCAATGCAGGCCGCGCGGCGCGCCGGATGCGGTGGCGCGGAATGTGGTGATCCCGGCGGCGGAGAGGCAGGCGGCGACGGTCTCGCCTTCAAGACCCGGCAGTGCCTGGCCGTCGAAGTGCACCGTGATCTTCTGGCCGGTGGGGCGGATGGTGCGGGAGGTCAGGCGCATTTGGTGGCCCAAAGAAGGTTGCGGCGCGGGGGGGAAATCGGTTGCATGTCGCGATACACGTTAGGACATCGACATGGCGGATTACGACCTCGTTGTGCGCGGCGGCACGGTGGTGACGGGAAGCGACACCATGCGCGCCGATATCGGGATTCGCGACGGCCGGATTGCGGCCCTCGGCGAACGGCTTGAGGGCACAGAGACGCTCGACGCCGGCGGGCTGCTGGTGATGCCGGGCGGGGTCGATACGCATTGCCATATCGAACAGCTGCAGGAAGGCGGTGGGGCCGACGAGGAAACCTGGGAAACCGGCAGCCGCTCCTGCCTGGTGGGCGGCACCACCTCGGTGATCACCTTCTCCACCCAGTTCAAGGGGCAGGGGATCCTGGAACCGCTGGCCGAATACCAGCGGCGGGCGCGGCAATCGATGGTGGACTACTCCTTCCACCAGATCATCACCGATGCGACCGACGACGTGATCTGGAAGGAGATCCCGCAAGTGGTGGCGCAGGGCGTGCGCAGCCTGAAGGTGTTCCTGACCTACGATCCGCTGAACCTGGACGACCGCGCCTATCTGCGCGTGCTGGCGGCGGCGCGGCGCGAAGGCGCCTTCGTGACCGTGCACTGCGAGAATTATGAAGCGATCCGCTGGCGCACGGAGGCGCTGATCGCCTCGGGCCGCACGGCGCCGATGTATCACGCCTGGTCGCGCCCGAAGATGATCGAGCGCGAGGCGACACATCGGGCGATTGCGCTGGCCGAGATGGTGGACCAACCGATCCAGGTGTTCCACGTGAGTTGCAGCGAAGTGGCTGAGGAGATCGCGCGGGCCCAGGCGCGCGGGCTGAAGGTGTGGGGCGAGACCTGCCCGCAGTATTTCACCCTGACGGCGGATGACATGGACAAGCCCGGCTTCGAGGGGGCGAAGTTCATGTGTTCGCCAGCGCCGCGCACCAAGGCGGACCAGGAGGCGCTGTGGGCCGATGTGCGCCGCGGCACGCTGGATGTGGTCAGCTCCGACCATTCCGGCTGGACCTTCACAGGCCCCAAGGGCAAGCCGGTCAACGGCACCAGCGCGCCCTTCCGCGACATCCCGAACGGTGTGCCGGGCCTGGCGGCACGGCTACCGATCTTGTTCAGCGAGGGCGTGGTGAAGGGGCGGATCGACCTCAACACCTTCGTGCGCATCACCGCCACCAACCCCGCAAGGCTGTTCGGGCTCTATCCCCGCAAGGGCAGCATCGCGCCGGGTTTCGATGCGGATTTGGTGCTGTGGGACCCAGCCAAGCGGGTGACGCTGAACAACGGGCTGATGCAGTCGATCATGGACTACACGCCTTATGAGGGGATGGAAGTGACCGGTTGGCCGGTGGCGACGCTGCTGCGTGGCCGGGTGGCCATGCGCGACGGCGTGGTGCAGTCCGAGCCCGGCCAGGGCCGCTTCCTGGCGCGTGGCCCCTACGACATGATCCGTCCGCGCGGCGTGCTGCCGGATGGGTTCGACGCTTCGGCCTTTGCCTGAACCCTACGCCTTCTTCTCCGGCCGGGCTGCCACCAGCCCGGCCGCCACGATGACCACGGCGCCGATCAGCGTGGGCAGGTCGGGTAGAACGGTGAACAGAGCCCAGCCGAACACGGTGCTCCACAGCAGCGAGGTGTAGCTGAACGGTGCCAACAAGGAGGCCGGGGCGAAACGGTAGGCCTGGATCATGAGGTATTGCCCCGCCGAGGCGACCAGCCCGAGCGCTATTGCCATCGCCCAGGCGTCCCAGGGTGCCCATACCCAGCCGAAGGGAATGACCAGGGTCATTGCTGCCAGGCCCACCACCGCGGACCATAGCAAGGTGGTTGCCGTGGGATCCTGGCCCGACATCCGCCGTGTGAGCACCACCGCCACGGCCCAGGTAGAGGATGATCCCACCAGCAGCAGCGCGGCCGGCTGGAACGCCTCCGTGCCGGGCCGCACGATCACGAGCACGCCCAGAAGCCCGACGACGATCGCAGCCCAACGGGCGGCATTCACCACCTCGCGCAGGATCACCACGGACAATGCCGTGATCAGCAGCGGTGAGATGAACCCCACCGATGTGGCCTCCGCCAGCGGCATCGTCTGGATGGCGAAGACGTAGAGCAATGCGGAGACGGCGAGCAGCAGACCGCGCAGCACCTGCAGGCGCGGCTGCTTCACCTGCACGCGTCCGCCAGAAGTGCGGGCCACGAGGACCCAGGCGAAGGGCACGAACACCAGGTAGCGAATCCAGTTGATCTGCGTGACCGGCATCGCCTGCCCCAGCCACTTGGCCATGGCATCGGACAGGGTGAAGCAGAAGACTGCTCCGAGAATCGTCACGATTCCCCGCAGGGGGCGGTCTGAATTCGTCTCGTTCATGTCGTCCCGATCAGATCGTGCGCCACCAGCGGCGGGTCAGCAGGATGGCGATAAGGCCCTCTATGCCGATCAAGGCCGTTGCATAGGGTGCGCCGAGCCAGTCGGCGAGCAGGCCGAGATGCAGGAACCCGATCGGCGCCGTGCCGATGCACACCGCGAGCACGCCGAATACCCTGCTGCGGGCCTCCGGCGGGGCCAGCACGTAAACCAACGTGGATTGCATCACCCCGAAGCAGGAGCTTGCCGCGCCGATGACGACCAGTGAGGCCGCCGCGCTGATCGGCTCCGGTGACAGGGCGAAGGCAACGGTGGCCGCAAGATAGAGCGCCGTCCCGCCGACATAAGTGGCGCGAAAGCCGCCGGGCCGGAGCATCACCGCCAAGGCGGCCGCCGAGGCGAGTGCCCCCAGCCCGTCCATCCCCGCCAGCACGCCGATCATCGCGGCAGACAGGCCCAGTTGGTCGGCGCCGATCACCGGCACCATGCTCGTGGCAGGCCAGCCCCACAGGTTGAAGATCAGGGTGACCACCATGGTGCCGACAAGGCGGGGATCCCGGCGCACCACGCCGAAGCCGCCGGCGATCCGTGCCAGGAGCGCGGGCCCGCCGGCGGCCACATGGGGGTTGCGGTAGGCCAGGCGCCACGCAGCGACAACCGGCAGCAGGTAAAGAGCGGTCCCGAGCGCAAACGCGCCTTCGATCCCCAAGGTCGCGAGGAGCACACCGCCCATGACAGGCCCCAGCAGGCGTGCGGCGTTGCCGGCCCCGATATCGAGCGACATGGCACCCGAAAGCCGGGCGGCACCCACCACTTCGCCGATCAGGAAGCGGCGCACCGTGTTGTCGCTGGCCCAGGCCATGCCGTTCAGCAGGCTGGCAACCGCCAGATGCCACACGGCCAGCGTGCCGGACCATGCCAGCACGGTCAGTGTCGCAGAGGTCAATGCCATCGCGATGAGGACGCCGAGCAACAGCAGGCGCCGCTCCACACGCTCGCCCACGGCGCCGAACACCAGGCCGAGAACCGCCATGGGCAGCATGCGCAGCATGGTCAGCATCGCCACCACGAAGGCCGAGCCGGTGGCCTGGTAGGCAAAGACCGCCATCGCCAGCGTATCCACCCAGCGCACGATGGAGGACGTGGTACCGATCAGCCAGAGCCTGCGATAATCGGCCAGGGCGAACACGGACAGCCGCCCGTGACGCTGGCCACCGGGCGGAGACGCTGGCGTGGCGTTCATCGGACGATTCCGCGTGGCACGTCCGGCCCTTTCTCCCCATATCCTGTCTCGATAGGCGAGGGCGGGCCCGGTGCCTAGCGTTCCCTGGCGGTGGCTGCCCTGCTTGCGCAGGATCGGCTTGGCTGTCTCTGTTCTGTCACGTTAGGGTTTCGCCGCGCGTGGCTTCGCTACGCCGACGGGAGGTCGCCAGTCCGGGGAATATCCCCATATTGCCGCTGATGATGCGGAAGGATGTACGTGAGCACGACGCGCTTAGCCCAGGCCGACGACCAGTCCCGCGGCCGCAACGCCCCGCCGCGGGATCCGCGATTGCGGCTGCTCCTGGAGATCGCGGGGCAGATCCGGGTGGGCGCCCTGACATTGGTGCTGCCGGATGGCGCCACGCATCGCATGGCGGCGAGCCCCATGCCGGCGGCAACGGTCGTCATCCGCGATCCCCGTGCGGTCACCCGGCTGGTCACGGGTGGCAGCCTCGGCTGGGCCGAAGCCTATCTCGATGGCTTGTGGGAAAGCCCGGACATCCGCGCGGTGATGGCATTGGCCGCTGCCAACGAAGCCGAGTTGACGCCGCTGTTGCGCGGCCGGCCGTGGACGCGGGCGCTGGCCTGGATTGCCCACAAGCTGCGCCCCAACACCCGGCGAGGCTCCTCCCGCAACATCGTCGCGCATTACGACCTGGGCAACGCGTTCTATCGCCTGTGGCTCGACGCCAGCATGACCTATTCCGCGGCCGTGTTCGCCGAGCCGGCCGAGGCGCTGGAAGTGGCGCAGGCCCGCAAGATGCGCCTGCTGTGCGAGCGGCTGGGACTGCGGCCCGGGATGCGTGTGCTGGAGATAGGCTGCGGCTGGGGTGGGTTTGCCACCCTGGCGGCGCGCGAGTTCGGGGTGCATGTGGTGGGCCTCACGCTCTCGCCGTCGCAGCTGGAGTTCGCCCGCGCCCGCATTGCCGAGGCAGGACTTTCAGACCGGGTGGAGCTTCGCCTGCAGGATTATCGCGACGTGCCGGGCCAGTTCGATCGCATTGCGTCGATCGAGATGTTCGAGGCGGTGGGGCGGGAATACTGGCCCACCTATTTCCGCACGGTGCATGACCGGTTGGCGCCCGGTGGGCTGGCCGGCATCCAGACCATCACGATCGATGACGCCTGGTTCGCCGACTATGCCCGGACCGCCGATTTCATCCAACGCCACGTCTTCCCGGGCGGCATGCTGCCCAGCCCCGGCGAGCTGCGGCGCGAGGTGGCGATGGCGGGCCTGGAATGGCGCGGGGACCATTGGTTCGGCCTCGACTATGCCGAGACGCTGGCGCGCTGGTATGGCGATTTCCAGCGCGCCTGGCCCCAGGTGGCGCGTTTGCCGCCGCCGGCCGGCAAGCAGCCCTACGACGCAAGGTTCAAGCGCCTGTGGGAATACTACCTGGCCTATTGCGAAATCGGGTTTCGTGCGCGCTGGACCGATGTCGGGCAGCTGATCCTGGCGCGCCCTGCCTGACACGCTGCCGCTGATCTGCACAGGCGAGGAGACCGCCATGACCGACTCCAGCTTCTACCACGCCGGCAACCGCGCGCTGCAGGACGCCTTCGCCAGCCGCGCCCTGGCGGACCGGCTGGAGGAACGCGCGCGGCAGGCCTTCACCGACAGCGACCGCGAATTCATCGAAGACGCGATCGACTTCTTCCTCGCCACCGCCGATGAAGCGGGCCGGCCCGACTGCTCCTTCAAGGGCGGGCCGCCCGGCTTCGTGCGCGTTACCGGCCCGTCGGAGCTGGCCTTTCCCGATTACGACGGCAACGGCATGTTCAAGAGCCTGGGCAACCTCGCGGTGAATCCCGAAGTCGGCCTGCTGTTCATCAACATGCACGGCCAGCCGCGGCGGCTGCGGGTGAACGGCACCGCCAGCGTCTCCCGCGACGACGACCTGCTGGCCCGCACCGTGGGCGCGCAGCTGATCGTGCGCGTTTCGGTACGGGCGGTCTTCGCCAACTGCCCGCGCTACATCCCGCAGCTGAGCCTGGAGGCACACTCTGCCTATGCGCCGACACCGGGCGTGCGGTCGCCCGAGCCGGCCTGGAAGGGCTTCGACGCCTTCAAGGACATCGTGCCGCCCCGCCAGCCGACCTGGGACGGAACGGAACGCTAACCCGGCGCGGCGGCCATCACCCGCCGCAACAGCATGCCGAACCGGCCGGAGCTGACGGCGTTGCCCGGGATGTCCGTATCCACCCGGTGCACCACCACGGCATCCAGCTTCGGGAGCACCACGATATAGTGCCCGCCGGCGCCACGCGCTGAATAGGTCCCTTCCGGCACGCGCGCATTGGGGAAATGGATGCCGTCGCGCGCCACCCACCACATGTAGCCGTAGCTGCCGGCCAGCCCGGCATCGGAGATCGGCGCCACGCTGTCTTCCACCCAGGCTTCCGGCACGATCTGCGCGCCGCCCCA
>JAIXTK010000206.1 GCA_027483995.1 Acetobacteraceae bacterium
ACGCTGCTGGCCGGTGATACCGAGACATTCCGCGCCGCGGCGGCGCAGATCGTGCTGCCAGCCACCACTTTGGCCCTGTTCGCGATGGCGCCGATCGCGCGCATCACGCGGGCTTCCATGCTGGCGGTGCTGGGCTCCGAGTTCATCCGCACCGCGCGCGCCTCCGGGCTCTCGGGCCCCACCGTGGTGATCACCTACGCGCTGCGCAACGCGCTGCTGCCGGTGGTGACGGTGCTGGGCATGGTGTTCTCCTTCCTGCTCGGCGCCAACGTGCTGGTGGAAAAGGTGTTCGCCTGGCCCGGCATCGGCAGCTACGCGGTGGAAGCGTTGATCGCGTCCGATTTCGCGCCGGTACAGGGCTTCGTGCTGACCATGGCGGTGCTGTACGTGCTGCTCAACCTGGGCATCGACCTGCTGAACCGCGCCATCGACCCGCGCGCCCGGCACGGCGCATGAGCACCACCATCGCCCCGGCCGCGCCGCGCGATTCGATCTGGGCCCATGCGCGCTATGTGCTGGCCGGCAATCCCGTCACGTTGTTCGCGCTGTGCCTGTTCCTGGCCTATGCGCTGATGGCCCTGCTGGGGCCGATGATCGCACCGTTCGACCCGATGGCCAGCGACACCGCGCGCGCCTTGCAGGCGCCCACCTGGCGGCACTGGTTCGGCACCGACCAGCTCGGCCGGGATATCCTCAGCCGGGTGATCGTGGCCACGCGCGTGGATCTGGGCATCGCGCTCGCCTCCGTGGTGCTGGTGTTCGCCGCCGGCGGGCTGGCCGGGCTGGCAGCGGGGTTCTTCGGCGGCTGGGTGGATGCGGTGGTGGGGCGCATCGCCGATACCATCATGGCGTTCCCGCTGTTCGTGCTGGCCATGGGCATCGTGGCCGCACTGGGCAACACCATCCCGAACATCGTTCTGGCAACGGCGATCATCAACTTCCCGCTCTATGCCCGGGTGGCGCGGGCGGAGACACTCACGCGGCGGCAGGCCGGGTTCGTGGACGCGGCGCGGCTGTCTGGCCATCGCGACGGCGCGCTGCTGCTGGGCCAGGTGCTGCCCAACATCATGCCGATCATGGTGGTGCAGATGTCGCTGACCATGGGCTACGCGATCCTGAACGCGGCCGGTTTGTCCTTCATCGGCCTGGGCGTGCGGCCGCCCACGGCGGAATGGGGGATCATGGTGGCGGAGGGGGCGAGCTTCATCGTCTCCGGCGAATGGTGGATCGCGCTGTTCCCTGGCGCCACGCTGATGCTGGCGGTGTTCTGCTTCAACCTGCTCGGCGATGGGTTGCGCGATATCGTGGACCCGAGGCGACGCACATGAGCGATGCGCTATCGGTCCAGGACCTTTCGGTCGCGTTCCATACCCGCGCCGGCGTGGTGCACCCGCTGGACCGGGTGAGCTTCACCGTGGGTGCGGGCGAAACGCTGGCGCTGGTGGGTGAATCCGGCTCCGGCAAATCCATCACCGCCTATGCCATCCTGGGATTGTTGGAAGCGGCCGGAAAAATCACGGGCGGGCGCGCGCTGCTGGGGGGGATCGACCTGCTGGCGGCATCGCCATCAGCCCTTGCCCGCATCCGCGGCAAGCGCGTGGCGATGATCTTCCAGAACCCGCGCACGGCGCTGAACCCGATCCGCCCGGTGGGCACGCAGATCGCCGACGTGATGCGCCGGCACGGCGGCGCCACCTGGTTCAACGCCCGCGACCGCGCCATCGAGGCGTTGCGCGCCGTGGGCATTCCCGATCCGGCCCGCCGCGCCCGCGCCTATCCGTTCGAGCTTTCGGGCGGCATGTGCCAGCGCGTGATGATCGCCATCGCCATGGCCGCCCGGCCCGACCTGCTGATCGCCGACGAGCCGACAACGGGGCTGGATGTCACCACACAGGCCGTGGTGATGGACCTGATCGCGGAGATGGCGGCGCAGACCGGCATGGCCACCATCCTGATCACCCACGACCTCGCGCTGGCTGCCGAGCGGGCGCGGCGGGTCGCGGTGATGCATGCCGGCCACGTGGTGGAGGTAGCAGAAACCGCCACATTGCTCGCCCGCCCGATGCACCCCTATTCCGCACGCCTGATCGCCGCCACGCCCACCGCGGCCGGCACACTGGAAGAGTTGCAATCCGTGCCCGGTGCGCTGCCGGATCTGCGCGGCGCCGCCATCCCGGCCTGCCGCTACGCCGCGCGCTGCGACCGTCGCCAGGCCGATTGCGGCGAAACACTGTACCCGCACGAGGCGGAACCCGGCCACAGCGTTGCCTGTCGCCATCCACTCGGCGTGGCCGCATGACCCCGCTTCTGGAACTCGATGCCGTCAGCAAGCGCTTTCCGCTCGGCCGCCGGCGCCTGTTCGGCAAGGCACAGCCACCTGAGGTGCATGCGGTGTCGGAGGTTTCCCTCGCGGTGCATGCCGGCGAGACCGTGGGGCTGGTGGGTGAAAGCGGCTGCGGCAAATCCACCCTGGTGCGCCTGATCACACGGCTGCTGGATACCACCGAAGGCACGATCTGGTTCGACCGGCGCGAGATATCCGGCGTGCCGGCCCGCTTCTTCGCCCGCGACACCAACCGCGCCGACATCCAGATGGTGTTCCAGGATGCCGGCGAGAGCATCAACCCCCGTTTCACCGCCGCCGATGCCATCGCCGACCCACTGCGCAAGCTGCTCGGCCTGCGCGGCACCGCACTGCAGGCGCGGGTGGAGGAGGCGGCGACGCAATGCGGCCTGCCCCTGGCCCTGCTGGGCCGCTACCCGCATCAGCTCTCCGGCGGGCAGCGCGCCCGCGTCGGCATCGCACGCGCCATCGGCACCCATCCGCGCCTGCTGGTGCTCGATGAGCCGACGGCGGCGCTGGATGTCTCGGTGCAGGTCACGGTGCTGAAGCTGCTGCAGCAGCTGAAGGCCGAGCTTGGCCTCAGCTACATCTTCGTCAGCCACGATCTGAATGTGGTGCGGCTGCTCTGCGACCGCGTGGTGGTGATGTATCTCGGCCGCGTGGTGGAATCCGGCCCGGCGCAACAGGTGTTCGAGGCCCCGCGCCACCCCTACACCAAAAGCCTGATCGCCGCCGTGCCGCGGCTGGAAGGCACGCGGCCGGAAGCACCGCGCCTGGCGGGCGATCCGCGCAGCCCGATCGATCCCGACCCGAATGCCTGCCGCTTCCACGGCCGCTGCCCCGCCGGTTTCGACCGCTGCGGCTCTGCGATGCCCGCCTTGCGGGAAGTGGCGGCGGGCCATCTCGCCGCCTGCCACCTGAACGACTGATCGGCTACATAGAGACGCGGACACCCTCCGGCCCCACGGCCAGCGCCACCTGAACGTTGGCCTCCGGCTCCGTCACGCGCCAACGCACCGGGATCACGGCCCCCACATGGACGCGCAGCTCATGCGGCCCGATGCGCAGCGGCTCGCCCTGCAGCAGCACCACCGCGCCATCAGCGCCCGTGGTGGCTTCACACATCTTCGCGCCATCGCGCCACAGTTCCACCCGGACCCCTGCGGCCGGCGCGCCCGCCTGCTCCACCGTCACGGCAAGGCTCCCCGTGGTGTTCGGCACACCCGGACCGCTTACGCGCGCCACGAGACGCAACCGGCTGATGAAGAACACCTCGCCCAGGGCGGCGGCGCGTTCCGCGGCCTCGTTCTGATCCAGGCGGCGTTCCAGCTGGGCCAGAACGGAGCTGGGCGTGTGGCGTCGGGCACAGATGATGAAGGCGAAGCCGTGGCGTGCCTCATAGGCTGCCGAAAGAGCGACGAACCGCCCGGCCGCGTCGCCCAAACCAGCCAGGCCGAGCGCGGCCTGTTCGGCGGCGGAATCCGCCGTGAGGCTCGTCGCCAGCGCAGCCGCCGAGAGCGCGGGATGGCCGCCCAGGAAACCCCGTTGCGTCGGCGCATCCGCGGAACGCACCACATCCATCAGCGCCGCATGCAGCGCCTCCACCGTGGCGAAGGGTCGCAGCGGTACGGCGGCCAACGGCACCCAGGGGGCATGCTCGAACACGCCATCGAGCGCGGCCACGAAATCATCGGGCGACGCGGCGTTGAGGGCAGCGAGGGATGTCATTCTGGGTCCTTGGTCCGGCACGGACGCGGTGATGGTTCAGCACCGCCGGGCGAAGCAACATCTATGCCGCACACACAAACGCCCCGTTGGTTTTCACCATCGGGGCGTTTGTGTGATTTAATCTGGTTGCGGGGACAGGATTTGAACCTGTGACCTTCAGGTTATGAGCCTGACGAGCTACCGGGCTGCTCCACCCCGCGTGGGTGATTTGGGTGGTGTTTTGGGTGCATTGGAAGA
>JAIXTK010000250.1 GCA_027483995.1 Acetobacteraceae bacterium
CACTGGCCAATGCACCTGCGGGGCCGTCCACTACGAAGTGGACGGCCCCTTCGCCTACGCACTGAACTGCCACTGCAGCGAATGCCGGCGCCGCACCGGCAGCACCTTCAAACCCTTCGCCGGCATCGCCCGCGACAAGCTGCGCGTGACCCGGGGCGAAGCCGCGCTTTCCATCCTCGGCACGCCGGAGAACAACAACACCAGCTGCGCCCGCTGCGGCACGCTGCTGTTTTCCGTGGTGCAGGATGGCGCCCGCGTCCATGTCACCCTCGGCACCATCGAGGGCGATCCCGGCATCCGGCCGCGGGCGCATATCTTCGTGGGGTCGAAGGCGCCCTGGTTTGAGATCACCGACGGGCTGCCGCAGTTCGTCGAGTTCCCGAAGTAAGCGCCTTCTTTTTCTGAAGAAAAAGAAGCAAAAAGACTTCATACCTTTGCGCCGGGGCTAGCCTCGGCGCAAAGGCATGAAAGTTTTTTGGTTCTTTTTTTCAAAAAAGAACCGCTTACCCGTTGTAGAGCCCCGCCTGCCGCGCCCGCACCTTGATCAGCCCGATCCGCGTCTCCAGCGTCGGCAGCGTCACGCCCACCATTTCTGCCAATTCCAGCGGCGTGGAATACAGCGCATCCACCTCCATCGGCCGCCCGGCCAGCAGGTCCTGCAGGATGCTCGGGCGATGGCCCAGCACGCGGTTCCCCGCCACCACCTTCTCCTGGTCGATCGGCACGTTGCGGCCCATCGCGGCCATCAGCGCACTCACTTCCGTCATCACCTGGCGGGAGGTGCGCACCAGCGCCTCCTCCACATGCGTATCCTTCACCGGCGAGGTGGTGAGCACGCACATCGGCCCGGCGGAGAGGTTGAAGCTCAGCTTCTCCCAGATCACGTCGCGGATATCCGGCGCCACGGTCAGCTTCAGGTTCCCCGCCGCGAAGGCCTTCTCCAGCAGGTCCAGCCCCGGATGCGGCTGCCCGTCCGGCGAGCCGATCACGCAGCCGCGCGCGGCCCCGGCACTCATCTTGATCACGCCCGCCTCCGGCACGGAGCTGGCCGGCCAGGCGATGCCGCCGATCAAGCGCTTGCGACCGATCGCGTTGCGCAGCCCGTCATTGGGGTCCAACCGCGGCAGGGAGCGGCCATCCAGCGCCCCGCCATGCCCGATGAAATACCACCACGGAATGCCGTTGGTCAGGAACGCCACCGGCGTGTCCTCGCGCAGCAGCGGGCCGATGGCACCGGCGACGCTGGGCAGGGACGGCGCCTTCACCGTCACGATCACCCCATCCTGCGGGCCCAGCTCGGCCGGGTTGTCGCTCGCGGCAACCTTCACCGTGTAGCGGTCATCCGGCAGTTCCAGCGTCAGCCCGTTCTCGCGGATCGCCTTCAGATGCGCGCCACGCGCCACCACGGAAACCTCGATGCCGCCCTTGGCCATCGCCGCCGCCAGCCAGCCGCCGATTGCCCCCGGCCCATAGACGCAAATCTTCACCGCGAAGCCCCTTCATTGTGCAGTGCGATGCTGCCCCACCCACCCCGCCGCGGCAACCGCCCGGCTTTACGCCTGCCGGGGCGCGCCCTTAGGGTAGCGGCCTTGTCTCATTCCGGAGCCCGCCATGAACGCCATCTCCGATTTCGGCGCCAATGCCGGCCTGCAGGAGCGCCTGCGCTTCCGGGCCGGCGCCTATACCGGCCAGACCGCCGGGCTGGCGCGCGGCAACGTGCAGGCCAACCTAGCGATCCTGCCCCGCGCCCTGGCGCATGATTTCCTGCGCTTCGCCCAGGCCAACCCCAAGCCCTGCCCCGTGCTCGCCGTCTCCGAACCCGGCGACCCCCGCCTGCCCGGCCTGGCGCGCGACCTGGATATCCGCACCGACGTGCCGCGCTACCGCGTGTGGCGCGATGGGGTGCTGGTGGATGAACCCACCGACATCTCCTCGGTCTGGCGCGACGATCTCGTCACCTTCGCCATCGGCTGCTCCTTCAGCTTCGAGGAAGCGCTGGTGGAAGACGGCATCGACGTGCGCCACATCACCTGCGGTAGCAACGTGCCGATGTATCGCACCAACATCGCCACCACCCCGGCCGGCGTGTTCCATGGCCCGCTGGTGGTTTCCATGCGCCCGCTGAAGCCGGCCGACGCCATCCGCGCCATCCAGATCACCTCGCGCTTCCCCTCCGTGCACGGCGCGCCGGTGCATATCGGCCTGCCCGAATCGATCGGCATCGCAGACATCAACAAGCCCGACTATGGCGACGCCGTGCCCATCGCCCCAGGCGAGCTTCCTGTGTTCTGGGCCTGCGGCGTGACACCCCAGGCGGTGATCGCCCAGGTGAAGCCGGAATTCTGCATCACCCACGCCCCGGGCTGCATGCTGATCACCGACCTGCGCAACAGCAACCTCGCCTCGCTCTGATGAACCACGTGCCGGCCCAGCGCGCGCTGGTCGACCAGATCGAAGCGCTGGTGCAGGAGGAGGTGGGGCGCAACATCTCCCACCTCTGCAACGCCGCGAAGGGCGGCCTCTTTGCCGCCGCCGCCTCCCTGGCCGCAGCAAAGGCGCCGGTGGTCGGCGTCATCACCGGCTTCTACGTGCCGCGCGCCACTCCGCCGGCGGCGGAAACCGACGGCCCCATCGGCGCCGCCCTGCTGCTGCGCGCCCTGGAATCCGCCGGCGTGCCCGTGCGCCTGGCCACCGACGAGCCCTGCCGCGCCACCTGCGCCGCCTCCCTGGTCGGCGCCGGCATCGGTGATACGCCGATGGACGTCGCCGCCCTCGGCGCCCCGCTCACGCCCCTGATCGCCGCCTGGCAGCAGGCCGGCATCACCCACGCCATCTCCATCGAACGCTGCGGCCAGGCCTTCGACGGCCGGCCCCGCAACCTGCGCGGCGTGGATATCGGCGACTTCACCGCCCCGCTGGACGAGCTCTTCCTCGGTGGCCCCTGGGCGAAGCTCGCGGTCGGCGACGGCGGCAACGAGATCGGCATGGGCGCCCTGCCCCGCGCCCTCATCGCCCAGGATGTCGCCCACGGCGAAACCATCGCCTGCGCCACCGCGGCCGATCACCTGATTGTCGCCGGCGTCTCCAACTGGGGCGCCTGGGGCCTCATTGCCGCGCTGGCCGTCCTCCGCCCTGACTGGCGGGACGCGATGCTGGAAGCGCTGGACCCCGCGCGGGACCGGGCGATCCTGGAACACGCCGTGCGCCATGGGCCGGCGGTGGATGGGGTTACGGCGCTGGCGGAGCTGACCGTGGATAGCCTGGATATGTCGCGGCATCATGCCAAGCTGGATGCGATCCGGGCCCTCGTAAGCAAGTAGTTCTTTTTTGAAAAAAAGAACCAAAAAACTTTTATCCGTTTGCTGGCACAGCCATTCGTGGGCGCAAACGGATAAAGTCTTTTTTGCTTCTTTTTTCTTCAGAAAAAAGAAGACTCTTCCTTGATCGCCTTGCTCCCCTTAGCCTGGCTGCTGGCCTTCGTCGCCACCCCCGCCGCGATCCTGCTCGCCATTGCGCTGTCCACGCCCACCGAAGCCGTACCCCCCTTCGCCCTGGGCTGGAACCCCGAGCCCCTGGCTCTGGCGCCGACCGACCCGCTGTACCGCGCCGCCCTCTGGGGCAGCCTGCGCATGGCCGCGCTCACCGCCGTGCTGTGCCTGGGGCTCGGCTATCCCATGGCCCTGGCCATCGCCCGCGCCCCGGCCCACCGCCGCCCCCTGCTGCGCGCCCTTGTGCTGCTTCCCCTGCTCACCGGCGTTCTGCTGCGCCTCACCGCCTGGATCGCCATCCTGCGCGACGAGGGTTATGCGAACGCGGCCCTGCTCGCGCTCGGACTGATCGACCAGCCATTGCACCTGTTGCACACCGAAGGTGCGATGCTGGTGGGCCTCGCCTACGTGTACCTGCCGTTCATGGTCCTGCCGATCGAGGCACGGCTTTCCGCCGCAGATCCCGGATTGGAACAGGCCGCGGCCGATCTCGGCGCCCCGCCCTGGCGTGTGTTCCGGCACGTCACCCTGCCCCTCTCCCTGCCCGGCGTGCTCGCCGGCGTGGTTCTGGTGGCGGTGCCGGTCAGCGGCGAGGTCATCGTCCCCGCCCTGCTCGGCGCCCCGGAAAACCTCACCCTCGGCCGCGTGATCTGGGACGCGTTCTTCCAGGAGCGCGACTGGCCCCAGGCCGCCGCCCTGGCCGTGATCCTGCTTGCCCTGGTCCTGCTACCGTCCCGCTGGGCCAAGCCATGAGAACCACCGCCCTGCTCTTCGGCTACGCCTTCCTCTACGCCCCGATCGCCCTTCTGGTGCTCGGCAGCTTCAACGACTCCCGCCTCACCACCGCCTGGAGCGGCTTCTCCCTGCGCTGGTACCACGCCCTGCTCGCCGACGAAGCCCTGCGCGAGGCCGCCTGGCTGTCTCTGCGCATTGCCGCCCTCTCCGCCACCGGCGCCACCATCCTGGGCACGATGGCCGGCCTGGCCCTCGCCCGCCTCGGCCGCTTCCCCGGCCGCGGGGGCTTCACCGCCCTGCTCGCCGCCCCGCTGGTGCTGCCGGATCTCCTGCTCGGCCTCGCCTTGCTGCTGCTCTTCGTGCTGCTGGAACGCACCCTGGGCTGGCCCGGCCGCGGCGCCGGCACGGTGATGCTCGCCCATGTCACCATCGGCATTGCCTACGTCGCCTTCACCGTCCGCGCCCGCCTCGCCGGAGGAGGCACACTGCTGGAACAGGCCGCCGCCGACCTCGGCGCCCCGCCGCTCACGGTGCTCCGCCGCATCACCCTGCCCCTGCTCGCCCCCGCCATTGCCGCCGGCTGGGGCCTCGCCTTCGTGCTCTCGCTGGACGACGTGGTGGTGGCCAGCTTCGTCTCCGGCCCCGGCGCCACCACCCTGCCGATGCTGATGTTCTCCACCCTGCGCCTGGGCCCCACCCCGGTGCTGAACGCGCTGGCAACCGTCCTGCTCGCCCTCACCCTGCTCCTGGGCTGGGCAGCATGGCGTTGGCGCCCGGTTGCGGGGGGCAAGGCGCGGCATTAGGGTGCCGCGTTTTTCGCGCCACGCCCGCAAAGGTTCCGCCCATGTCCCACCTGACCGCCGAACGCCTCGATCGGATCAGCCCGAGCCTCACCATCGCCATTTCCACCAAGGCACGGGCCCTGAAAGCGGCGGGGCGGGACGTGATCACCCTCTCCCAGGGCGAGCCCGATTTCGACACGCCCCAGTTCATCAAGGACGCGGCGATCGCCGCCATCCAGGGCGGCGACACCAAGTACACCGACGTCGCCGGCACCGCCGCGCTGCGCAAGGCGGTGGCCGAAAAGTTCAAGCGCGACAGCGGCATCGACTACAAGCCGGAGGAGATCATCATCTCCACCGGCGGCAAGCAGGTGATCTTCAACGCCATGGTCGCCACGCTGGACAAGGACGACGAGGTGGTCATCCCCTCGCCGTGCTGGGTCAGCTACCCCGACATCGTCTCGCTCGCCGATGGCAAGCCCGTGCTCGTCCCCTGCGGCCAGAACAACGGCTTCAAGCTGCGTGCCGAGGACCTGGAAGCGGCGATCACGCCCCGCACCAAGTGGTTCATGCTGAACAACCCGTGCAACCCCACCGGCGCGGCCTATTCCGCCGAGGAGCTGCGCGCCATCTGCGACGTGCTGCTGCGCCACCCCAATGTGTGGATCTTCACCGACGACATCTACGAAAAGCTCGCCTACGACGGCTTCAAGCCCGCCACCATCGTGCAGGTGGAGCCGCAGCTGAAGGACCGCACGCTGACCATGAACGGCTGCTCCAAGGCCTATGCCATGACCGGCTGGCGCATCGGCTTCGCCGGCGGCCCGCTCCAGCTCATCAAGGCGCTGGACAAGCTGCAGAGCCAGAGCACGTCGAACACCTCCTCCGTCAGCCAGGCCGCCGCGGTGGCGGCGCTCACCGGCCCGCAGGAATTCATCACCGACATGGTGGAAGCCTTCCAGCGCCGCCGTAACCTGGTGGTGTCCATGCTCAACACCTGCCCCGGCATCACCTGCGCCAAGCCCGAGGGCGCGTTCTACGTGTTCCCCTCCGTGCACGGCTGCATCGGCAAGACCAGCAAGTCCGGCGTGAAGATCGACAGCGACGCCGATTTCGTCACCGCCCTGCTGGATGAGGAAGGTGTCGCCGCCGTCCATGGCAGCGCCTTCCTCTACCCCGGCCATTTCCGCATCAGCTACGCGCTCGATGACGCCACGCTGGAAGACGCCTGCAACCGCATCAAGCGCTTCTGCGAAGGGTTGAAGTAACATGCCGGCCCTCGCGCAACGCCTCGGCCGCGTCAAGGTCGCCGCCACCGTCCAAATGACGATCCGCGCCCGCGAACTGCGCGCCGAGGGCCACAACGTCATCGCGCTCACCATCGGCGAGCCCAACTTCGCCAGCCCGAAGCACGCCATCGAGGCCGGCCTCGCCGCCGCCATGAAGGGCGACACCAAATACCCGCCGCAGGATGGCGCACCGGCCCTCAAGCAGGCCATCCAGCGCAAATTCAAGCGCGACCATGGGCTCGACTACGCGCTCGATGAGATCATGGTCGGCAACGGCGGCAAGCAGGTGCTCTACAACGCCATCATGGCGACCGTGGACGAGGGCGACGAAGTCATCGTCCCCGCCCCCTATTGGTCCGCCTACGTGCTGATGTCCCGCCTCG
>JAIXTK010000147.1 GCA_027483995.1 Acetobacteraceae bacterium
CGTGTGCTCTTCCGATCTCCGAAGGACCCGCCCCATGGCAGCCGCAAACACCACCACGATCACGCTCGAAGAGAACGAGGTCGCCCTGATCATCGGCGAGGAAGACGGCGCCATGTCCGTCCGCGTCGTCTCCGCCACCGAAGTCGCCGACGACGCCGAGGAAATCGGCGCCGCCCCGGAGATCGTGCTGGCGCTCGCCATGCGCCTGCTCAAGGACCCCGAGTTCCACGACGACGTCCTGGAATGGTACTACGCCCAGGACGACGACGAAGACGAGGGCAAGTAGGTCTAGTCGCCACGCAGCGCGAAGGCGGCCTTGGCCGCCGGTCGCGCCAGGGCGGCCGCGTACCACTCCCGCACCGCCGGCTTGTCCAGCAGCGCCTCGGGGTTCATGCGCAGGTAGAACACGCAGCAGGCCAGGTTGAGGTCGGCCACCGTGAACCGCCCGCCCATCACGAACCCGCCGCCCTTGGCTAGCACCGCCTCCAGCACCAGCAACGGCGCCTGCACCTGCTGCAGCGCCGCCGCCTTCAGCCCCGGCACCCGGTCCGGCTCCGGCAGCATGAAGGTATGGTACATCGCCTGCGCCGCCGGCGGCTCCAGCTCGGTCGCCGCCCACACCGTCCACATTGTGGCCAAGCTCTCCTCGGCCAGCCCCGCCGGCGCGATCGGCCCGCCATGCTTGCGCGCCAAATGCAGGTTGATCGCCATGGATTCCCACAGCACCAGCCCGTCGTCATCGATGAACGGCACATGCCCATTCGGGTTGATGGCCAGGAACTCGGGGCTGCGAGACCCGTCCGCTCCCGGCGCCACCTCGATCATCTCATAGGGAATGCCAAGCTCGTGGCACATCCACAGGGTACGGATCGCGCGCGAACGGGGAATGCCGTAGATCTTCAGCGCCATGGAAACCTCCTGGATAGGCCCCGAAGGTAGCGCCCCGGGCGCCCGGCCGGAAGTCAGCCGTGCAGCGCATCCCCCACGACACGCCGCAGCGCCACGATGCCGCTCTCGGTGTGGCGGGACGGATGCACCCGGTTGGTCAGCAACGCCCAGGCCCGCTTGTTGTCCAGGTCGATCCACAGCCCCGTGCCGGTGAACCCGGTATGCCCGATCACCCCCGCCGGGCAGCGATCCCCCGCCGGCCAGCCCGGCGTGGCCAATTGCCAGCCGAGCCCACGCCGCACGCCCTGGATCACGTTCTGCTCGGTGCGCAGCGCGGCGATGCTCGCCGGCGACAACAGCCCGCCCTCCATCATCGCCCGCGCGAAGCCCAGCAGCGCCGCGGCGGTGCCGAACAACCCGGCATGCCCAGCCGCCCCGCCCATGGCGAAGGCGTTCTCGTCATGCACCTCGCCCCGCATCACCCGCCCCCGCCAGCTGCAGCGCTCGGTGGCCGCGCAGTCCGCCGGATCGGGCCGAAAGGTGAAGCCGGGCGGTAGCGCCTGCTCCGCCAGCGTGAGGCCGGTCAGCCGCTCGATGGCGATGCCAAGCAGCAGAAAGTTGTTGTCGCTATAGGCCGGTGGGCAGTGCCGCCATTCCCGCTGCAGGATGAAGGCCCGCAGCGTCTGCGGATCCTGGCCGTAGGTATAGAGCGGCTCCACCGCCGGCAGATGCGTGGCATGGGCCAGGCACTGCCGGAAGGTCAGCCTGCGCTCCGCCGCGCCAGCCACGTCGTATTGCCGCAGATCGGGAATGGCCACCGTCAGCGGATCATCAAGCCCGATCCGCCCCTGCTCCACCAGCCGCAGGATGGCGGTGGTGGTGAACACCACCTTGGTGAGCGAGGCGAGGTCAAGAACGGTCCCCTCGCGCATCGCCACCCGCTCAGGCTCGATCACGGCATGGCCGGTGGCACGCACAGTGGTGCGGCCATCCTCCAGCAGGCCAAGCACGGCGCCGGGAATGCAGGCACTGTCGATGGCCGCCTGGATCGGGGCAAAGGCGCGATCGAACTGGGTCATGCGGGCTCGTACAGATGGCAGGCGGTTTCGCGCGGCCCGTGCGGGGTGGCGCGGCGGAGAAGCTCCGGCCGGGTGGCGGTGCATACTGGCATCGCGTGCCGGCAGCGGGCAGCGAAGGCGCAGCCCGGCGGCGGGTTGGTCGGGTCCGGCAGATCGCCTTCCAGCAGGATGCGCTCGCGCCTGGGGGCCCCCGGCGGTTGCGGCACGGCGGAGAGCAGGGCCTGGGTGTAGGGGTGGGCCGGGTGGTCGAACAGGTCGGCGGCCGGGCCGATCTCCACGATGCGGCCGAGATACATCACCGCGATGCGCTGGCTCACATGCCGCACCACCGACAGGTCGTGGCTGATGAACAGCATGGCCAGGCCCAGGCGGCGCTTGAGGTCGGCGATCAGGTTGATGATCTGGGACTGGATGGAAACATCCAGCGCCGAGACCGGCTCGTCTGCCACCAGCAGCTTGGGCGACAGGGCGAGTGCGCGGGCGATGGCGATGCGCTGGCGCTGGCCGCCGCTGAATTCGTGCACGTAGCGTCGGCCGGAATCCGGCGGCAAACCCACGATATCAAGCAGTTCCGCCACGCGCAGCTCACGGTCCGGCAGGCCGTGGATGGTCAGCGGCTCGCCGATCAGGGTGGCAACGCGATGGCGCGGATTGAGCGCGCCGTACGGATCCTGGAACACGATCTGCATATCCCGCCGCGCCCGGCGCAGCGCGGCGCCGGACAGAGCGCGCAGATCCTGGCCCTGGAACAGGATCTCGCCAGCGGTGGGCTCGGTGAGGCGCAGCACGGCGCGGCCGAGGGGGGACGTGGCGCAGCCGGATTCACCGACCATGCCCAGCACTTCGGACTCCGCCGGCGTGAAGCTGACATCCTCCAGCGCGCGCAGCGTGGCGGTGGGGGTGCGGTAGTGGACGGTGAGGTGGCGGGCTTCCAGCAAGGGCGTCATGCGGCCGGGTTCCAGCAGGCGACCGGATGCGGCGTGCCGGCGAGGGCGGGGCTTTCGGCGCAGCGCGGCACGGGCGTGTCGCAGCGGGGTTGGAACGAACATCCCTGGCCGCGGCTTCCCGGCGGTGGCACCTGGCCGGGGATGGCGGGCAGCACTTCGCCGGGCGGGTTGCGGGCCGGCATGGTGCGCACCAGGGCGGCGGTGTAGCGGTGGCGCGGGGTGGCGAAGACCTCCGCGGCCGGGCCGGTTTCCACGATGCGGCCGGCATACATCACGGCCGCCCGGTCGCAGTATTCCGCGACCACGCCGAGATCGTGGGTGATCAGCAGGCAGGCCATGTCGAGCTGGCGGCGCAGGCGGTCGATCAGCGCGAGGATCTGGGCCTGGACCGTCACGTCGAGCGCGGTGGTGGGTTCGTCGGCGATCAGCAGGCGGGGCTCGCAGGCCAGGGCCGCGGCGATCATCACGCGCTGGCGCTGGCCGCCGGAGAGCTGGTGCGGGTAGCGGGCGAGTTGGCGGGTGGGCGTGGGCAATCCCACGAGATCCAGCAGGTCCGCGGCGCGGGCGAGGGCCTGCTTCGCGGAGAGGTTGAGATGCAGGCGCAGCGGTTCGGCGATCTGCTCGCCGATGGTGAAGACCGGGTTCAGGCTGGTCATCGGCTCCTGGAAGATCATGCCGATGCGGTGGCCGCGCAGGCAGCGCATCGCCTCGTCGTCCAGCCCGGCGAGATCGGTGCCGTCGAAGCGTATGGCGCCGGCAGTGCGGCGAATGGCGGGCGCCAGCAGGCGCATGATGGCCAGCGCGGTGACGGACTTGCCGCAGCCGGATTCACCGACCAAAGCGAGCATCTCGCCGGGGGCGAGGGTGAAGGAGACATCCTCCACCAGGGCGGCCTGGGCGGTGGCGAGCGCCAGCCCCTGGACGTCCAGGATGCTCATGCCCGCCACAGCTCGCCGCCTTGCATCGGATGCGGGGCGCCGGTGGTGCTGGGCAGGCTGAGCGGCAGGCCGTGGAGGGAACGCACGGCGAGGTAGGCGAAGCACTGGGCCTCCAGGAAATCCCCGTCCCAGCCCACGGATTCCACGGGATCGACGGGCACGCCCAGGGTGTCGGCAAGGCCCTGCATCAGGGTGCGGTTGTGGCGGCCGCCGCCGGTGACGAGCCAGCGGCGCGGCGGCGTGGGCACCTGCGCGGTGGCGCCGGCGGCCGAGGCGATGGTGAAGGCGGCGAGCGTGGCGGCCCCACGCGCATCGTCGTTGATGCGGTCGATCGCGGCGGCCCAGGCGTGGAAGGCGTTGCGATCCAGCGACTTCGGCGCCGGGCGGGTGAAATAGGGGTGGGACATCAGCTGGGCGAGCAGCTCGGCATCCGGCGCGCCGGAGGCGGCCAGCGCGCCATCCCGGTCGAACGGCTCGCCGCGGCGCTTGAGCAGGAAATCGTCCAGCAGGGCGGAGGCGGGGCCGGTATCGAAGGCGATGACGGTGTCGCCATCGAGATAGGTCACGTTGGCGACGCCACCGAGGTTGAGGACCATCAGCGGCTGGGCGAGGCCGGAGGCCAGCGCCTGGTGGTAGAGCGGGGCGAGCGGTGCGCCCTCCCCGCCCGCGGCCACGTCGGCGTGGCGGAAACGGTTCACCACGTCGATGCCCAGCGTGGCGGCCATGCGGGCGCCGCTGCCAAGCTGGCGGGTGAAGCGGGCCTCGGGCTTGTGGAACACGGTCTGGCCGTGGATGCCGACAAGGTCGATCGCGTCGGCCGGGAGGTTGTGCTCCTCCAGGAACAGCAGCACGGCGCCGGCATGGGCGTCGCTGACCTCGGCCTCCAGTTCGGTGAGCGGGTCGTGTTCGGCGCGGCTGGGGTCGGCGAGGAAGGCGATGAGTTTCGCGCGCAGGGCCGGGGCGTAGGGGTAGGCGCCAGTGGGGCCGGCTTCCACGATGCTGCGCCCGTCGGTGCGGATCAGGGCCACGTCGATCGCGTCCATCGAGGTGCCGCTCATCACGCCGATCGCGGTGGTCAGGCCCATGGGATACGCGTTCTCCTTGTCACGATTCCTATAGGGCCATAGCTTCCCGGGGAACAGGAAGCCCCGGCGCAGGGGCGTGCAGGAGGCTCACATGGCTCGTCTTTCGTTCCGCGCGATGTTGCTGGCAGGCGTGCTGGCGTCGGGTGTGGCCTCGGCACAGGTGCTGGAGGTGGCCGTCGATGCCTCGCCGGTGGGGCTCGACCCGCATCGGGCCACGGCGTTCTCCACCTTCCAGATGATCAACGGCACGATCTACGAGGGCCTGACCGCGATCGACAAGGATCTGCGCGTGAAGCCGGGCCTGGCGGAGAGCTGGACCGTCTCGGCGGATGGCAAGACCTATAGCTTCAAGCTGCGCAGCGGGATGACCTTCCATGACGGCAGCAAGGTGGAAGCCGCCGACGTGGTGGCCACCATCAACCGGGTGCTGAGCAAGGAGATCGCCTCGCCGCTGGCCTCGCGCCTGGCGACGCTGGACAAGGCCGAGGCGCCGGATGCCGGCACGGTGGTGCTGACGCTGAAGGAGCCGACGGCGCCGCTGCTGGCCTCCATCGCCACCATCGCCATCGTGCCGCGCAGCATGGAGGCGGAGAAGGACGCGCTGCAGCGTGCGCCGATCGGCACCGGGCCGTTCAAGTTCAAGGAATGGCAGGCGAACGGGTTCGTGGCGCTGGAGAAGCATGCCGGCTACTGGCGCGCCGGCGCGCCGAAGCTGGACGGGATCAAGTTCAACATCGTGCCGGAATCAGCGACGCGGCAGGTGGGGCTTTCCAGCGGGCAGTACGCGATGCTGCCGAACATCGATGCGGCCACCGCCATGCAGCTGAAGGGCAAGCCGGGGGTGAAGCTCGCGGAGACGTTGGAGCTCGCCTACATGTTCGTGGGCGTGAACACCTCCAGGCCGCCCTTCAACGACGCGCGCGTGCGCCAGGCGGTGAACTACGCGCTGAACCGGCAGGAGGTGATCGCCGCCGCCCTGTTCGGGGCCGGCGTTCCCGGCGGGCCGCTCTCGCCGGCGCTGAAGGACTGGGCGACGCCGGTGGATCAGTTCGCCTGCTACAAGACGGATCCCGCCCGCGCGCAGGCGCTGCTGAAGGAGGCCGGTTACACGGCGCCGGTGGCGATCACCATCAACGTGCTGCCGCGGCAGGATATCCGCGACATGGCGCAGGTGGTGCAGGCGCAGCTGAACAAGGCCGGCTTCAAGGTGGAGCTGAAGAACCAGGAGCTGGGCCAGTTTATCCAGGATTGGCGCAACAGCAATTTCGACATGTTCGCCAGCACCAACGCCGGCAGCCCCGATCCGGACGACTATTTCTTCCGCACCTTCCGCACCGGCGGTTCCACCAACGTGTTCAAGTATTCCGATACCACGCTGGACGGGCTGCTGGACGGGGCGCGGACACTGCAGGACCAGGCGGCGCGCAAGGCGGCCTATGACAAGGCGCAGGCGATCCTGGCCTGTGATGGGCCGATCATGCACATCGCCTATGGTCAGCTGTTCACGGCGATGCGGGCGAACGTGGGCGGGTTCGAGATCATCGCCAACCGGTCGCTGAGCACGTTGGCGGATACGTCTGTCGCGCGGTGAGCGTACCCCTCACCCAACCATCTCCCCCAAGGGGAGAGGGCTTTGGCAGGCCTGGATCGGGCCATGCTTAGGCGCCTGTTGCTCGCACGGCTGGTGGACCTGGCCGTGGTGCTGGCCGCCGTCTCGGTGATCGTGTTCGCGATGATCCGGCTGATCCCCGGCGATGCCGTGGCGATCATGCTGGGCGCGAACACGGAGGTGACGCCGGACAAGATCGCCGCCCTGCGGGCGCAGATCGGGTTGGACCAGCCGATCTACGTTCAGTATCTCGGCTGGATATCCAAGGTGTTGCAGGGCGACCTGGGCACTTCGCTCTGGACCGGCAAGCCCGTGGCCGGCGAAATCCTGGTGCATGTGTGGCCCACGGTGCAGCTGACCGTGCTGGCGCTGGTGCTGGGCGCGGGGCTGGCGGTGCCGGCCGGGTGCCTGATGGCGCGCTGGCGCGGCGGCGCGGCGGATGCGGCGATGCGGGTGGCGACCGTGGCGGGGCTGACGATCCCCAGTTTCTGGCTGGGGATCGTAATGATCCTGGTGCTGGCGACGGTGGCGCCGTCGCTGCAGTTGCTGGGCTACGTGCCGTTCAGCGCTGACCCCGTGGGGAACATCACGCGGCTGGCCTTGCCGGCCTTCGCGCTGGGGCTGCCGATTTTGGCCAATCTGTCGCGGCTGGTGCGCTCGGCAATGCTGGATGCGCTGGGGCAGGACTACATCCGCACGGCGCGGGCCAAGGGGGTGCCGGAGCGGAGCGTGGTGTACCGCCATGCGCTGCGCAACGCGCTGATCCCGTTCGTGACCTCCGTGGGGATCATGACCGGGTATCTGCTGGGGGGCGCGATCGTGGTGGAGCAGGTCTTCGCCATCCCGGGGCTCGGGCGGTTGATCCTGGGGGCGATTGCCGAGCGCAACTATCCGCTGCTGCAGGCGACGATCCTGATGGTGACGCTGGGCTTCGTGGTGGTGAACTTCGTGGTGGATTTGCTGTACCTCGCCATCGATCCGCGGGTGCGGGCGTGAAGGGGCGCCGGCTGCTGTGGTTCGCGGTGGCGCTGGTCGTGCTGCAGGTGCTGGTGGCCGGGTTCGCGGAATGGGTGGCGCCGTATGATCCCGTGGCGCAGGACATCATGGCGCGGATGAAGGGGCCCACGGCGGCGCATTGGCTGGGGACGGACCAGTTCGGGCGCGATGTGCTCAGCCGGATCATCCATGGCAGCCGCACCTCGCTGTTCGTCTCCGCGCTGGCGGTGGGCGTGGCGTTGTTGGCGGGCGGGACGCTGGGACTGGTGGCGGCCTATTACCGTGGCTGGACGGACCGGATCGTGATGCGGGCGATGGACGTATTGTTCGCCTTCCCGGTGATGCTGCTGGCGATCGGGGTCGTGGCGGTGCTGGGGCCGCGGCAGGAAACCGCCGCCGTGGCCATTGCCGTGGTGTACACGCCGATCTTCGCCCGCCTGCTGCGCGGGCCGGCGCTGGTAATCTGCGAGAGCGACTACGTCACCGGGGCGCGGGCGGCGGGGGCGACCGACGGGCGCATCATCTTCCTGCACGTGCTGCCGAACCTGGCGAGCGTGGTGCTGGTGCAGACCTCCCTGCTGCTCTCGGCTGCGATCCTGGTGGAGGCCTCGTTGTCGTTCCTGGGGCTGGGCACGCAGCCGCCGACGCCTTCGCTGGGGCTGATGCTGTCGGAGGGGCGGAACTTCCTGATGCTGGCGCCGTGGCCGGCGGTGTTCTCAGGCGTTGCGATCCTGCTGCTGGCGTTCGGGCTGAACCTGCTGGGGGATGCGCTGCGGGATACGTTGGATCCGCGGCTGCGGGGCGGGCATTGATCGTTCGCCCCGCCATGCCAGGGGATGTGCCGGCGGCAAGCGCGGTGGCCAGTGCCTCCTACCGCGCTGCCTTCGCGCCGATCCTGGATGCGGAGGAATTGGCGCGGCGCACGCCGGAGAGTTTCGTGGCGCGCTTCACCGCAAGCCTGGATCGCCTGCGCGTGGCGGAGGCCGATGGCCGGGTGGTGGGGTTTTCGCTGGTGACGGGCACGCATCTGGACATGCTGTTCATCGACCCCGCGGTGCAGGGCACGGGTGCGGGGCGGGCCTTGCTGGCGGAGGCGGTGGCGCGGGGGGTGTGCAGCCTGGAATGCTTCCGGGCGAACGGGCCGGCGCGGCGCTTTTATGAGCGGGCGGGCTGGGTGGTGACCCGTGGCTACAGCCGCCCCTTCGCGGGGCGGCTGTACGGCTTCGTGTACTACGAACGCAACGCTGGCTAACCCTTTGCAGGGCTGCGGGCGAGGGAGCGGATGGCGGGTCGGGGGCGGCCGGAGGCCTGGCCGATCTCGCGGTCCTGCTGCTCGATGATGGGCTGTGCGGCCGCGTCGCCTTCGAGGCCCGTCAGGGCGGTGGCGGGGACGCGGCGGTTGGAGGTTTGCGTGCCGTCGACATAGGTCACGTCGAAGGCGACAAAGCTGGTTTCGATGCGGCGCCTAGGTGGGGCCATTCTGTTCGTCCTCCTGTACCGGGTTTTCGGAATTGGGGGACTCGTCGCGGGCGTTGCGCCGGCGGGCGACTTCCGCCTCCTTCTCGCGCAGCTTGGCGTCTTTCTTCGCCTGCTTCGCGCGGTCGCGCTCATTGCGCTGCTGGTTGTAGTTAACCTTGAAAACCATTGCAGCCCCTGTTCATCCGCGGCGAAGCTCGGTCTCGCTGACCACGCGTTCGTGCTGGTCGCGGGCATGCTTCACGCGGTACTGGTAGTCGGTGCCTTGCCACGGCATGAGGCCCACGATCGTGTAGGTGCCGGCCACGACATTTGACGCGCTGAAGCGTGGGGGGTCGGACCGACCGGGGGAGAGTTCCACCCGGTCGCCGACGGCGAATTTGCGGGTGGGCGGGGGCATGCGCCCGCGCCCTTTCTCCGCTTTAGGCGTTCTTGAGGTTGACGGCGGACATCTTGCCCTGCTGGCCACGCTCGAGGTCATAACCGACCTTCTGGCCTTCCTTCAGGCTCATGCCGGCACGCTCCACGGCGGAGATGTGCACGAACACATCCTTGGAGCCGTCGTCAGGCTGAATGAAGCCGTAGCCCTTGGTGGTGTTGAACCACTTAACCGTTCCTGTCGTCATCGCATGTCTCCTACGTCTCCGGCGCCCCGCGCTACTTGGCGGGCCGGAATTGATTTTCGAGGCAGGGAGAACCAGTGCGAAGACAACCAGAAGGCGGGACTTGCGAGGCGTTCAGCCCAGAACGAAAAGCGCCGAGGGTGAGCATATGGCGCATCGGGGCCCCCGGCACCAGCCCCCCGTGCGGACAACTGGACGAGAGCCAGGGTTCGATTGAAAGATTGATGTAGCGAATTCGTGGCAGATTGTATCCATACCGCTACAGCGATTGTCATTCACGCCATATTCCGAAAGCACTGCATTGACCTTTTTTTCTTCCTGCTGGCCGGGAACGTCCATGGACGGGCGCGGGACGGTGTCGGTGGAGTATGCCGTGGTGATCGGCACGCTCGCGGCGGCGATCTCGATGGCGTTCACCGGGCTGGGCGGGCGGCTGGTGGATAAGCTGGTGAACCTGCCGTTCTGATAGGCGCCGGAGGCGGGGAACGGCGGGCGGTCTTGCGGTCTTGTGCGATCGGTGGCTGAAACGCCGAAGCTGGGAGCATCCCAGGGGAGGAGCCGCATGATCGGGGTGGATTGGGGCACGAGCAACCTGCGCGCCTACCGGTTCGATGCCGCGGGGCAGGTGGTGGACCATGCCGCCTCCCCGCGCGGAATCACCAAGGTGGAAGGCGGCGCCTTCGCCGCCGTGCTGCAGGAGACGGTGGGGGCCTGGCTGCAGGACGGCGAGCGGCAGGTGCTGATGTGCGGCATGATCGGCAGCCGGCAGGGCTGGGTGGAGGCGCCCTACCTGCCCTGCCCCGCCGATCCCCGGGCAATCGCGCAGGCGCTGGTGGTGGTGCCGTTCGAGGCGGCCGAGGTGCGGCTGGTGCCCGGGCTTTCCGGCCGCGATGCCTCTGGCGTGCCGGAGGTGATGCGCGGCGAGGAGACCAAGCTGGTGGGGCTGATGGCCTCCCTGGGCGGCGAAGGTGTGGTGTGCATGCCGGGCAGCCACACCAAATGGGCGCGGATCGCCGGCGGGCGGATCGAGGGCTTCGCGACCTATTTCACCGGCGAGGCCTTCGCCGCACTCCGTGGGCACACGATCCTGGGGCGGATGATGGGCCAGGAGACGGATGCCGCAGGGTTCCGGCGCGGCGTGGCGCGCTCCGGCGAGGCGGGGCATCTGCTGCACCATCTGTTCGGGGTACGGGCGCTGGGGTTGTTCGGCGAATTGCCGGAGGCGCAGGCGGCGGGATTCCTCAGTGGCCTCATGATCGGGCACGAAGTGCGCGCGGCGATGCAGGGCGTGGACCAGGTGCGGCTGCTGGGGGATGAGGTGCTGGTGGGGCTGTATGCCACCGCGATCGCCTCCTGTGGCGGGCATGCCGTGGTGGTGGATGAGGATGCGGCGGCCCTGGGCCTCGCGGTGATCGGGAGGCAGGCCGGATGGCTTTGAGGGATTGGCTGCAGCGCTGCGACCTGGTCGCGATCCTGCGCGGGGTGACGCCGGACGAGGTGGTGCCGATCGGCGAGGCGCTGGCCGAGGCCGGGATCGCCGTGCTGGAGGTGCCGCTGAACTCGCCGCGGCCGATCGAGAGCATCCGGCGCCTGGCGGCACGGTTCGGCGACCAGCTGCTGGTGGGCGCCGGCACGGTGATGAGCGCGGCCCAGGTGGCCACGGTGGCCGATGCCGGCGGGAAGCTGGTGGTGCTGCCGCATGCCAGCGAGGCCGTGGTGCGCGCGGCCAAGGCGCGCGGGATGGTGGCGGTGCCGGGCTTCTTCACGCCCACCGAGGCCTTCGCGATGCTGGCGGCCGGGGCGGACGGGCTGAAGCTGTTCCCGGCCGAGGCGGCCAGCCCCGCGGTGCTGAAGGCGATGCGCGCGGTGCTGCCGCCAAACACGGTGGTGCTGCCGGTGGGCGGGATCGATGCCGGCAATATCCCGGCCTGGCGCGCGGCCGGGGCGGCCGGGTTCGGGATCGGCAGCTCGATCTACAAGCCCGGCGACACGCCGGAGATCGTGGCGGCGAAGGCCCAGGTACTTCTTTCCGCAGGACCCTTGCGCGCGGCCTGAGGCTGGGGCACGCCGGGGAAAAGCCCCGGAGGACGTGCCCATGCCCGTGAATTTCGCCGACAGCCCGGTGTTCGGAACACTGTACGGTTCCGACGCCATGCGCGCCGTGTTCGATGACCGCACCTTCCTGCAGCGCATGCTGGATGTGGAGGCGGCCCTGGCCCGCGTGCAGGGGCGCATGGGGATCATCCCGGCCGAGGCGGCCGCGGCAATCAGCGCGGCGGCGCGGGTGGAGCACCTGGATATCGCGCGTATGGCGGCGAGTGCCGCCAATGTCGGCTACCCCGTGGTGGGGCTGGTGGCCGGGCTGTCGGAGGCCGCCGGCGCCCATGGCCGCTGGACGCATTGGGGGGCGACGACCCAGGACATCATGGATTCCGCCACCGCGCTGCAGGTGCGCGATGGGCTGGCCCTGGTGCGGGCCGAGCTGGTGGCGGTGGCCGTGGCCCTGGCGCAGCAGGCGGCCCTGCATCGCAATACGCTGATGGCGGGGCGGACCCACCTGCAGCACGCGCTGCCGGTGACCTTCGGGCTGAAGCTGGCCACCTGGCTGGCGCCGCTGCTGGCGCATGTGGAGCGGCTGTACCAGTTGCGGCCGCGCGCCTGCGTGGTGCAGTTCGGCGGCGCGGCGGGCACGCTGGCCTCCCTGGGCGATGACGGGATTGGGGTGATGGAAGGGCTCGCGGTGGCGCTGGGGCTCGGCGTGCCGGATGCGCCCTGGCATGTGGGCCGCGATGGGCTGGCGGAGGCGGTGTCGTTCCTGGGGCTGCTGTGCGGCAGCCTTTCCAAGATCGCCACCGACGTGATCCTGCTGGCGCAGAGCGAGGTGGCGGAGCTGACCGAGCCCTATGTGCACGGGCGCGGGCAAAGCTCCACCATGCCGCAGAAGCGCAACCCGATCGCCAGCGAATACATCCTGGCCTCCGCCCGCGCGGTGCAGGCGATGGTGCCGCTGATGCAGGGGGCCATGGCACAGGACCATGAGCGGGCGACGGGGCCGTGGCAGGCGGAGCCGCTGGCGATCGGCCAGGCCTTCGTGCTCACCCATGGCGCGCTGTGCCATGCGCGCCAGATCGCCGAGGGCATGGTGGTGGACACGGCACGGATGCGCACCAACCTCGACCTCACCGGGGGGCAGATCGTGGCCGAGGCGGTGATGATGGGGCTGGGGCCGGTGCTGGGGCGGGAGGCGGCGCACCATGTGGTGAAGCATGCCTGCGACCTGGCGCTGACCGAGCGGATCGGGCTGGCCGAGGCGCTGGGGCGCGACTCGACGGTAACGGCGCGGCTGGATGGGGCGGCGATCGCGCGGCTGGTGGACCCCGCGGCCTATTTGGGCAGCGCCGGCACCTTCGTGGACAGAGTACTCTTGCGCGCGAAGGGGGTGATCGCAATCTAGAATTGCGCGCGAATGCCTCTACAGGCATCAATGCGTTGCCCTTCTGGGGCATTGTGCCTAGGATTGGATCAGCACGGCCCCCGTTGGGGCCTTGTCGAAATCGCAACCAGCAGCCGGCGGTAAGCACGGCGCGCAGACGGGAGGCTTGATATCCTGATGACCAGGAACATTCTGTCCAAGCGGGAAGCCACGCGCCGCAAGGTGCTCAAGTTCGGTGCGGCCGCATCGGTTCTGCCCTGGGTGCACGTTCGCGGCGCGGCTGCGGCCGGCACGCTCTCCATCTTCCTGTGGGATCACTGGGTGCCGGCGACGAACGCCACGGCGCGCCAGCAGATCGCGGCCTGGGCCGAGCGCAACAAGGTGGAAGTGAAGCTGGACTTCATCACCTCGCAGGGCAACCAGACGCTGCTGACCATCAACGCGCAGGCGCAGGCCCGGCGCGGGCATGACATCATCACCATCGCCAACTGGAACGTGCGCGACCACGCGGACAAGATGGAGCCGGTGGACGATATCGTCGGCCGCCTGATCGCCAAGCACGGCGCCACCAACGACGTGGCCAACTACTTCGGCCGCGAGAAGGGCAAGTGGCTGGCGGTTCCCTCCTCCTGGGGCACGCAGAACAAGGGCCCGGCCGGGCGCATCTCCCTGTTCAAGGAGCATGCCGGCCTCGACCTGCAGAAGATGTACCCGACCTCGCCGACCGAGACCCCGGAGTCCAAGGAATGGACGCTGGACACGATGCTGAAGGCGGCCGAGGCCCTGCACAAGGCCGGCAAGCCGTTCGGCATCGGCATGGGCACCACGGCGGACAGCGTGGACACCTGGGGCTCCATCCTGGCCTCGTTCGGCGCCGAGATGGTGGACGCCAACGGCAAGATCCAGATCCGCTCGGCGGCGATGCGCCAGGCGATCGAGTATTGCCAGAAGCTGATCCGCTTCCTGCCGGCCGATGCGCAGAGCTGGGACGACAGCTCGAACAACCGCGCGCTGATCTCCGGTGCGTCGTCGTTCATCTACAACCCGCCGTCGGCCTGGGCCGTGGCAACGCGCGATGCGCCCGCCGTGGCGCAGGACGTGTGGCACCTGGCGCCGCCGGCCGGCCCCAAGGGGCGCTTTGTTCCGCACAACATCAACTTCTGGGGCATCTGGCAGTTCGCGCAGAACAAGACCGCTGCGAAGGACCTGATCGAGTACCTGATGCAGGACGAGCTGGTGGATGCGCGCTGCATCGCCTCCATGGGCTATGACCTGCCGCCGTACGAGAAGCTGACCCAGTCCAAGGCATGGGACGACATCGGGCCGCCGAAGGGCACGGTGTACAACTACCCCGTTCGTAGCTGGCATGGTGCGAAGACCCACGTGGCGCACGCCCCGGCCCCGGCGGAAATCGCGGTGCAGATCTACAACCGCGGCACCTTCCCGACGATGCTGGCGAAGCTGAAGGCCGGCGAGTCGATCGAACAGGTGCTCACCTGGGGCAATCGCGAGCTGGAAGGCTTCCTCTAAGCCTCGATGCTCGACCCTGCCGGTGCCCGGAAGCGGGCCCCGGCAGGGTTTCCCTTTCCTGACGGCGTGGACGCTCCTTCGGGGCCGTTGTGCCGTATCCGCTTGATGGAGACCCCTTCATGGCAGACGGTAGCACCATGGTGGTCGGGGCGCCGGCGGCAACGTCGCCAGGTCCGCGCCAGGCCAGCAGCATGAAGCAACTCGCGCGCCGACGGTCCCTGGCCGCGCTGGCGCTGTGTTCGCCGCTGATCCTGCTGATCGTCTGCCTGAAGATCTACCCGACCTTCTATGCCGTCTTCCTGAGCATGCTCGACCGGAAGATGAACAACTTCGTCGGGTTCGACAATTTTGCCTTCATGATCAGCCGGCCGAGCTTCCAGCTGGTGATCTTCCAGTCCGTGCTGTTCGCGGTGACGGCGGTGATCCTGAAGGCCTTCCTGGGCTTCGTGCTGGCGCACCTGATGCACAATATCCGCGGCCGCAATGAGCGCGTGTGGCGCGGGCTGCTGCTGGTGCCGTGGGTGATTCCGCTCTCGCTCTCCACGCTGACCTGGTGGTGGCTGTTCGACCCCTCCTACTCCGCGTTCAACTGGACGCTGAACATGCTGGGCTTCGAGGATATCGCGTTCCTGGGCACGGTGTGGAATGCGCGCCTGTCGGTGATCGCGGTGAACGTGTGGTTCGGCGCGCCGTTCTTCATGATCATGTATCTGGCCGCGCTGAAATCGGTGCCCGAGCAGCTTTATGAGGCGGCCTCGATCGATGGCGCCACCGCGGTGCAGCGGCTGTTCTTCATCACCATCCCGATGATGCGCAACATCATCCTGATCACGGTGCTCTACAGCCTGATCGTGACCTTCGCCGACTTCGACATCGTGCGCATCCTGACCAATGGCGGGCCGCAGGACGGCACGCATCTGTTCGCCACCTACGCCTTCGTGGTGGGCATCCAGTCCGGCAACATCCCGCGTGGCGCCACGGTGAGCCTGTTCATGTTCCCGATCCTGGCCACGCTCGCGTTCTTCGTGCTGCGCGACGTGATGAAGCGCAACAAGGAGATGGCGTGATGAGCGCTTCCGCCACCGCCGGCAACATGCCGGCCCCGAAGGCCAAGGTTGGCAGCATGGAGAAGCAGCGCCGCATGGCGCTGTGGGCCAGCTACATCGCGCTGACCTTCTTCGTGATCATCTTCCTGATCCCGCCCTTCTACATGATCATCACCAGCCTGAAGACCTCGGCCGAGATCTCGGCCCAGGCCGGCAATCCGTGGATCGTGCAGAACCCGACCTTCGACAATTACTGGGAGCTGATGACCAACGCCGCCTTCCAGCGGTATTTCATCAACTCCGTCTGGGTCACGGCCGTAACCGTGACGCTGAGCATGACGATTGCCATCCTGGCGGCGTTCAGCCTGTCGCGCATGGGGTTCAAGGGCAGCCAGGTGCTGTCCACCGGCGTGTTCCTCACCTACCTCGTGCCGCCTTCGCTGCTGTTCATCCCGCTGTTCCAGATCCTGGGCTGGCTGGGGCTGATCAACTCCACCTGGGCGCTGGTGCTGCTGTTCCCGACGCTGGCGGTGCCGTTCTGCACCTGGATCATGATCGGCTACTTCAGCTCGATCCCGAAGGAGCTGGACGAGGCCGCGCTGATCGACGGGGCGAGCTATCCGCAGATCCTGATCCAGATCTTCATCCCGGTGGCGCTGCCCGGCATCATCGCGGCGACGATCTTCGCCTTCACCGTGGCCTGGGGGGCCTTCCTGTATCCGCTCGCCTATCTCTACAGTGCCGACCAGGCGACGCTGACGGTGGGCATCGTGCGTGAGCTGATCAAGGGCGACGTGTTTGCCTGGGGCATGATCATGGCCGCTTGCGCCATGGCCGCCGCACCGCCGATCATCATCTACACGTTCCTGATGGACTACTACATTGCCGGCCTGACCGCCGGCGCCACGAAGGGTTGACCGCGCACCGCGGGTTTGGACCAAACGATAGCCGCGCGGTGCTGCGGCTCAACGAGGAGAAGTGACGGCAATGGCGAACGTGTCGATCCGCAAGGTGGTGAAGGCCTACGAGGGCGACGTGCAGGCGGTGAAGGGCATCGACCTGGAGATCATCGACCACGAGTTCGTCGTGCTGGTGGGGCCTTCGGGCTGCGGCAAGTCCACCACGCTGCGCATGATCGCGGGGCTGGAGGAGATCACCGCCGGCGAGATCTGGATCGGGGGCGACGTGGTGAACGACGTGCCGCCGCGCGACCGCGACATCGCGATGGTGTTCCAGAACTACGCGCTGTACCCGCACATGAGCGTGTTCGACAACATGGCCTTCGGCTTGAAGCTGCGGAAGTTTCCCAAGGAGGAAATCAAGCGCCGGGTGGACGAAGCAGCC
>JAIXTK010000265.1 GCA_027483995.1 Acetobacteraceae bacterium
CGCTGGGGGGGAGTTGGCGGTTTTTGGGTCAATACAGGATGCCGCCAGCGACACTGACCGCGGCGAGCCACCAACCTTCACGTAGGGTCTTGGGAAGGTTGGTGGGCGCACCAGGGCTCGAACCTGGGACCCGCTGATTAAGAGTCAGCTGCTCTACCAACTGAGCTATGCGCCCGCCATCCGCAGGGTGGTCGATCCTGCGGGAGGCGGCGCTATAGCAAGGGTGGGGGGGCTTGTGAAGGGGCCTACAGGGAACGATTTGCGCGGGCCAGCACCGCTTCGAACAACACCTGGGTGCCAGCGGCCGCTTCCTCCGGCTCGATGCTCTCGGCCTCGTTGTGGCTCAGGCCGTCCTTGCAGGGGGTGAAGATCATCGCCGTGGGCACGTGGCGGGCCACATACACCGCGTCGTGCCCCGCGCCGCTCACGATTTCCCGCGCGGAGAGTCCCAGCTTTTGCGTCGCCTGGCGCACCAGATCGACACAGGCGGGATCGAAGGGCTGCGGCGGGATCTGGAACAGCTCCGTCAGGCTCCAATCGATGCCGCAGGCAGCCGCGATGGCGGCGGCCTCGCGCGGGAATTCCTCGGCAATGTGGGTGATCTCCGCGCCGTCTGGGTGGCGGAATTCCACGCTGAAGCGCACCTCGCCGGGCACCACGTTGCGGCTGTTCGGCGCCACATGGAGCTGGCCCACGGTGCCGCGGCCATCCTCGCCACGGGCGCGCATCATGCGGTCCACCAGGTCGATGATGCGTGCGGCGCAGACCAGGGCATCGCGCCGTGCGGAGGGCGGCGTGGTGCCGGCGTGCGAATCCTGCCCGGTAGCCACCGCGTCGTACCACACCTGCGCCTGCGCGCCGGTGACGATGCCGATCTGGCGGCCCTCCTTCTCCAGGATCGGGCCTTGCTCGATGTGCAGCTCGAAATACGCATCGGCCGGGAAGGGCCGGGCCGGCTCGGCACCGCGATAGCCGATGCTGTCCAGCGCCTGTTCCACCGTCACGCCCTCGGTATCCGGCAGGGCATAGGCCTTGTCGCGGCTGTACACGCCGGCCCACACGCCGGAGCCCATCAGCGAATGGCCGAAGCGGCTGCCTTCCTCGTCGGTCCAGTTCACCAGGTCGATCGGCGCCTCGGTGGCGATGCCGAGGTCGTTCAGGCTGCGCATCACCTCCAGCCCCGCGATCACGCCCAGCGCGCCATCGAACTTGCCGCCGCTCGGCTGGCTGTCCAGATGGCTGCCCATCAGCACCGGCAGGCGCGCGGGGTCACGGCCCGGGCGGCGGGCGAACATGTTGCCGATCTCGTCCACGCGCACCGTCAGGCCCGCGGCCTCGCACTGGGCGCGGAAATGCTCGCGCCCTTGGCGGTCGATGTCGGTCAGGGTCAGGCGGCGCACACCGCCCTTGGGCGTGGCGCCGAAGCGGGCCATGTCCATCAGGCTGTCCCACAGCCGCTTGGGGTCGATGCGCTGGTTGGTCTGTCCGCTCATGGTGCTCTCCGGATTCGAGGGCATCTTGCCCGGCGGGGTGGTTCCTGCAAGCTTCGCCGCCCGGAGGTTCCCCCATGCGTGCAGTCCTGGCAGCCCTGTTCCTGATCGCGCTGGCGGGGTGCACCCTGGTGGACCAGCGCAGCTTCCGTGCTGCGGGCGCGGCGCCGGGGGCCGAGGAGATGGCGCGGGCAGCCGCGGCGGCACGCCAGGTGGCCACGGTGCGCATGGGCGACCCCGGCGAGGCCTGGCGCCGCGTGGTGGCCGATGCGGTGCAGGCGGCCGATCAGCGCGCGCCGGGCGGCGTGTTCGAGGTGATGGCGCTGGTGCCGCTGCAGGCCGCGCCGGCGGAGCAGGATCGCCGCGTGGCCGAAGCCTCGCGCGATGCCCGGGCGGTGGCCGAGGTGCTGGGGGCTGCGGGCATTCCGGCGCAGCGTGTGCAGCTGGGGCTTCAGGGCGACGGGGGCAACCCGGCACGGGATGTGCGCGTGCTCCAGCGGTGAGGTCATCTGACCTGATGGACCGTCCGACGGTCCGGCTGAACCCGAACGCAGACAAGCGGCTGCGCGCGGGGCACCCCTGGGCCTTCAGCAACGAGATCCGCATGTCGCCGGAGTATCGCGCGTGGGAGCGCGGCATGCCGGTGAAGCTGGAGAGTGCGGATGGCTGGCGCTACGGCACCTTCATGTTCAACCCGCACAGCCTGATCGCGGCCCGCCTGCTGGACCGCAACCCGGAGGCGGAGATCGATGCCGCCTGGGTGGCGCACCGCATCGCCCGGGCCGCCTCGCTGCGGGCACGCCTGGTGGACCCACGCTTCCATCGCCTGGTGCATGCCGAGGCCGATGGGCTGCCCGGCCTGGTGGTGGACCGCTACGGCGACGTGGCCGTGGTGCAGGCCAACACGGCGGGCATGGACCGGCTGCTGCCGGACATCACCGCGGCGCTGGTGGGCCAACTCGGCCTGCGGGCCGTGGTGGCGCGCAACGATTCCGCCGCGCGCGAGCAGGAAGGGCTGGCCCAGGAGATCCGGCTGCTGCACGGCACGGAGGCCGCCACAGTGGCCGAAGTGGGCGGGATCGTTTTTCCGATCGACCCGCTGGGCGGCCAGAAGACCGGCTTCTTCTACGACCAGGGCCCGAACCGTGCGGTGGTCGCCGGGCTCGCCAGTGGCGCGCGGGTGCTGGACGTGTTCTGCCACGTCGGCGCCTTCGGCCTGGGCTGCGCGAAGGCGGGGGCGAAGGAGGTGGTGCTGGTGGACAGTTCCGCCCCGGCCCTGGAACAGGCGCTGGCCGCGGCGGCAAGCAACGGCCTGGCCGGTGTCTCGGCAAAGCGCGGCGACGCCTTCGATGTGATGGCGGAGCTGGC
>JAIXTK010000490.1 GCA_027483995.1 Acetobacteraceae bacterium
CGCCCGCGTTTCGGTGAAGTAGGCCACCGGGTCATGCCCCGCGATTCCCACCCCATACTCGGCATTCACCGCCCCCGCCGCAGCCACCGCCCGCCGCCCGAACAGCCCCATCACCCCAGCCAGCAGCACCACACGCCGACGCATCGCACCCTCCGGAACCATCTGCCAGGAAGACCCGCGCCCCGCCCCGCCGTTACGCCGCTACAGCAACCCTTCCCGCCGGAAGCTCAGCCACTTCCCATTGCCGACAATCACATGGTCGTGCAGCACGATCGAAAGCGCCATCGCCGCCCGCTTCACCTCCTGCGTCATTTCCAGATCGTCGCGCGACGGCGTCGGGTCCCCGCTGGGATGGTTGTGCACCAGAATCAGCGCGGTCGCCTTCAGCTCCAGCGCCCGCTTCACCACCTCGCGCGGATACACCGGCGTGTGGTTCACCGTCCCCTTCGCCTGCGCCTCGTCCGCCAGCAGCCGGTTGCGGGTGTCCAGGAACAGCACGCGGAACTGCTCCACCCGCTCGCGCGCCAGCACCGCGTGCAAATAGTCCATCAGCCGGTCCCAGTTGCTCAGCACCGGGCGTTCCAGCACCTCCGCCCGCGCCAGGCGCTGGGCCGCCAGCTGCACCACCTTCAGCGTCGCCACCGTCGATTCGCCCACGCCCTTCACCGTCACCAGCTCCTCCGGCGGGGCCGCGATCACCGCGGAATAGCTGCCGAACCGTGCGATCAGCGTCTTGGCCAGGGTCTTGGTGTCCACGCGGGGCAGGGCGATGAACAGCATCATTTCCAGCAATTCATAGTCGGCCATGGTCTCGCCCTGGCCGGCCAGGATGCGCGCGCGCATGCGGTCCCGGTGCCCCTCCGTTCCCACCGCAGGGGCCGCGGGGCTGCCGGGCAGCGCCAGCAACCCCATCTGTTCCGACAGTCCTGCGGGTTTGCGTGCCATGTGCTAAGCAGCCTGCCACGCCGCCGGCTGGTTTGGAAAGGGTTTGCAATGAACGACATGGCGCCGCTCGCCTATAGCGATGCGAAGATCCGCTCGATCCTCCAGCGCGTGAAGACCATCGCCATGGTCGGCGCCTCCTCCAACTGGAACCGGCCCAGCTATTTCGTCATGAAATACCTGCAGTCGAAGGGCTATCGCGTCATCCCCGTGAACCCCGGCACCGCCGGCCAAACCCTGCTCGGCGAGACCATCTACGCCAAGCTCGCCGACATCCCGGACCCCGTGGACATGGTCGACGTCTTCCGCGCCGCCGATGCCCTGCCAGGGATCGCCGACGATGCGATCGCCATCGGTGCCAAGGTTCTCTGGTCCCAGCTCGGCGTCCGCAATGATGCCGCCGGCGCGAAGGCCGAGGCCGCCGGCCTCGAAGTCATCATGGACCGCTGCCCCAAGATCGAGTTCAGCCGCTTTGGCGGCGAGCTGTCATGGTCCGGCGTCAACTCCGGCATCATCCGCAACCGCGCCCCGGAACCCCCGAACGACCGCCCCGGCCGCAACCGCCCGCTGCCGCCGCAAAACCTCGAATACGGCTTCAACACCCGCACCGTCCACGCCGGCGCGGCACCGGACCCCACCACCGGCGCCCGCGGCACGCCGATCTACCAGACCACCAGCTTCGTGTTCGACGATGTCGACCACGCCGCCTCGCTCTTCAACCTGCACAATTTCGGCCATGTCTACACCCGCCTGTCGAACCCGACGGTCGCGGTGCTGGAGGAACGCGTCGCCTCGCTGGAAGGCGGCCGCGCGGCCGTCGCCGCAGCCTCCGGCCACGCCGCCCAGTTCGTCACCTTCTTCACCCTGCTGAACCCCGGCGACGAGTTCGTGGCCAGCCGCAACCTCTATGGCGGTTCGCTCACCCAGTTCTCGCTCAGCTTCAAGAAGCTCGGCTGGACCTGCCACTTCGTCGACCCGACAGACCCCGAGAATTTCCGCCGCGCCCTCACCCCCAAGTGCAAGGCGATCTTCGTCGAGAGCCTGGCCAACCCCGGCGGCATCATCGTCGACCTCCAGGCGGTGGCGGATATCGCGCACGACAACGGCATTCCGCTGATCGTCGACAACACCCTGGCCTCGCCCTATCTCTGCCGCCCCTTCGAGCACGGGGCGGATATCGTCACCCACTCCCTCACCAAGTTCCTCGGCGGCCACGGCAACTCCCTGGGCGGGATCATCGTGGAGTCAGGCAAGTTCGACTACAGCAACGGCAACTTCCCCTCGCTCGCCGACCCGGAGCCCGCCTATCACGGCCTCAAATTCTACGAAAACTTCGGCGACTTCGCCTTCACCACCAAGGCCCGCGCCGTGGCACTCCGCGATTTCGGCCCCACCCTCTCGCCGATGAACGCCTGGCTCACCCTCACGGGGATCGAGACGCTGCATGTCCGCATGGACCGCCACGTCGCCAACGCACAGCGGGTCGCCGAATTCCTCGCCAGCCACGAAAAGGTCGCCTGGGTCAGCTATGCCGGCCTTCCCAGCAGCCCCTTCAACGCGCTCGCCAGGAAATACATGCCCAAGGGCCCCGGCTCCGTCTTCACCTTCGGCGTCAAGGGCGGCTACGAGGCCGGCATCAAGCTGGTCGAATCCGTCCGCCTCTTCTCCCACCTGGCGAATGTCGGCGACACCCGCAGCCTCGTCCTCCACCCCGCCAGCACCACCCACCGCCAGCTGACCGACGAGCAACGCCTCGCCTCCGGTGCCGGCCCCGATGTCGTCCGCCTCTCCATCGGCCTGGAAGACGCCAACGACCTGATCCGCGACCTGGACACGGCGCTGGCGGGGTAGGAAGGCCAGGGGCTTTGCCCCTGGACCCCACTGGGGCCTTAGGCCCCAGACCCCTTCCGTTTGCGCGCGGATAGGGGGTGGCTCTCCGGATCACCGATCCGGAGAGCCACCCCCTATCCGCGCGCAAAAAGATGTGGGTCCAGGGACCTCAGGTCCCTGGCGGGTCCAGGGCAGAGCCCTGGCCTTACTGCCGCACCATCTCCGCGATCTGCACCGCGTTCAGCGCCGCCCCCTTCAGCAGCTGGTCCCCCGCCACGAACAGCGCCAGGGACCGCCCAGACCCGTCCGACACGTCCTCGCGGATGCGTCCCACCAGCACGTCATCCTGGCCGGAGGCTTCGTTCGGCATCGGGAAGTGGTTGCGCGCCGCGTCGTCCACGATCTTCAGCCCCGGCGCCGCGCCCAGGATCTCGCGCGCCTGCGCCGGGGTCATCGGCCGGTCGAAGGTCACGTTCAGCGCGATCGAGTGCGCCCGCAGCACCGGCACGCGCACGCAGGTGGCGCTGGCGCGCAGGTCCGGCTCGCCGAAGATCTTGCGCAGCTCGCGGATCACCTTGGTTTCCTCGTCGTTGTAGCCGGTCTCCGGGTCGATCTCCGTGTTGTGGCTGAACAGGTTGAACGCATAGGGATGCGGCATCACCGCGGGCGTGAAGGGCTGCCCGTCCAGATAGGCCCGCGTTGCATCGATCAGCTCCTGCATCGCCGCCGCCCCGGCGCCGCTGGCCGCCTGATACGTCGTCACCACCACGCGCCGGATCGGGCTCACCTGGTGCAGCGGCCACAGCGCCATGCCGGCGATGATCGCGGCACAATTCGGGTTGGCGATGATCCCGGTATGCCCGGCCAGTGCCCCGGCATTGATCTCCGGCACCACCAGCGGCACGTCCGGCGCCATGCGGAACGCCGAGGAATTGTCGATCACCACCGCACCCGCCGCCACCGCCGCCGGCGCGAACCGGCGCGAGCGCTCGCCGCCCGCGGAAAACAAAGCCACGTCCACGCCCGCGAACGCCGCCTCGCTCAGCGCCGCCACCTCCAGCTGCTCGCCCCGGAACGCCATGCGCGACCCCGCCGAACGCGCGGAGGCCAGCAGCCGCAACTCGCGCACCGGAAACCCGCGCGCCTCCAGCACGCGCAGCATCTCGGTCCCCACCGCGCCGGTGGCACCCACCACGGCCACGGTGGCGGGCCGCGCACCGGCATGGCGTTGGCTCTGTGAAAGGCTCTGCTGATCCTGGGGGCTCATGGTCTCTCTCCTGCTGGTGCCGGGGGAGGGGGGCCATGTCATGAAAAAGGCCCCAACCTGTCCGGCGGGGCCTGTGGAATGTCGCGTCAGCGAAAGTTCAGCGCGCGCACACCAGGGACACCCGAATGGGGGTCTTTTTGGTCGTCGTGCGGGTCTTCATGCTGAACATGAAAATGCGGTTAGCGCAGTTCGCGCCCCGCTGCAACCTCTCCCGCACCGCGCCCCGCATGGCGGATCACCGCCAGCATCATCGCGCTGCCGAACCCACCCGCCAGCAGCGTCACCAGGATCAGCATCCAGCGCAGCCGCGTCGCCGTCGCCTCCGCCTCGGCCAGCCGCCGCACCCGCATCGCCATGCGCTCGGCCGCCACCTTCGCCTCGAAATCCGCCCCCGCCGGCAGGATCGCCTGGGCGCTGTCCCCCAGCTTCACCCGCAATGCCTCCAGCGCCGCGGCATTGCCGGCCCGGCCGGCCACCAGCGCCTCGTCCAGCAGCACCTCGCGCTGCAGCGCCCGGTCCAGCGGCAACGGCGCCACATGCGCCGCCAGCAGCCCGGTCAGCCCGAGCACGCCGAAACACATCATCAGGAACCCGAGCAGCCCGAATCCCGTCCCTCGCCCCGAACCCTGCGGTGCGTCCGCCATGATCCCGTCTCCCGCTGCTGCGCGCCACATCGGCCCGCCCACACGTTCCGTCAAGGCGGCGGCGCGCACAGGCCGGGGCAGGGACCATAAATGCTTTGTTCACGCGCGCTTGTCAGCTTCTCCCCGTTAAGCCTGGGACCCCTTCATGCACCTCTCCGCGCTGCGCAATTGGCTGGTGCGCCTGCGTCATGGCGGGGAAGGCCAGAGCACGCCCGTCTCCGTCACGGAGGCTCCGGCCGCCTCGCCCGACATCATCGCCCCACCCGCGGCCCACTCCGCCCCCTCCCTCTGGCCACCCGCCCGGCTGGCCATCGAGGAAGAGCTGTGGGGCACCGGCTTCCTCTGCCCCGGCGGCGGGCCAGAGATCCTGCGCCTGGCCGCCCCCATCGGCCTCTCCGCCGCCTCCTCCCTGCTCCTGCTCGGCACCGGCCCCGGCGGCCCCGCCCAGTTCCTCGCCACCGAGCTGGGCGTCTGGGTCAACGGGCATGAGGCAGACCCCGATCTCGCCGCCATCGCCGCCCGCCGCATCCAGCGGGCCGGCGCCGCCATGGCCAAGCGCGCCTCCGTCACCGGCTGGAACCGCCACGCCCCCGCCTTCACCCCGCGCGCCAGCCACCACGCCCTGGCGCTGGATGCCATCCGCGACGCCGCCGTCCCTCCCGTCCTCGCCGCCATCGCCGAGTCCCTCAAGCCGCACGGCCAGATCGTCCTGGTCGAAACCGTGGCCCAGGAACCGCTGGACCCCGCCGACCCCGCCATCGCCACCTGGTGCCGGCTGGAGGGCAGGGCGCCCATCCTGCCCCAGCCCGAGGCGATCAGCCGCGGCCTCTCCCGCCTGGGCTTCGACGTGCGCGTGGCCGAGGATGTCTCCGCCCGCCACATGCGCCTGGCCGTCCTCGGCTGGCGTCACCTTGTCCGCCAGATGGCGCGCGACCGCCCGGCGCATGACCGCGCCGCCGCCGTCGTCGCCCAGGCCGAGCTCTGGACACGCCGCATCCGCCTGATGCATTCCGGCCGCATCCGCATGATGCGCTGGCACGCCATCGGCGGCGCGGCGATCGGCTGAATCGACCTCCGCGGCTTGACACAACGCCCCCGCCCCTCTACTTCGCGCCGCTCTGTATCCACGCCCCTTGACCCATGCCCCTTGCGGGCGTTGAAGGCCGCTTCCCATGAAAGTCCGCAACAGCCTCCGTTCCGCCAAGGTGCGCGACAAGAACTGCCGCGTGGTGCGCCGCCATGGCCGCGTCTACGTCATCAACAAGAAGAACCCCCGCATGAAGGCCCGCCAGGGCTAACAGCGGCGGCCGTCTTCCTGGCCTGATTACGCTGGTTTGATTTCGCCGGTCTGATTGCGCCCTGGGGCCTCGCTCCAGGGCGCTTTCGTTGCTGGCACCCTTGCCCCGCCGGGTGCATGCCCTCACATTGCGCCCTTCTCGCCAGAGGCCGCCATGCTCCCCCAGCCCGCCCCCAAGCCCGACATCCTCGCCCGCCGCGATGAGATCGTCGCCGGCCTGCGCGCCCTCCTGCCCGACGACGCCGTCATCGGCGACGCCCTGCGCCTCAAGCCCTACGAAACCGACGGGCTCTCCGCCTACCGCGAGGTCCCGCTCGCCGTGGCCCTGCCCTCCACCACGGAGCAGGTCGCCGCGATCATGGCGTTCTGCCACCGCGAAGGCGTGCGCGTTGTCCCGCGCGGCGCCGGCACCTCGCTCTCCGGCGGCGCGCTGCCCATGGCCGACTCGGTCGTGCTCGGCCTCATGCGCATGAACCGCATCACCGAGATCGACTACGCCGACCGCCTCGCCGTCGTGCAGGCCGGCGTCACCAATATCGGCATCACGCAAGCCGTGGCGGGGCAGGGCTTCTTCTACGCGCCTGACCCCTCCAGCCAGCTTGCCTGCATGATCGGCGGCAACGTCAACATGAACTCCGGCGGCGCCCACTGCCTGCGCTACGGCGTCACCGCCAACAACCTCCTCGGCCTCAAGCTCGTCACGGTGGAGGGCGAGATTTTGGAGATCGGCGGCGCCCATCTCGATGCCGCCGGCTACGACTGGCTCGGCCTGCTCACCGGCAGCGAGGGCCAGCTCGCCATCGTCACCGAGGTCACCGTCCGCATCCTCCGCGCCGCCGAGGGCGCCCGCGCCATGCTCGCCGCCTTCCGCAGCAACGAGGTCGCCGGCGCCTGCGTCGACAGCATCATCGGCTCCGGCATCATCCCCGTGGCGCTGGAGTTCATGGACAAGCCCTGCATCCATGCCTGCGAGGCCTTCGCCAACGCCGGCTACCCGCTCGATGCCGAAGCCATGCTCATCATCGAAGTCGAAGGCAGCATCGCCGAACAGGATTTCCTCCTCGACCGCCTGAAAGCCATCTGCGCCCAGCACGACCCGATCAGCCTCAAGGTCTCCACCAGCGCCGAGGAATCGCTGGCCATCTGGAAGGGCCGCAAGGGCGCCTTCGGCGCCGTCGGCCGCATCAGCCCGGACTACATGTGCATGGACGGCACCATCCCCACCAGCCAGCTCCCCCACGTGCTCCGCCGCATCGGCGAGATGTCCGCCGACTACAACCTCCAGGTCGCCAACATCTTCCACGCCGGTGACGGCAACCTCCACCCGCTGATCATGTTCGACGCCAACGACCCCGCCAGCTTCGCCAAGGCGGAGAAATTCGGCGCCGACATCCTCACCCTCTGCGTCGAGGTCGGCGGCTGCCTCACCGGCGAACACGGCGTCGGCGTGGAAAAACGCGACCTCATGACCGTCCAGTTCACCGAAACCGAACTCGACCAGCAGCGCCGCATCAAATCCGCCTTCGACCCCGGCTGGCTCCTCAACGCCAACAAGGTCTTCCCCCTGAAGGGCCTCGCCGCGGAATGACACGCAGCACCGCAACGCAGCAAAAGCCCTCTCCCCTTGGGGGAGAGGGTTGGGTGAGGGGTAGAAGCACCCGCATGCTGAAGAATTCAGGCCACTCCGCATGACCCCCACCACCGAACAGGGCGTCATCGAGGCGATCCAACAGGCCCACGACGCCGCCGAGCCGCTCGCCATCGCCGGCCGCAACAGCAAGGCGGGCCTGCTTCGCCCCGTCCAGGCCGCCCGCACCCTGTCTACCGCTGGCCTCACCGGCATCACCCTCTACTCGCCCAGCGAGCTCATCATCTCCGCCCGCGCCGGCACCACGCTGGCCGAGATCGAGGCCGAAGTCGCTGCCAAGGGCCAGCACCTCGTCGCCGAACCCCCTGATTTCACTTCCCTGTTCGGCCAGGTCCGGCCCCAGACCCTCGGCGGCATCGTCGCCAGCAACCTCTCCGGCCCCCGCCGCGTCGCCTGGGGCGCCATGCGCGACCACGTCATGGGCGTGCGCGCCGTCAACGGCACCGGCGAATCCATCCGCTCCGGCGGCCGCGTGCTGAAAAACGTCACCGGCCTGGATCTCTGCAAGCTCCTCACCGGCAGCCACGGCACGCTCGCCGTCCTCACCGAGATCACCCTGAAGGTCGCCCCCGCCCCGGAGCAGCGCGCCACCCTCGTCCTGCGCAACCTCGTCCCGGAACAGGCCGTCGCCGCCCTCTCCGCCGCCCTCGGCTCGCCCTACGCCGTCTCCGGCGCCGCCCACCTCCCCGCCGCCCAGGCCAGCTTCATCCCCGGCCTCGGCCAAACCCCGGCCACCCTCGTCCGCCTGGAGGATTTCGCCCCCTCCATCGCCTACCGCTCCGATCGCCTGCGCACCGACCTCGCCCCCTTCGGCCCCGTCGAAGTCCTGGACGACGCCCAATCCCGCCTCGCCTGGACCGCCATCCGCGACTGCGCCCCCTTCGCCGCCATGCCAGGCGCCCTCTGGCGCGTCTCGGTCCGCCCCTCCCGCGGGCCGCAGGTCGCCGCCAGCCTCGAACAAGCCTTCGGCGCCGCCTGGTTCCTCGATTGGGGCGGCGGCCTGGTCTGGATCGCCGGCCCCGCCACCACCGAGGCGCACAACGCCGTCGCCGCCACCGCAAAGGCCCATGGCGGCACTCACACCCTGTTCCGCGCCCCGGAAACCCTGCGCGCCGCCGTCGCCGTCATCCCCCCGGAACCCGCCGCCCTCTCCACCATCGCCGCCCGCGTCAAATCCGCCTTCGACCCCAAGGGCATCCTCAACCCAGGCCGCATGCGGGCAGGGGAGTAAGCATCATGGTTCCGGCGCCGCAGCCTCAGCGAAGCAAGGCTCACCACAGAGACACGGAGGGCACGGAGCAGTCACGGAAGCCCACTTCTCCGTGCCGTCTCCGCGCACTCTGTGCCTCCGTGGTGAATCTCCCTTCCTCCCACTCCACCAACCAGGCCTAGCCCATGCAAACCACCTTCTCCGAAGCCCAGCTCCGCGACCCCGACACCGCGGAATCCAACAAGCAGCTCCGCACCTGCGTCCATTGCGGCTTCTGCACCGCCACCTGCCCCACCTTCGTCCTCCTGGGCGACGAGCTCGATTCCCCCCGCGGCCGCATCTACCTCATCAAGGACATGCTGGAATCCGGCCGCCCGGCCACAGAGGAAGTCGTCCGCCACGTCGACCGCTGCCTCTCCTGCCTCTCCTGCATGAGCACCTGCCCCTCGGGCGTGAACTACATGCACCTGGTCGACCACGCCCGGCACTACATCGAGGACACCTACCAACGCCCCTGGCACGAACGCCTGCTCCGCAACGCCCTGGCGCTGATCCTCCCCTATCCCAACCGCCTGCGCGCCGCCCTCATGGCCGCCAGCGCC
>JAIXTK010000116.1 GCA_027483995.1 Acetobacteraceae bacterium
CCACGGCAGACATGGCGCTGCGCATGGACCCTGCCTACGGCCCGATCTCCAAGCGCTTCCACGAGAACCCCGAGCAGTTCGCCGACGCCTTCGCCCGCGCCTGGTTCAAGCTGACCCACCGCGACATGGGGCCGATGTCCCGCTACCTCGGCGCGCTCGCCCCCAGCGAGGCGCTGATCTGGCAGGACAACGTCCCCGCCGTTGATCACGCCCTGATCGACGCGAAGGACATCGCCGGCCTCAAGGCCACCATCCTCGCCTCTGGCCTCACCGTCTCCCAGCTGGTCTCCACCGCCTGGGCCTCGGCCGCCACCTTCCGCAACTCGGACAAGCGCGGCGGCGCCAATGGTGCCCGCATTCGCCTGGCCCCGCAGAAGGATTGGGAAGTGAACCAGCCGGCGCAGCTCGCCGCGGTGATCGCGAAGCTGGAAGCCATCCAGTCCGCCTTCAACGCGTCGGCCACCGGCGGCAAGAAGGTCTCGCTGGCCGACCTGATCGTCCTCGGCGGCAGCGCCGCGGTCGAGAAGGCCGCCAAGGATGCCGGCACCCCGGTGGATGTCGCCTTCACCCCCGGCCGCACCGACGCCACCCAGGCCCAGACGGATGTGGAATCCTTCGCCGCCCTGGAACCGAAGGCCGATGGCTTCCGCAACTGGCAGAGCTCGTCCGCCTCCGGCCCGGCCGAGGCCCTGCTCATCGATCGCGCCCAGCTGATGAAGCTGACCGCGCCTGAGATGACAGCCCTCGTCGGCGGCCTGCGCGTCCTCGGCGCCAATGCCGGCGGCAGCAAGCACGGCGCCTTCACCGCCACGCCGGGCGTGCTGACCACCGACTTCTTCGCCAACGTGCTGGACATCTCCACCACCTGGAAGGCCACTTCCGAGGCGCAGGACATGTTCGAGGGCCGCGACCGTGCCAGCGGCGCCGTGAAGTGGACGGCCACCCGCGCCGACCTCGTCTTCGGCAGCAACTCCCAGCTGCGCGCCCTGTCGGAGGTCTATGCCCAGAGCGACGCGAAGCAGAAGTTCGCGGCCGACTTCGCCAAGGCCTGGACCAAGGTGATGAACCTGGACCGCTACGACCTCGCCTGAGCCATAAGCTCATCGCGATGCAAACGGGGGCGGGCCGCAAGGCCCGCCCCCGAATGCTGTACTACCCCTTCACCCCACCGGCGGTGAGCCCTTCCACCACGAACTTGCGCAGCAGCATCACCAACAGCACGGAGGGCAGCAGCGCCACCAGACAGATCGCCATCAGCAGGTTGAACACCACGAACGTGTCACCCACCAGGCTGGCGATCACCACCGGGAGTGTCATGAACTCCGCCCGGTTGTTCAGGATCAGCGGCACCAGCAGGTCGTTCCACGCCACGATGAACACGATCGCGCCGTAGCTCGCCAAAGCCGGCGTCGACAAGGGCAGGGTGATCCGCAGGAACGCCGAGAACCGCGTGCAGCCGTCGATCCGCGCTGCCTCGTCCAGTTCCTTCGGGATGGAGGCGAAATACGGCACCAGGATCAGGATGCCGTACGGCAGCAGGAACCCGGTCAAGGCAATGATCACGCCCCAGACCGAGTTCAGCATGCCCAGCTTGCGGAACACCACATACAGCGGGATCATCAGCACGATCACCGGCACGAAGCGCGCGAACACGTTCACGCTCAGCAGCCACGCCGCCCAGCGCAGGCGCAGCTTCACGATGGTATAGGCCGACAGCGAGGCAAAGATCAGCGTCAGCACCGTCACCGATACGCTGATCACGGTCGAGTTCCACAACGCGTGGTAGATCTTCTTCACGTTGTCCGGCAGGTAGGTTGCCAGTTCGAACACCTGCCCGCGCTGCTCGCCCTGGCTGATGATCACGCGGAAATTGTCGAAGGTGATCGGCCCCGGGATCACCGCCCGCGTATCGCCCGCCAGGCTGCGCTCCGCCTGCAGCGAGCCGATCACCACCGCGATCAACGGCAGCAGGATGAAGCCGATCACCACCACATTCGCCAGGTGCAGCAGGGCCTTCTGCCAAAGGGGCTTGCGCATCGGCCTAGTCCACCCGCCGGTACAGCAGCTTGACGTAGAGCAGCGCGAGTGCGGCCACGATCAGCGCCAGAATGAAGGCCGAAGCAGCACCCCCGCCAATGTCGAACGGCGGCGCGAAGCCCTTCTTGTAGCTGTACCAACTCGCCACCCAGGTCGCATCGCCTGGCCCGCCCTGCGTTACCGCCAGGATCTCGTCGAACACGGCCACCGAAAACGAGGTGCGCAGCACCAGCAACACCACGATCACCGGCATCAGCATCGGCAGGGTGATGTGCACGAAACGGTGCCATCCCCCCGCACCATCCACCGACGCCGCCTCGTAGAGCTCCTTGCTGATCCCCTGCAACGCCGCATGCACCAGCAACACGGCAAACGGCAGCGTGCGCCAGATATACGGCACCGTCACCGCCAGCAGCGCAGTATCGGCATCGCCGGCCCAGTTGATCGGCGTATCGATCAGCCCGGCCGAGAACAGCAGCCGGTTCAGGAAGCCCTGCTTGAAGTTGTACATGAACGACCAGATCAGGCCGTTCGCGATCGGCGGCACCGCATAGGGCAGCAGGATCAGGAACCGGGTCACCCGGCTGGTCCAGATATCCTGCTGGCTGATCAGGATGGCGATCGCCACCGCCGCCGCCACCTCCACCACCACCGTGATGGCGGTGAACACGAGCGTGTTGCCAAGCGACAGCAGGAACAACGGGTCGGTCAGCACCCGTTCGTAGTTGTCCAGCCCCACGAAGGGAAACACGCCCGAGCGCAGTTGCGGCAAGGAGACGCGGTGCAGGGAGAGGTAGCCGGCGTAGTAGATCGGGTAGGCCAGCACCAGCGCCAGAACCAGCAGCGTGGGCACGTTCATCACGAAGCCGAGCAGCCCGGGCGACAACTCACGCCCGAACCGATGCGCGGGAGCACTGCCCCCGCGCACGTCCTTCACTGTGGAGCGCATGGCGGCCGGATCAGCCGCGCTGCACCTGGCGGATCGCCGCGATCAGATTGTCGCAGCAGGCATCGGCGGTAATCTGCCCGGTCAGCGCCTTCGACACCTCGATGTTCAGGCGGTCGCTCCAGGCGAAGTGCCACGGCTTGGACATCGAATTCACGACCTCGCCGATATAGGTGGTCTTGTTCCAGATCTCGAGGATCTTCGGCACGTCGCCATAGGGCGCCCAGCCCTTGGTGATGGTGTCGCTGGCCATCACAGACTTGAAGCCGGAGCCCAGCATCGCGTCACGCGCCAGGTTGCCCGCCTGGAAATACTGCCCATCCTTGGTGCGACCACCGAGGTATTGCAGCAGCTTCCACGCCCATTCCTTGTTCCGGTTGGCCGTGGTGAGGAAATACAGATGCGCGGTGCCGATGGTGCGGCCGTCGCCCGGGCTGTCCATCACCTTGGTCTTGCCGGCGGTGGGCGACTGCGTCGGGTCGTTCGCGATCTGCAGCGTGTAGTGGTGGTTGGGGCCGCGATACAGATTGGTCCCGGCGCTGAACGCCTTGGCCGAGCCGCCGAACTGCTGCTTCAGCGATTCCGGATCCGACAGGCCCTCGGTAAAGGTCTGAACCCAGAACTTCAGCGTCTCGCGCGCGATCGAGCCGGCGCCCAGCTGGTGGTTGCCCTGCTTGTCGAAGAACACGCCGCCGCGGTTCCAGGTCATCTGGATCCAGGTGCCCGGCAGCTGCTCCAGCCCCACGCCGGCCACCCAGAACAGCGGGTATTCCGAAATCTTGTCGCGCTTGGCCTTGCGCGCCTGGTCCAGCAGCTCGTCATAGGTCTTGAACGGCTCGAACTTCGCCTTCTCCAGCAGCGGCTCGAAGTAGTTCCACACCCAGGTGGCGGAGAAATACGGCAGCCCCATCAGCTTGCCGTTCTGAATCGCCACCGTCTTCATCATGTCGGTCATGTCGGCCACGTACTCGGCCGCGCCGGGCAGCCCGTCCAGCGGCTCCACCAGGCCCTGCGAGATGAAGTTCGGGAAGGTGTAGGGGGCAGACTGCGAAACATCGATCGTCTCGCCGCCCGCGTACATCGACAGCAGCTTGGCCGGATGATCGTTGAAGGAGGAGATGGTGGTGTCGATCGAAACGCCCCAGTCATCCTTGAACTTCGCACCGAGCTTCGAATAGATGTCGCCATAGGTCCAGACGACGAAGTTCAGCTTATCGACCTTGCTCTTCGGCATGTCGGCCCAGGTCCTGCCCTGCGCCAGCGCGGAGGCGCCGCCCATCCCGGCCAGGCCCAGTCCGCCGGCCCCCTGCAACAGCCCACGCCGCCCAAGGCCCGCACCAAGCCGGGAAAATCCAGTCATATTGTCACCCTTTTCCGCTCGCATCGCTGGCGCCGTTGCACCGAAATTTTCTTCGTCGCAAAACGTCCATCGCGGATCGCCGTCATGTCAACGACGATTTGGTGACGGAATGCTATCGCATCGTCATTGGGCAGGCCCGAGCTGCCGCTCCATCTCGCGCCGAACCTGCACCGCCGGCCCATCCATCGCCGCCACGTCATCCCAGGTGAGCACGGCGCCCCGGGCCACGCCGCGCCGCAGCGCCACGCGATGCGCCAGGCCGATCGGCAATGCGCCGGCCCGAAGGCTGTCCACCGCCGGCATCGCGCGGCCCCACACGGTGTAGCCGCCCTCGCCATCCAGCATCTCGCCCTGGCGCAGATCCCGCTTGGCGACCGCCACCACATCGGCACGGAATTCGCGGGACTGCCCCGTCGGCTCGCCGCGCAAAGCCGCCGACAGCACGGAGACGGAAAGCTCCAGCCCGATCAGGTGATAGGGCTTGTACATCGCGGCATACCGGCCGGAGGCATCGGTCTTCAGGCCATACTGCGCGAAGCAGGCGGCGGCGTAGTCCGTCGGCGCTTCGAACACCACGTAGACGCCCCAGCGCAGGTCGCGAAACACCGGCCGCCCATCCCGCTCCAGGCAGGAGACCACTTCCGCGATCCCCGCGCGCTCCAGCGCCCCGCCCGCCGCGCGCGGCCGCAGCACATGCGGCAAATCGTCCACCCCGCAGGGCGGAAAGGCGAGGCCGGCACTGGGAACATCCAGCCCGCAGGCATTGGCGATCGCCGCCATCTCGATCGCGGACTTCGTGCCGTCCAGGAACGAATTGAACATCTGCGGGTTCATCCCCGCCGCCTTCGCCGCCTCCGGCGTCAGGCCGTAATGGCTCCAGACATCGTCCGGCGTGACCTCGTGATAGGCCGGCAGATACTTCGTGCCCTTGCCCGCCGCCACCACGCGGAACCCGCTCGCCCGCGCCCAATCCACCAGCTCCGCCACCAGCGCCGGCTGGTCGCCATAGGCCATGGAATAGACCACGCCCGCCGCCCGCGCCTCCGCCGCCAGCAGCGGCCCGGCCAGCACATCGGCCTCCACGTTCACCATCACGATGTGCTTCCCGGCCGCGATCGCCGCGCGGGCATGCGCGATCCCCGCTGCAGGGCTGCCGGTGGCCTCCACCACCACCTCCACCCCATCCATCCCGATCAGGGCCGCCCCACTGTCCACAAACCGTGTCGCCGCCACGCGCGCCTCGTCCCAGCCCACAGCGCGCACCGCCGCCCGGGCCCGGTCTGGATCGAGGTCGGCAATCGCCGCCACCTCCAGGTTCGCGATGTGGGGCACCTGGGCCAGAAACATGGAGCCGAACTTGCCGGCGCCGATGAGGCCGACGCGCACCGGTGTCTCGCGGGCGGCGAGCAGGGCATGGAGATTCAAGTGGAGACTCCTTTAAGCAAGGCTCTTCTTTTTCTGAAGAAAAAGAAGCAAAAAGACTTCATTCGCTTGCACCCGCGCTGGGCACCTAGCGCGGGCGCAAGAGAATAAAAGTTTTTTGGTTCTTTTTTTCAAAAAAGAACATTCTTACGCTGCCTTGGCTTGCGCCTTCTGCGCATAAGCTAACAAAGCCCCGTCCTCGCACGGCTCGATCGGCGTGAAATCCCGGTGCGCGATGTATTCCGCCCGGGTTGGCGTGCGGATGTAGTTGGAACACGCGTTCAGCGTCAGGTACACGATCTTGCGCGGATACGGCGTGATGTTGCCGGCCGAGCCGTGCACCAGGTTGCCGTGGAACATCAGCAGCCCGCCCGGCTTGCCCACGGGCGTCACGATCCCGCCCTCGGCGACCAGCTTCGTCACGGTCGCCTCGTCCAGCGTCCAGAGCGGGTAGGAGGTGGTGCTCTTGTCGTGCCCGGCGGCGAGCGTGCCGTGGGTGTGGCTGCGCGGCACCAGCATCAGCGGGCCGTTGATGTGCATCACCTCGTCCAGGAACACCGCGATATTCATGGCCCGTGGCTCCGGCATGCCGTCATCACGTGCCCAGGTGCCGTAATCCTGGTGCCACTGCCACACGTCCCCGGTGAAGGCCGACTTCGCGTTGATCTTGAACTGGTGCATGTACAGCTTCTCGCCGAACACCTGCTCGATCGGGCTGATCATGCGCGGGTGGCGCCCCAGCAGCCCGAAGGCCTCGTTGTACTGGTGCGCGGCGAAGGCCGTGCGGGGCGCGCCCGATTTCTCGCGCCAGATCTCCGGCCGGTTCGCGGCGTAGATCGCCTCTGCCTCGTCGCGCAGAACCGCCACCTCCTCCGGGGTGAACAGCTCCGGCAGGAACAGGTAGCCCTCGCGGTGGAATGCCTCGATCTGCTGGGCCGAAAGCTCCATCACGCCCTCCCTTGGTGCGTTTCGTTTTGCCCCCTACCCTTGCGGTCCCCGCACGGCCGGGTCAAGCAGGAAGGAACATGCCATGGCAGCGCGCACCCTCGGTGTCGGCATCCTCGGCTGCGGCAACATCTCCGGCATCTACCTTCGCAACATGAAGCTGTTTGCCGGGCTGGAACTGCGCGCCTGCGCCAGCCGCACCCTGGCCAGCGCCCAGCGCGCCGCCGAGCCGCTCGGCCTGCCCGCCGTCACGGTGGCAGAGCTTCTGGCCCGGGAGGATATCGACATCGTCGTGAACCTCACGCCGCCCAACGACCACGCCGCGCTGACCCAGGCCGCGCTGGAAGCCGGCAAGCACGTCTATTCCGAGAAACCCCTCACGGTTTCCGTGGCGGATGCACAGCGCCTGATCAGCCTGGCCGGGAGCAACGGCCTCGCGCTGGGCTGCGCGCCGGATACGTTCCTGGGCGGCGGCCACCAGCTCTGCCGGCAGATCATCGACTCCGGCCGCATCGGCCGCGTTCTCGGCGGCACCGCGATGGTGCTGTCGCACGGCATGGAGCACTGGCACCCGGACCCGGAATTCTTCTTCAAGCCCGGCGGTGGTCCGGTGCTGGATCTCGGCCCCTACTACCTCACCGCGCTGGTGAACCTGCTTGGCCCCGTCGCCCGCGTTCAGGCCCATGGGCAGATCGGCCTGGCCGAGCGACACGTCACCGCTCCGGGGCCTCGCCATGGCCAGCGCATCAAGGTGGAAACCCTCACCCACGTGACCGCCCTGCTGGATTTCGCCGCCGGCCCGCAACTGACCCTCATGGCCAGCTGGGATATCTGGAAGAACGGCCACCCGCCGATCGAGCTGTATGGGACCGAAGGCTCGCTGCGCGTGCCGGATCCCAACTGGTTCGGTGGCACCCCCGAAGTGTCGGACCGCGACGGCCCCTGGCAGGCGCAGGAGAGCCACGCCATGCCCTTTGGCGCCAACAACTATCGCGGCGCGCACTGGCCCGCGGAACGGCCGGACCAGGCCAACTACCGCGCGCTGGGCATCGCCGACCTCGCCGCCTCCGTTCGGGCCGGCACCCCGCACCGCAGTTCCGCCCATCTCGCCTTGCACGTGCTGGAGGTGATGGACGCCATCCTGCAGGCCTGCGCCACCGCAGCCCCCATCACCCTCGCCCCTACCCTTGGCCGCCCTGCGCCCCTCGGTGCAGCGGAAGCCGCCGCCCTGCTTGCCTGACCGCGCCCGCCGCCGCACAGTCGCCCCGCGAACCAACCAGGAAACGCCCATGAAACTCGCCTTCTCTGCCGCCAGCCCCTATGTCCGCAAGGTCATGGCGGTTGCCATCGCCCGCGGTGTCGACAGCCGCATCGAAAAGGCCAAGATCGGCACCACCGACCCCGCGCTGTTGGTGATGAACCCGCTCTCCAAGGTGCCCTCCCTGGTCACCGATGACGGCATGGCGCTGTATGACAGCCCGGTGATCTGCGAATACGTGGACAGCCTCGGCACCGGCCCCGGCACCTTCCCGGCCCCTGGCCCGGCCCGCTGGAACGCCCTGCGCCTGGCTGCCCTGGGCGACGGCATCATGGATGCCAGCCAGCCGCGCCGCCGCGAACTCGCCCTGCCGCAGGATGAAGGCCGCACCACCTGGATCGAGCAGCAGAAGGGCAAGGTTGTCCGCTCGCTGGACGCGCTGGAAGCCGAAGCCGACACGCTGGGCCACCTCGCCACCTACGGTGAGATCACCGTTGCCTGCGCGCTGGGCTACCTGGATTTCCGCTTCCCGCATGAGCCCTGGCGCCCTGGCCACCCCAAGCTGACCGCCTGGTACGAGAAGGTCGTCGCCCTGCCCCCGATGGCGCAGACGATGCCGGTGGGCTGAAGAACGACGTCATCCGTTTGCGCCGGGGTTCGCTCCGGCGCAAACGAATGAAGGTTTTTTGGTTCTTTTTTTCAAAAAAGAACGCGCTTGCTTACTTCGGCCGCGCCAAGGCCGCCGCCCATTTATGCTTCCAGTAGATCATCTGCGCCGGCGCCCGCCCCAGGGGCCCGCCCGCGAAGGGCAGCCCGAAGCGGCGGAACATCTGCCAGCGCGTATCGCCTTCGGTGATGGCCGACGCCAGCAGGGTGCCGGCCATGGTGGTGATCCCCATCCCCAGCCCGCCGAACCCCGTCGCCACCCAGCGGCCGGCCCCGATCGCGCCGATCATCGGCATGCGATGGCGCAGGTACGGCATCATCCCGCCCCAGGCGACCTCGACCTTGACCTTGTCGAGGTCCGGGTAGAACCACGCCATGTCCCGCCGCAGGGATTCCGTGAGCCAGGCATGGCTGGGCTTGAACGCCGCCACGCGGCCGCCCCAGAGCAGGCGCCCATCCTCCAGCGGCCGGTAGTAGTTGGTGGCGAAGCTGCGGTCGGCCAGCGAGATCTTGGTGCCGATCACTCGCGCCAGGTTCTCGCCGAGCGGCTCCGTCACCATGGTGTAGGTCGGCACCGGAATGGTGGCCATCGCCACCTTCCAGTCCAGCAGCCCGACATAGCCGCCGCCGGCCATCACCACCTGGTCGCACACCACCCGCCCGCGCGGCGTGCGCACCACCTGCCGCCCGCCCTGGCGGGACAGGCCCGTGGCCGGGCTTTCCTCATGCAGCCGTGCCCCCAGCCGGGCGGCGGCGGCGGCCGTGCCGCGGGTGAATTTCAGCGGGTTGAGGCTGAGGGCGGCCCTGTCCAGGATGCCATCGGAATAGCGCGTGGTGGCCAGGGTTTCGCGCACGGTCTGCCGTGACCACACGATCAGGTCGCGGCCGAAGTCGCGGGCCATGAAATCGGCATAGCGGGCCATTTCGCCGTCATCCTCGGCCATGGCGAAGATCAGCCGGCCATCGACCATCTCCCCCACGTCGATGCCGTACTGGGCGATGCGCCGGCGGATCAGCAGCAGGGCCTGAAGCGTCAGGCCATAGAGGTCGCGCGCATCCGGCAGCCCCACCTGGGCCACCAGGTCTTCCACCCGCGTGGGGTAGCCGGGCACCACGAAGCCGCCATTGCGGCCGGAGGCGCCCCAGCCGACGCGCTTGCGTTCCAGCAGCACCACGCTGCGCCCGCGTTCGGCGAGATCGAGTGCGGTGGCCAGGCCGGCCATGCCGCCGCCGATCACGCACACCTCGGCCTGCACCTCCCCATCCAGCGCCGGGTAGCGCTGCGCGGTGTCCACGGTGCGGGCGTAGTGGCTGTCCTCGTACGCGGTCACGACGTCACCACACGCAGCGCCGCCGGGTCTGCCGAAACACGCACTGCCGCACCCTGTTCGAAGCGGCGGCCATCGCGGTTGCCCACCCGCACCCGCACCACAAGCCCGTCCGCCAAGGCCACATGGTAGGTCGAATCGGCCCCGTCATACACCAGCTGCGCCACCGTTCCGGCCAGGCCGGGGCCATCCGGCGCCATCATTGCCCGCTCCGGCCGCAGCACCAGCGTTGCCGCCTCCGGCCCATCCTCCGCGGCTTCCAGCTCGCCGCCCGCCACGGCGAATCGGCGCGCGCCCACCCGCCGTGCCGGCAGCAGGTTCGCCTCGCCGACGAAATCGGCCACGAACCGGCTCGCCGGCCGTTCATACACCTCGGCCGGGGTGCCCACCTGTTCCACCTTGCCCGCCCGCATCACCGCGATCCGGTCCGACAGGCTCAGCGCCTCGTGCTGGTCGTGCGTGACGAACACGAAGGTGATGCCGGTTGCCGCCTGCAGCCGCTTCAGTTCCAGCCGCATCTCGTTGCGCAGCTTCAGGTCCAGCGCCGACAGCGGCTCGTCCAGCAGCAGCAACCGGGGCGAGGCCGCCAGCGCCCGGGCCAGCGCCACGCGCTGCTGCTGCCCGCCGGACAGCTGGTTGGGCTTGCGCCCGCCCAGGCCGGCAAGCCGCACCAGCGCCAGCATCTCCTCCACCCGCGCGGCAATCTCCGCGCGCGACCGCTTCTGCATCTGCAGTGCGAAGGCCACGTTTTCCGCCACGGTCATGTGCGGGAACACGGCATAGCTCTGGAACACCGTGTTGACCGGCCGTCGGTGCGGCGGCAGCCCGTCCAGCGCCATCCCGCCCAGCGTGATCGTGCCGGATTCCTGCGGCTCGAACCCCGCGATCGCCCGCAGCAGCGTTGTCTTGCCGCAGCCGGAGGGGCCGAGCAGCGTGAAGAATGCGCCCGCGGCGATGTCGAGGGAGACGCCGTCCAGCGCCCGCACGGCGCCGCCGAAAGTCTTGCGCAGATCGCGGCAGGCCAGCGCTCCCGCCGCCGCCACCGTCAGTGCGTCCAGTTCTCCGCCCGGCCGGCGCGGAAATTGTCGCTATAGGCCTTGGGCTTGATCACCTGCGCCTTCGGCAGTTCCACCACATGCGCAATGCCCTCGCGCTGCGCATAGGCCACCGCGTCCTCGCGGCTCTGGAACACCAGCTTCACCTGGGCCTGGGTGTCGGCGCTGCCGATCCAGCCCATCAGTGGGTCCGCCCGGCGTGCCTCGGCCGGCTCGAACTCCAGCACCCAGTCATCGGTCTTCGCCTTGCCGGACTGCATGGCATTCTTGGGGATCTGGTAGATGCGCGCCCGCATGGCCACTCCTCGTCACAAACTCGATCTGGTCGGGGCGGCCGGACTCGAACCGGCGGCCTCGTGTACCCAAAACACGCGCGCTACCAGGCTGCGCCACGCCCCGTTCCCAGAACGGGCCGGAAGCTAGGCGCGAGACCCGCCCAGCGCAAGCATTCAGCCGCCGGGCACCATGAAGATGGTGTGCGAAACGCGGTCCCCTACCCGGATATCCAGCCGCTCGCAGGTTCCCGCAGCCACCTCCAGGGTCGCGCGCACCGGCACCATGCTGTCCACGATGGCCAGGCTCTGCGGCACCGTCCGCTCGGCGATGGTCTTGATGCGGCCGTCCTGCGCGATGAACACCATGTCCAGGCTCACGATGGTGTTGCGCATCCACATCTGGGAACGGCGTTCCTTGCCCCAGTCGAACAGCATCCCGCCATCCGCCGGCACACGCTGGCGGAACATCAGCCCGATCGATTGCTGCGCCGGCTCCAGCGCCATCTCCACCATGAAGTAGTACGTCTTGCCGCGCCCGGTCACGATGCTCAGCCGTTCCTTGCGCAACTCGGGCTGCGGCCCGTCCTGTGCGGCCGCCACCTGCGGCACCATCAGGGCCCCCAGGCCCAGCAACAGCCCTCGACGTACCATCATGCGAACTCCTCCAACGCCAGCGCAGCCAGCCGCCTGATCTCCTCGCGCACCAGGCCCTCGCGCGGCGCATCGCGCAGCGTTTCCAGCCAATGCGCCGGCGGCCGTCGCCCGGCCACACGAGCATAGTGCAATTCGCCCAGCACCGCCGAAGCCTCTGGAGTCGCCCGATCCGGAATCTCGATCCCGTTCAGCGTCGCCCAGATTCCCGCCCAGCAGCGCCCGGCCGAGAACGGATTGTAGCCCCCGCCCCCGGTCACCACCAGCCGCGGCGCCAGCCCCATCACCGCGCGCACCACCTGGAAATGCGCGTTGTTGGAGAGGGACAGCTTCGCCAGCGGGTCCTCCTCCAGCGCATCCGCCCCTGCCTGCAGCATGATCGCCTGGGGCTGGAACCGCTCGATCAGCGGCAGGATCGCCTCGTGCAGCAGCCAGCGCATCTCGCTGTCGTTGAAGCCCTGCGGCACCGGGAAGTTTCGCGCCAGGCCGCCTGCCCGGTCTTCCGCCAGCCCGGTATGCGGCCACCGCCCGGCCTCATGCACGGAGAGGGTGAACACCCGGTCGTCGTCATGGAACGCGTCCTGCACGCCATCGCCATGATGCGCATCGATATCCAGGTAGACGATCCGGCCCAGCCCGGCCGCCAGCCACTCCGAGATGCCCAGCACGCAATCATTCAGGAAGCAGAACCCGCTGGCCCGGTCCGGCCGCCCGTGATGCGTGCCGCCGCCGGGGCAATGCACCACGCCGCCCGGCAGCACCGTCCGGCACGCCAGCGCCACCCCGCCGGCGGAGGTGGCCGGCCGGCGGAACATCTCGCGGAAAATCGGGTTGCCCGCCGCCCCCAGCGCATGGCGCGCCCGCACCGCGTCGGAGACCGCCTGCTCCGCCTCCGCCTGCTTCAGGGCCGCGACATAATCGGGCGTGTGGAACCGGTGCAGCAGGCCGTCCCCGGCCAGCTGCGCCTCCAGGAACCGGGCCTCCTCCATCCACCCCATCGCCCGCACCAGGTCGGTGCACACGGACACCCGCGGCACCGCCAGCGGGTGCTTCGGCCCGTAGCTGGACCGGCGATAGATCTCGCTGCCGACGTAGAACGGCCTCACGAAGCCGTCGGCAGCACCGTCGTCACGATCGATGCGTCCAGCGCCTCATAGTCGTGCAGCCCGATCGTCTCGTAGAGCTCGGCGCGGGTCTGCATCCGGTCCACCATGTTCTGCGTGCCGCCATCGCGCTTGATCGCCGCATACAGGTCCGAACTCGCCTTGGCCGAGACGCGCATGGAGCTCACCGGCCAGATCACCATCGCGTAGCCCATCGCCTCGAACTCGCTGGCGGTGAAGAACGGGGTGCGGCCGAACTCCGTCATGTTGGCCAGCAGCGGCGCCTTCACCCGGCTGGCGAATTCGCGGAACATCTCGGCGGAGGTCATCGCCTCCGGGAAGATCGCATCGGCGCCGGCCTCCAGGTACAGCTTGGCCCGCGCCACCGCCCCGTCCATCCCCTCGCTCGCCGCCGCATCGGTGCGCGCGATCACGTACAGGTGCCGCCGCGCCTTGCGTGCGGCGGCCACCTTGGCCGCCATGTCGTGCGCGTCAGCCAGCTTCTTGTCGTTCAGGTGGCCGCATTTCTTCGGCAGCAGCTGGTCCTCGATATGCACCGCGCCGGCACCGGCATCCTCGAAGCTGCGCACCATGTGCATCACGTTCAGCGCCTCGCCGTAGCCGGTATCCCCATCCACCAGCAGCGGCAGGCCGGAGGCCCGGGCCACCTGGCGCACGAAGAAGCACACCTCGTCCACCGTGATCATGCCGACATCGGGAATGCCCATGCTGGCCGTCATCGCCGCACCCGACAGGTACAGCCCCTCGAACCCCGCGCGCCTGGCCTGCAGCGCCGCCATGCCGTTATGCGCGCCCGGCAACTGGGCAATTCCACCCCGCTCCACCAGGCGGCGGAACCGCACTCCGGCGGGCTCATGCGGCAGGTCATCGGCGATCAAATAGGGCATGAAGCGGTCTCCCTTGGCGGAACGGGGGCGGCGCCCCAGCTATATGGGCCGGGCGTCGGTTGCACGCCCTCCCCCCTATAAGTAACTTCCGCCCCGCGCAACGGAGAACGGCAGCAACATGGACATGTCCGGCGAGCGGCGGATCACCGCGCCGCGCGAAAAGGTGTGGGCCGCCCTCAATGACCCCCTGGTCCTCAAGGCCTCCATCCCCGGCTGCGACACGCTGGAGAAGCTTTCGGAGACCGAGCTGAAGGCCACCGCCTCGATCAAGATCGGCCCCATCGCCGCCAAGTTCGCCGGCAAGGTGCAGCTGCTGGATCTCGATCCCCCCAACGGCTACCGCATCGAGGGTGAAGGCCAAGGCGGCGTGGCCGGCTTCGCCAAGGGCGGCGCCAGCGTGCGCCTCGTGCAGGACGGGGCCGATACCATCCTCTCCTACGACGTGAAGGCCAATGTCGGCGGCAAGATCGCCCAGCTCGGCGCCCGCCTGATCGACGCCACCGCCAAGCAGATGGCCGACGCCTTCTTCGACCGCTTCGCCGCCCAGGTGGCCACCGCGGAACCCGAAGCCGCCGCCGAAGCCACGCCCGCACCCGCCGCCGCCCCGGCCCCAGCCCCGGCCGCCCCCACCATCTCGCTGCTGGATCTCATCCCGCGCGAGCCCGGCGGCCTGCCGATCACCGCCTGGATCGGCATCGCGCTGTTCATCCCCGTGGCCCTGCTGCTGCTCAAGGGCTTCTTCTGATGACCCTCCCGGCCACCGTCGCCGACACCGTCGCCCTGCTCGAAGCCGGCGGCTACGTCGCCGACACCGCACTCGCCACCACCGTGCACCTCGCCATGACCATGGAACGCCCGCTGTTCCTGGAAGGCGAGCCCGGCACCGGCAAGACCGAGATCGCCAAGGTGCTCGCCGGCGGCCTCAACCGCCGCCTGGTCCGCCTGCAATGCTACGACGGCCTGGACCTCGCCGCGGCAGCCTATGAGTGGGACCACGCCCGCCAGCTCATGGCCATCCGCATCGCCGAAGCCACCGGCACGGCCGACCGCCAGTCCCTCGCCAGCGACATCTACGCCCGCGAATACCTGCAATCGCGCCCGCTGCTCTCGGCCATCGACCCGGACCAGCCCCCCGCCGTGCTGCTGATCGACGAGCTGGACCGCGCCGACGAACCCTTCGAGGCCTTCCTGCTGGAGCTGCTGGCCGACTTCCAGATCACCGTTCCGGAATACGGCACCATCCACGCCAAGACGAAGCCCGTGGTGGTCCTCACCTCCAACCGCACCCGCGAAGTGCACGACGCCATCCGCCGCCGCTGCCTCTACCACTGGGTGGACTACCCCGACGCCAAACGCGAACGCGCCATCCTCGCCCGCAAGGCCCCGCACGTGCAGCCCAGGCTGGCGGCGGAAATCGTTGCCTTCGTGCAGAAAATCCGCGGCCAGGACCTGTTCAAGCAACCCGGCGTCGCCGAAAGCATCGACTGGGCCGGCGCACTCACCTACCTCAACCAAACCGAACTCACCCCCGGCGCGGTCGATGAAACCCTGGGCGTGCTGCTGAAATACCAGGACGATATCGCCAAGATCAAAGGCGCGGAGGCGGCGCGGTTGGTGACGGAAGCCAAGGCGGCGGCGGACTAAGGAAGGACTTCTTTTTGTGAACAAAAAGAAGCAAAAAAACTTCATGACCTGCGCTGGGGATAACCTCCCTCGCGCCCGTGGAGTCACGCCGCCGCCATCAGCAAACGAACAAAGTTTTTTTGCTTCTTTTTGTTCACAAAAAGAAGGCCTTGCTGATGTCTGACCTGACGGCAAAAGGCCTCCTGTCCCTCAACATCCTCAACTTCGCCCGCCTCCTGCGCCGCGCCGGCCTGCCGATCGGCCCCGCCGACATGCTCGCCGCCCAGGATGCCATGACCCGCATCGACATCGGCCGCCGCGCCCAGGTGCATACCGCCTTGCGCGCCACCATGGTGCATCGCCACGAGCACCAGGACATGTTCGACCAGGCCTTCAAGCTCTACTGGCGGGCCAAGGAGAACAACGAAGTCCTGGAGATGCTGGACAAGCTGGCCGGCCCCAAGCCCCCGCCGGAGAAGGCCCCGCCCGGCTCCCGCCGCCTCGCGGAGGCCCTGGCCGCCAAGCAGGAGAAGCCCACGCCGCCGGAGGAAGCCCGCGAGGAGATCGACGCGGTGCTGACCGTCTCCGAGCGTGAGCACCTGCAAACCATGGATTTCGAGGCGATGAGCGCGGCCGAGATCGAGAACGCCAAGCGCGAGATCGCCCGCCTGCACCTGCCGCTGGACCAGAAGCGCACCCGCCGCACAAGGCCCGACGCCAACGGCCCGCGCATCGACCTGCGCGCCACCATCCGCGCCAGCTTGCGCACCGGCGGCGAGATCTTCGACCTCGCCCGCACCCGCAAGGTCACCAAGCCGCCGCCCTTGGTGGTGCTGTGCGACATCAGCGGCAGCATGGCCCGCTACGCCCAGATATTGCTGCACTTCCTCCACGCCGTGGCCAATGATCGCGACCGCGTGCACACCTTCCTCTTCGGCACCCGCCTCTCCAACATCTCCCGCCAGCTTCGCCACCGGGACCCGGAAGTGGCCTTCCAACTCGTCTCGCAGATCGTGCCCGACTGGTCCGGCGGCACGCGCATCGGGGAGGCGCTGGCCGCCTTCAACCAGCAATGGTCCCGCCGCGTGCTGGGCCAGGGCGCCATGGTGCTGCTGGTGACGGATGGGCTGGATCGCGATGGCGCGGCCGGCCTGTCGGAGAACATGGAGCGCCTGCACAAATCCTGCTCCCGCCTGGTCTGGCTCAACCCGCTCTTGCGCTGGGATGGGTTCGAGCCGAAATCGCAGGGCATCCGCGCGATGCTGCCGCATGTCGACGAATTCCGAACCGTGCATAATCTCGCCAGCCTGCGCGCCCTGGTCGCCTCGCTCTCGGCACCGCCCGATTTGCGCGCGATGGACCGATGGAGGATAGCCGCATGACCGCCACCCCCGATTCCCCCACCCCTGATTCAGACGACATTCTCACCACCGCCGCCGCCTGGGTCGCCCAGGGCGAGCAGGTTGCCATCGCCACCGTCACGGAAACCTGGGGTTCCTCCCCCCGCCCCGCCGGCAGCCAGCTGGCCGTCACCAGGTCGGGCCGCATGGCCGGCTCCGTGAGCGGCGGCTGCATCGAGGGCGCGGTGGCCGAGATCGCCATGAAGACCATCGAAACCGGCATGCCGCAGCTGATGGATTTCGGCATCACCGATGAACGCGCCTGGGAAGTGGGCCTGGCCTGCGGCGGCAAGCTCAAGGTGTTCGTGGAGAAGCTCTCGTGACCCCGGAAACCCTCAAGGCCCTCACCGAGGCCCGCGCCGCCAAGCGCCCCATCGTCGTGGCCACGAAGCTGCCCAGTGGCGAACAACGCCTCCTGCCTGATCCCTCGGCGCCGGCCGAACTCGCCGCTGCCGCCACCAAGGCACTCGACCGCGACGAATCCGGCACCCACGTGATCGGCAACGAAACCTGGTTCCTCCACGCCTACAACCCGCCGCTGCGCCTGATCATCGTCGGCGCCGTGCACATCGCCCAGGCCCTGGTGCCGATGGCCGCGCATCTTGGCCTCGCGGTGGTGGTGGTGGATCCGCGCCGCTCCTTCGCGACCGAGGAACGCTTCCCCAACGTCACCGTCAGCTCCGAATGGCCGGATGACGCGATGGACGAGCTGAAGCCCGATGTCCGCACCGCAATCGTCACCCTCACCCACGACCCGAAGCTGGACGACCCGGCGCTGGACCGCGCGCTGAAGTCGCCGGCCTTCTACATCGGCGCGCTCGGCAGCCGCCGCACCCATGCCCGCCGCGTCGCGCGCCTGAAGGAACTTGGCCACACGGACGAAGCCATCGCCCGCATCAAGGGCCCGGTCGGCCTCGATATCGGCGCCATCACCGCCCCGGAAATCGCGGTGTCCATCCTCGCGGAATTCGTCGCCGCCCGCCGCAATGGCGGCCTCGCGCCCAAGCAGGCCGAGAAGCAAGCCGCGTGATCTTCGCCAGCTTTCCGCTTGGCGAGGCGGAAGGCGCCGTCCTCGCCCACTCGCACCGCACCCCCAGCCGTGTCCTGAAAAAGGGCACGGTGCTGGACCAGGCCGCCATCGTCGCGCTGGCCGCCGCCGGCAAGACGGAGATCATCGCAGCCCGCTTCGAGGAAGGCGACGTGCCGGAGAACGAGGCCGCCGCCCGCCTTGCCGCCGCCATTGCCGCCCCGCGCATCTCCGCCGGCCGCGCCAATACCGGCCGCGCCAATCTGCATGCCGACAGCGCCGGCCTGTTCATCGTCGACCCCGCCCACCTCACCCGCCTCAACCGGCTCGACGAATCGCTCACCCTGGCCACCCTGGCAGACAACACGGTGGTCGCCCCCGGCGACATGCTCGCCACCATCAAGGTCATCCCCTTCGCCGTCCCGGGCGCCGTGCTGGAGCAGGCCGAAGCCCTCGCGCGCGCCGAAGGTCCCCCCTTCGCGCTCCATCCCTTCCGCAAGCTCAAGGTCGGCCTGGTCCTGTCGGAACTGCCGGGCCTCAAGGAATCCGTCCTGGCCGGCACCATCGAGGCGACGGAAGCCCGCATCCATGCCCTTGGCGGCACCATGCTCCCCGCCCGCCGCTGCCCCCACACCACCAGCGCCATCGCCGCCGCCCTGCGCGAGATGCTGGCAGAGGGCGCCGACCTCCTCCTCGTCGCCGGCGCCTCCGCCACGGTCGATCGCCGCGATGTCGGCCCGGCCGGCGTTGTTGCCGCGGGCGGCCGCATCGTCCATTTCGGCATGCCGGTCGACCCCGGCAACCTCATCTGCACCTGCGACCTCGATGGCCGCCCCGCCCTCGTCCTCCCCGGCTGCGCCCGCTCGCCGAAGCTGAACGGCATTGATTGCGTCCTGCGCCGCCTCTTCGCCGGCCTGCCGGTGGATGCCGACGCCCTGGCCGCCATGGGCCTTGGCGGCCTGCTGAAGGACACGGATGCCCGCCCCCTCCCAAGGGCCAAGGCTGCCGGCAAGCCAGAGGCCCCGGCACCGGCCCCCAAATCCACCATCGCCGCCGTGGTGCTGGCCGCCGGCAAATCCACCCGCATGGCCCCGTTCAACAAGCTGCTGGTCACCGACAAGGCCGGCAAGCCGATGATCGCCCGCACGGTGGACAACGTGCTCTCCTCCGGCGCACGCCCCGTCATCGTGGTCACCGGCCACCATGCCGAGGAGATCAAGGCCGCACTCGCCGGCCGCCCCGTTACCTACATCCCCAGCCCCCAGTACGAAGCCGGCCTCTCCGAAAGCCTCAAATCCGGCATCGCCGCCGTGCCCCCCGAAGCCCGCGCCGCCATCGTCTGCCTCGGCGACATGCCGCTGGTCACCGGGCGGATCATCGACCGCCTGCTCGCCGCGCACGATGCCGATGAAGGCCGCCTCATCGCCGTGCCCACCCACCAGGGCCAGCTCGGCAACCCCATCCTGTGGGACCGCAGCTTCTTCCCCAGCCTCCTGGCCATGACCGGCGACGGCGGCGGCGGGCGCCGCATCATCCGCGAAAACGCCGAGCAGGTCGCCGAAATCGACGTCAACGACGACGCCGTGTTGCGCGACTTCGACACCCCCGAAAGCCTCGCCACCCTGCCCCCGCGCCTCAGGCCGCCCGATGTCGCCTAGCTGGCGCCCCATGGCACCCGAAGACCTCGACTCCGTCGAGCGCCTCGGCAACACCATCCACCAGGCCCATCCCGAACGCCCGGAAGTCTTCGCCGAACGCCTGCGCCTCTGCCCCGAAGGCTGCCACGCGCTTGGAAACCTCGACGGCTACATCATCAGCCACCCCTGGACGCTGGGCAGCCCGCCACCGCTCGATACCCTCCTCGGCGCCCTGCCCGCGCAGCCAGACACCTGGTACATCCACGACCTGGCACTGCACGAACGCGCCCGCGGGACCGGCGCCGCACCGGCCATCGTGGCTCAGTTAGCCGCCGCCCATGCCCTGCCCCTATCCCTGATCGCCGTCGGCCGCTCGCCCGGCTTCTGGGCGCGGCAAGGCTTTGTTCCGGCCACGCTGCCGCAGGGCAAGCTCGCCTCCTATGGGGACGGCGCGACCTACATGGTCAGAAGAAAGTAAGAGTCTTCTTTTTCTGAAGAAAAAGAAGCAAAAAGACTTTACTCGTTCGCCGGCCATTGCGGCCGAGGCGCAGGTCCCAAAAGTTTTTTGGTTCTTTTTTTCAAAAAAGAACCGCTTGCTTCCCTCAGGGGCACTCACACCCAGGCGTAGGCCCGCTTTCGGCCTTCACCACATGGTGGTCGATCCACTCCGCCACCAGCCGCCGCGCCTCGTTCACCGAGGCCTCCGGGTGATGGATCCGGTACAGCGTCGTGCAGGCCCGGAACGCCGAGGGGTCGTCATTCCCCAGCGCCGTCAGGTCCCGATACGCCGTCACCACGGCCCGCTCGCAGTTGCGTGCGATATGGCTGAAATCCCGGCCCATGCCTCGCTCCTAATTGCGACTCACTCGCAATACCGGAAGTATAGAGCCAACCGCCCCCGCGAATCAACGCGAAGGCGGCGCCCGCCGGTCAGCCCGCCGCCACGATCTCCGCGATCGCCTTGCCCACCTCGACGGTCCCGGCCTGGCCGCCCATGTCCCGCGTCCGCGGCCCGCCCTCGCGCAGCAGCGTCTCGATCGCATCCACGATCGCCTTCGCCGCCACCGGCTCGCCCAGATGCTCCAGCATCATGGCACCGGACCAGATCTGCCCGATCGGGTTGCAGATCCACCGCCCCGCGATATCGGGCGCCGAGCCATGCACCGGCTCGAACATGGAGGGATGCTTGCGCTCCGGGTTGATGTTCGCCGAGGGCGCGATCCCGATCGAACCGGCCACCGCAGGCCCCAGATCGGAAAGAATATCCCCGAACAAATTGCTGCCCACCACCACATCGAACCAATCGGGGTGCTGCACGAAATGCGCGCACAGGATGTCGATATGGTACTGGTCCGTCGTCACGCCGGGATAGTTCTTGCTCATCAGCGCGAACCGCTCATCCCAGTACGGCATGGTGTGGATGATGCCGTTGGACTTCGTAGCCGAGGTCACCTTCTTGCGCGGCCGCGTCATCGCCAGCTCGAACGCGTATTTCAGGATCCGGTCCACCCCGGTCCGGCTCATGATCGTCAGCTGGCTGGCGAACTCGCGGTCCGTGCCCTCGAAATGCCGCCCACCGCTGCTGGAATACTCGCCCTCGGTGTTCTCCCGCACCACGTAGAAGTCGATATCCTTCTCCGTCCGTCCCGCCAGCGGCGTCACCGCGCCGGGCATCAGCCGGCACGGCCGCAGGTTCACATACTGGTCGAACTGGCGACGGAACGGGATCAGCAGCCCCCACAGGGAGATATGGTCCGGCACCCCCGGCCAGCCCACCGCGCCCAGGAAGATCGAGTCGGCCTCGCGCACCATGTCCAGCCCGTCGGGCGGCATCATCGCCCCGGTCTGCTTGTAGGTCTCGCAAGACCAGTCGTAGTGGTCCAGCTTCAGCTGGAACCCGAACCGCCGCGCCGCCGCATCCAGCACCCGCAGCCCTTCGGGCGTGGTTTCCTTGCCGATCCCGTCCCCCGGAATCACCGCCAGCCGATAGGTCTTGCTCATGGATGCGTTCCCCACTCTCGTGGGATGCACTTATGCCGCAGAGCTAGTCGAGCGCAAACCGCCGCCGTATCTCCGCAGCCACTCGCCCGGCCTCGTCCAGCGGCGGCCGCGGCCAGCGCGCGATCGAATTCCCCAGCGGCCGCGCATGCCCCGCCTGGTACAGCGTCTCCGCGAACCGAAGGTGCCGCGGCCCCGCCAGCTCCGGGCAAGCCACATACACCGCCGCCTGGCTCGCGCACGCCTCGGAGATCATGGAGATCGAATCCGCCGTCACCACCACCGCATCGGCACTGGAAAGGAACCCCTGGTAGGGATTCTCTCCCGGCTCGCCCCAGCGGTAGATTAGGTGCAGCGCGGGCGAGAGCCCGGCCGAAAGCGCCTCGGTCGCCTCCTTGCCGGTCCGGCGGGAGGTCGTGGCCAGCACCGCGCCCCCGCGCGCCGCCACCATCCGCGCCACCTGCTTGCCCAGCGCGTGCGCCATGGCCGGCGGCATATCCATGCCGCGCACCGGCCCGCCCAGCAGCAGCGCCACCCGCGGCTTCGGCAGGTGCGCCAGCCGCTCCTCCCACTGCCCGCGCGCCTGCTCCAGGATCAGCGGAGACACGCGATGCGGCGCCCCCAGCACCGGAAACACATTGGGCGCCGGCGCCGGCCGGTCGTGCTCGGGGATCACCAGCAGGTCGAACATGGAATGCCGCAGCAACCCGCCCAGGCCGGGGTTCATGCAATGCACCAGCCGGCAGCCGAACTGGCGCTTCATCCACAGCGCCACCGCGCCGGAACGCCGCCCGGCCGAAATCACCAGCTCCGGCCGCGGCGGCACCGTCACCACCTGCCCATCCACCACAAGCGGCGGCAGCGACACCCCCGCCGTGCTGCGCGCCAGCTCCGCCGCAATCCGCCGCGCCGGTTGCCGCAGCCCCGCCAGCGAGCCGCCGGGCACCAGCCCCGCCAGATGCGCCGTCCACGGGTTCCACATCATCGGCACCCGCCGGAACGGCACCCCCAGCCGCTCCGCGATCCCGATCGCCTGGTTCGCCGTCCCGGTCCGCGGATCGTCCAGCACCCACACCCGCGCCTGCGGCACCTGTGCCGCCCCATCCGCCGCAGCCTCCGCCGCGCGCTGCACCTCAGGCATGGACCACTCCACGCAATGGACGAACCGGCAGGGGAGGGCTAGGAACGCCCAAATTGGCGTGACGCATGGGGAGACCCCGGATGGAAAAGCTGCACATGACGGACTGGGACCGCGACGCCGCCCTGACCACGGCACGCATACTGCTTGAGATCAAGGCGGTGAACTTCCGACCGGAGGACCCCTATACGCTGACATCGGGCTGGAAGTCGCCCGTGTATATCGATTGCCGTCGTATCATCTACTTCCCCCGCGCGCGCGCCAAAATTTGTGAACTCGCCGTCGAGAAGATCGGCCGCCACATCGGCTTCGAATCCATCGAGGCGATCGCCGGCGGCGAAACGGCGGGCATCCCCTTCGCCGCCTGGATCGCCGACCGCATGGCCGCCCCCATGGCCTATGTCCGCAAGAAGCCCAAGGGCTTCGGCCGCAATGCTCTCATCGAAGGCGATGTGCCGGAGGGCAAGAACACCCTGCTGGTGGAGGATCTCACCACCGATGGCGGCAGCAAGATCCAGTTCTGCCAGGCCCTGCGCGATGCCGGCGCCATCTGCGACCACACCTTCGTCGTCTTCTTCTACGGCGTCTTCCCGGGCGGGTTCGACACGCTGAAGAAGATGAACATCACGCTCCACCACCTCGCCACCTGGTGGGACGTGCTGGAAGCCTGCAAGGACCGCCCGTATTTCTCCGACAGCGCCCTGTCCGAGGTTCGCCGCTTCCTGGAAAACCCCGTCGCCTGGTCCGCCGCCCATGGTGGCGTCGCCAGCCAGGAGGAAGCGATGGCCCGCAAGGGCCTCAAGACCGAATAGCCGCCCCGGCCCGGCCGCAAAGCCGGGCCATCGCCCCCCGTCACACCCTGTTGATGCCCCCTCGGCCTTGCGCGAACCCATTTTGTTGCAATATCGTTCTTTTACGATTATGCATACAGAAGGAGCCCGCCATGTTCCGCGCAACCCTCGCCCTCGCCGCCCTTCTCCTCTCCCCCCATCCCGCCCCCGCCGCCAGCCCGCACGACGGCACCTGGAAGGGCACCTACCGCACCATCCGCAACGACAATTCCGGCGCCTGCGACAAGCTGGACAACGACCGCGTCTCCATCACCGTCGCCGATGGCAAGTTCACCCGCCGATGGGGCGGCAACCCCATCGAGGTTACCGTCGCAGCAGACGGCGCCGTCTCGGGCTCCGGCAACAACAGGCTCGCAAAACGATCAGACGGCGGAGACAACAACCGCTCCATCTCGTTCATTGGCCGCATCACCAACGGCGTCATGGAAGGCGAATACGGCCACGCCCGCTGCGCCGTCCGCTTCAACCTCCGCAAGGAAGGCCCATAGGCGACGCAGCCCGCCATCGTCTCGGCAACGTCACGCGGCTGCCAAGGCGGCGCAACACCCCGTCGCTAGGAAGGGCCCGCCCCCTCCAGCACAGGATTCCGCCATGCTCACCCGCCGCACCATCGGCAGCGCCCTCGGCGCCTCCACCCTGCTCGCCCAGTTCACCGGCGCGCCCCGCCCGGCCACCGCGCAGACCGCCACCCCCGGCGCCCCCCTCTTCCGCTTCGGCATCGTCTCAGACCCGCAATACGCCGCCGTCGCCCCGCGCCGCACCCGCTTCTACGGCAACTCGCTCTGGAAGCTCACCGACGCGGTCGACTACTTCAACACCCAGGACGTCGCCTTCGTCACCACCCTCGGCGATATCATCGAACGCCACTGGACCAGCTACGACGCCATTCTGCCGATCTACGACCGCCTCAAGCACCCGCATTTCTTCGTCCTCGGCAACCACGATTACGAAGTCGGCGCCGACTACCTCGCCTCCGTCCACCGCGTCACCGGCCTCAAGCGCGCCTATTACGACTTCCCCGCCGGCGGCCACCGCTTCATCGTGCTCGACGGCAACGACATCAGCCTCTTCGCCAACGCCCCCGGCAGCGAAAAGCACAAGCTCGCCGCCACCCGCTACGAAGCCCTGAAGGCAAAGGGCGCGGCCAACGCCCAAACCTGGAACGGCAGCGTCAGCGAGGAACAGTACAAATTCCTCGAAGCCACCTTCACCGCCGCCGAGCGCGCCGGCGAGAAGGTGATCGTCCTCGGCCACTACCCGATCTTCCCCGCCAACGAGCACAACATGTGGGACAGCGAGCGCCTGCTCGAACTGTTCACCGCGCAGAAAAGCTTCCAGGCCTATTTCTGCGGCCACAACCACGCCGGCAACTATGGCGAGCTGAAGGGCCGCCACTTCGTCAACATGAAGGGCATGGTGGAAACCGCCGCCACCACCGCCTACGCCACCGTCAGCTTCTTCGCCGACCGCATCGAGGTGGCCGGCCACGGCGTTGAAACCAGCCGCATTCTCAAGGTCTGATCGCCCGCAACAAGGCCGGGGCGGCAGCCCCGGCCTACCCTTGCCCCAGCACCTGCGCCGCCAGCCGCTCGATCGCCGGATCCACCTTGTACATGTGCCGGTACTGCAGCACCTGCTTGGCCACCAGCCGCAGCCGGGACGCGAAATCGTGAAACGCCAGTGGCGGCAGCAGCGGCTGGTTCATCGGCGCCACATCCGCCCGCTGGAACTCGAACGCCATCGAAACCCGGCTCTCCCCACCCCGCGGAGAGGTCCGGCTGCCCCAGTGCACCACCGCCTGGTTCCACATGAACACATCGCCCGCCTCGCCCGGCAGCGCCCGGATCGCGGCATGCTCGAAGCGCCACTCCTTCTCCTCGGGCGTGTTGTAGGTCGGGTCCAGATGCGCCGGCACGATATACATGCACCCGTTCAGCGGCGTGGCGCGCGAGAGCGGCATCCAGGTAGTGATCGATTTCGGCATCCCGTCCGGCAGCAGCGAATGCCGGTCCTTGTCCCGGTGCGGCCGCCACCCGGCATCGCCGCGCTGCGGATCCACGTTCCACACCCAGAAATCCGGCAGCGCCATGTACTCGCCCAGCAACCCGCGATAGATCGGGCTCAGCCGGTAGAACGGCAGCCAGAACTCGTCGTACAGGAACGCGAACACCGGGCTCAGCCCCGCCCGGTCCAGCGCCCGCACCGTATTGGCCATCAGCGCCAGGTCGAGCCCCCAGGTGATCGAGCTGGCCTGGAAATATCCCTCCGCCCGCACCATCGCCCGGATCGCCGCCATGTCGGCCTCGCCCGGCGCGATCGCGCTCAGCCCCTGCACCATGGCGGGGTCGCCCACATGCAGCCCCGGCGCGAAATCCTGCCAGAATCGCGGGTCGCCCAGGTCGCGCGTCCCGGTCGCCACCACCGTCGCCGGAGTCGTCAGGCTGAAGGACATGGCAAACCTCTTGCGAACCCCCGCAGGCTAATGCGCGCAGCGTCCGGCTTCAACGTTACACGCGCTCGCTGGCCGCAATCGCCACCCGGCACCCCGCCTTGATCGCCGCCGACAGCAGCCGATATCCCGGCGCCTGTTCCGCCTCATGCGCCAGCCCGATATCGCGATGCTCCAGCTCCTCCTCCCGGAATCGCTCGATCACCTCGCGCAGCTCCGCCTCATCCTCCCCCAGGGAAGCGGCCTGCGCCGCATAGTGCTCGTCGATCGCCTCTTCCACCGCCACCGTGCAGGCCATCGCCGCCCGCTCGCCCAGCAGCGCCGTCGCCGCCCCCAGCGCGAACCCGGCCAGGTGCCAGAACGGCAGCAGCGCCGTCGGCCGCACCCGCCGCCGCGCGATCATGGCCGCGAAGGTATCCAGGTGAACCTGCTCCTGCGCCTGCATGTGCCGGATCAGGTCGCCCTTCGGCCCCCGCCCCAGCACCGCCAGCTGCCCCTGGTAGATGCGCTTGGCCCCGTATTCCCCGGCATGATCCACCCGGATCATCCGCGCCAGTTTCGCCCGCCGCGCCCGGTCCCCCGGCAACCCGCCCATCCCAGCCATCACACCCTCCCGTCCCGCCACCGCGCCAGCCACAGCCCCATCCCGCCGGCCACTGCCATCGAGAACACCAGGCTCATCAGCGCCATGGAAACCGGCAGCCCCGGCACCAGATACGCCGGTTCGTCACATGGCTTGGCCGGCCGTTCCGGCAACCCCGCCAGCCCTGCCCCGGGCGTGAACCGCGCCACGCACTCGGCCAGCGGGCTCGGCCACCACCCGGCCTCCACCCCCACATGCACCCCGGCAATCGCCACACTCGCCACCAGTGCCACGACCATCCCGGCGCCGCACAGCGGCTTCAGCCGATCGGGCACCACCAGCCCCAGCAGCCCGAACCCCATCGCCACCCGATACGGCCAGCGCCCCAGCAGGCACAGCGCACAGGGCACCAGCCCGCCAAACCACTCGCTGCCCCGCGCGGTCAACAGCGCCGCCACCACCAGAACGGTGGCAAGCCCAAAGGCCCGGCAAGGGGTCATCTTCAGCATGGCCCCCCTATGCTCCCGCAAGCCACCCCGGATCAAGCGCACCCGTTGCCCACCCCCGCCCCCCTGCCTAAGGTCCCGCCAAACAGGAGAACGCCGCATGCTGAAACTCTGGGGCCGCACCACGTCCAGCAACGTCATGAAGGTCCTCTGGCTGCTGGAGGAACTGCACCTCCCGTACCAGCGCATCGACGCCGGCGGCGCCTTCGGCCAGACCGACACGCCGGACTACCGCAGCATGAACCCCCTCGGCCTGGTCCCCAGCCTGGAAGACGGCGAGATCCGCCTGTTCGAGAGCAACGCCATCCTGCGCTTCCTCTGCAACGCCCACGCGCCGGCCACCCCGCTCTACCCCACCGCGCCGGCCGCCCGCGCCCAGGTCGAATCCTGGATGGATTTCCAGCAAACCGCCCAGTCCCGCCCCGCCAGCACCATCTTCCTCGGCCTCATCCGCACGCCGCCGGAACAGCGCGACACCGCCGCCATCGCCGCCGCGGTCACGGAACTCGCCCGCATCTGGTCCATCTGCGCCAACCAGGCCCAGGGCAAGGGCGGCTTCCTCTGCGGCCCCAGCCTCACCCTGGCCGACATCGCCTTCGCCCCGCATCTGCACCGCTGGTTCCACATGCCCATCGAGAACCGGCCCGAAGTACCGGGCCTGCGCGCCTGGTACGACCGGATGGCGCCCCAGGCGGGCTTCCAGAAGCACGTCGCGGTCAAGGTGGAGTAAGGAAGCGTCTTCTTTTTCTGAAGAAAAAGAAGCAAAAAGACTTCACTTGTTTGCGCCGGGCCCTCCCGGCGCAAACAGAGAGCTCCCTAAATCAATAAACCGCTTTCAGCGCCGAGCTCATCGTCGCGCAGAACCCCGCGAACACGCCGGCGATCTGTCCCGTCGTCGGCGCCACCATCGCCACCCCGGTCCCGCCCGTCAGCGTCTTCAACTGGTTGGCATAGGTGGTCCGCTGGCTGGCCGTCGTACTGCCGGAATAATAGATCGTGCTGATCGAGATGCCCTCATTGCGCGCCAGCGTCGCCTGGTTGGTCGTCGCGGTCCACAGATTGGCATCGGTGCAGTTGTTGCTGCAGATACCCGTGGTCGCCGTATCGGTCAGGAACACGCCATCCGCCTTGGTGTAGGTCCGGGTGGCCGCATTCGGCACACCATCGGTGATGATCACGATGTTCTTGCGTGTGCCGTTATAGGCCGCTGCCTTGAACTGCTGCCGCGCCGAATAGAGCGCCGAGGCCACGTTCGATCCGCTGCACGCAGGGGCCCCGGAGTTGCCGCAGGATCTCAGCGTGTCGATCTTGGTCGACAGCGTCGTGAAGTTGGTCGAAGCCTGGCTCAGCGGCTGGAAGATGGCGGAAAGACCGGTATGCGTCGTGATGCCGAACTGGCTCGCGCTGCCCGCCGCCGTGCGCACGCAATCCAGGATCGCCTTGTCCGCCGCGCGCTGGTTGGCGATGGCAGAGGAGAAGGAGCCGGAAAGATCGTTGGTGATGATCGTGTTCCAGGTCTGCCCGGTGCCATAGCTGGCCACCGCCACCGTCTCGTATGTCCTGGAAGCAACGCCACCCAATGTCGGCATCAGGCTGGTGATCGCGTTGCCGTTCGCGGTGGAGGAAAGCCCGGTCACCCGCACCGCATCGGGGCTCGTGCTGCCCGTCGCCAGCGGCGTGAACACCTGCGTCGTCGCGTTCCAGTTGCCCAGCACCACGTTGGCGGCCGGCACGATCGTGCCATAGGTCAAGGTCGGCATGTTGGCCGCGGCGATGGTCTGCGCGGCAGAGACAATCTCGGTCGATGAATTGGTGCCGGAGGCATAATAGGTCGAAATCTTCGCCGCCGCCGCCAGCGCCGCCGCCTGCGTGGTCTGGCGCTGCAGCAGGCCGCGATAATGCTGGCTCACCTGGTTCACCGCCAGCCCGCCGATCCCCGCCAGCAACGCCAGGGTCATCGCCGCCAGCACGCCCACGCTGCCACGCCGGTTCATCATCGGGCTCATGCGCAGGTCCCCTCCTTCATCATCACCGCCGTCGCTGTCACCGTCTTGCCCAGCAGCACGCCCAGCCGGTCCCCGGTGGTGGTCTTGTTGAATCCGGTGGCCTGGATGCGCACCGTCACGCTCGGTACCGCGCAGTTCTGCGATGCCGTCACGGTGAAGGTCGCCCAGGTCGGCAGGCCCTGGCAGGCGTAGTACTCCACCGTGGTGGTGGCCAGGCTGCCGCTGCACACCGTGGTCGCCGTGGCGGTGGCCCCGGCGATGGCCCCGGTGGCGAAGTTCTTCACCTGCCCGGTCGCCATCATGCGCGCCGCCAGCTGGGCCGTGTTCTGGGCGTTGGAGCGAGTCATCAGCGCCGCGTTCACGCCGATGAAGCCGAAGCACATCAGCAGGAAGGGCGGCATCACCAGCGCGAATTCCAGCGCCACCGTGCCGCGCCGATTGCGCCGTAGAAGCTGCAATCCAAGAGGCACCCGGCGCAATGCGGCCAGCAACCCTGAAACAAAACCAAGTCGCTTTACAATTCTTGACATGATCTGTTAATTCTTCATCAATGACTTAATGTAACACCGTTCATACTCGGTAAACTCTTTCATAAAAGTTTCAGTCCTTACACTGATCCGACAATCAGGTTTCAAAACCTCGCCAGCCCGCCGAGCACCCCGGCCCGTCCGGCACCGTACGGAGTCGAAAGCTCTTGAACACCGGCGGTGAGTTATATATATTCACCGAATGTCATCCGCAGCCCCGAAATCGGAGCAGGCGATCACGGCCGCGCCCCCCATGGCGCCGCCGGCCGCGCTGCCGCCCCCCTTCGCCACCCTGGCGGCGGAGCTGCGTCTGCATGCCAGCGATCGCGCGCAGGATTTCGGCCCCATCGCGGCCATCCAGGCCCTGATCCTGGCCCTCCTCGCCCGCCTCCTCGGCCGGCTCGACGGCATGTTCCAGCGCTGGCAGCAGGGCCAGCTCCCCCCGCCCGCGCCCTTGCGCACCCGCACACGCACCACCGCGGCACCGGCCCCGCGCCCGAAGGCTCCGTCAGAACCCGCCCGGAATCCGTTCACCTGGGCCGATCCGGGCCCCATCCGCCCCCCGTCCCGCCAGGCCGCGCCCGTACCCAGCGGGCCGCCCGGGATCCGCGCGCACCCGGCACGGCAAGGCATCATCCGGCGCCCGCACGCCCAGCCCACGGTCACGCCGCACGTCTGCGCGCCGGCCGCAACCCCGGCGCCGCCCATCCCGTACCGCGTCAGCTTTCAAAAACCGGTCCAGCGAGCCCGGCTCAGCTGCGCGCTATTTGTTGCGATATAGTATTATTACACGTTAGCGATCCGCGCCCGCGTACAACACCTTGTCCAGCCGGTCCAACGCCTCGTCATATGCCGCCACCGCCTCCGGCGCGTAGTCCGCCGCCGGCACGGGTTCGTTATCAAAATGCCCATACCGGTCCACGCCGCGCACCAGGAACGCGCTCGTTCGCGGCCCGCTCACCTGCTTCACATAGGTCGGAATGTAACGGATTGCGTACCCGATCCGCCGCTCCGCGCTCCGGTTCGCCTCCGACCCGTGAAAAATCCTGACATGATGCAGGCTCATCTCCCCGGGCCGCAGCACCACGTCCACCGCCTGCGAACGGTCCACCTCCACCGCGATCTCCTGCCCCCGGCTCAGCAGATTCCCCGGCGCGAAGGTGTCCTTGTGCGCCACCTGGTCCGCCGTCTGCGTGCCGGGGATCACCTGCATGCACCCGCTCTCCGGCGTGCTCGGCGTGAACGCGATCCACGCCGTCACCACATCCGGATGCGAAAGCCCCCAATAGGTCGAATCCTGGTGCCAGGAGATGAACGCCCCATCGCCCGCGTTCTTGGTGAAGAACCCGCCATTCCAGCAGATGATGTCCGGCCCGATCAGGCTTTCCACCGCATCCAGCACCGCCGTGTTGCGCACGATGTCGTTCAGCCACGGCGTCAGCATGTGCAGCTTCTGGTTCCGCCGCTTCGGGATGCGCCCGTCCCAGCGCGCCTCCATCACCTCCAGCTGCCGCACCGCCTCGGCCGCATCCGCCTCCGACATCACCCGGATCGGAAACAGGATCCCATCCCGCTCATACGCCGCCGCCTGCTCCGCCGACAAAGACCCCGCCATCGCACCCTCCCCAACCATTCCCCACAGCCTGACGACCGCGCCTCCCACCCGTCAAGCCAATGGACAACCCGCCCCCCATTGCCGAAACTCCGCCCCAACAAACCGAGGAAACGACAAATGACGGGCATCACCCGCCGCGGCCTCATGGCCACTGCCGCCACATCGCTGGCCGCCCCCGCCCTCGCCCAGTCGGAACGCACCCGCGTCCTGCGCTTCATCCCGCAGATCGACCTCGTCTTCCTCGACCCCGTCTTCTCCATGACCAACATCACCCGCAACCACGCGGGCCTGGTGTTCGACCGCCTCTACAGCGCCGACAACGCGCTGCGCGCCCACCCCCAGATGGCCGAAGGCCACACCATCGACAATGACGGCCTCCGCTGGACCATCAAGCTGCGCGACGGCCTCCGATTCCACGATGGCGAACCCGTCCTCGCCCGCGATGCCGTCGCCTCCCTGCGCCGCTGGGGCAAGCGCGACGTGCTGGGCATCGAGCTGATGGCCGCCACCGACGAACTCTCGGCCCCGGACGACCGCACGATCGTCTTCCGCCTCAAGCGCCCCTTCCCCCTGCTGGCGGAGGCACTGGCCAAGCCCGGCGCGAACATGAGCGCGATCATGCCCGCCCGCCTCGCCGAAACCGACCCGTTCAAGCAGATCACCGAGATGGTCGGCAGCGGCCCGTTCAAATACGTCGCCAACGAACGCCTCCAGGGCGTGCGCAACGTCTACGAAAAATTCCACGGCTACGTCCCCCGCCAGGGTGGCACCCCCAACGGCGATAGCGGCCCCAAGATCGTCCACTTCGAGCGCATCGTCTGGACCACCATGCCCGACCAGGGCACCGCCCTGGTCGCCATGCAGAAGGGCGAGCAGGATTGGTGGGAATACGCCGCCCAGGACCTGCTGCCGATCGTCAGGCGCGACCGCAACCTGCGCTCCGGCGTGCTGGAGAAGCTCGGCAACTTCGCCTTCGTCCGCTTCAACCACACCCAGCCGCCGTTCAACAATCCGGAGATACGCCGCGTCATCCTGCGCGCGGTGAACCAGGAGGATTTCACCGCCGCCATCGCCGGCGGCGAGCCCGACCTGCAGAACGCCTCCGCTGCCTTCTTCCCGCCCGGCACGCCCGACCATTCCGATGCGGGCCTGGAAACCCTGCGCCCCCGCTACACCAACGCCCAGGCCAAGGCCGCCCTGGAGGCCGCCGGCTACAAGGGCGAGAAGATCGTCTGCATCGTTCCCGGCGACTACCCCAACCTCAAGGCCGCCAGCGAGGTGCTGGCCGACATGCTGAAGCGCATCGGCATCAACCTCGACGTCGTCACCACCGATTGGGCAACCATGACCACCCGCGTCATCAAGCGCGACCTGCCGAACGAGGGCGGCTTCCACCTGCACATGCTGAACGTGCCCGGCCTCTCGGTCGCCTCGCCGCTGGTCAACTCCCGCGTCCGCGGCGTCGCCGCCAACGAATCCGGCTGGTACAACAGCCCGCGCTACGAAGCCCTGCGCGCGGAATGGATGCTCAGCCCAGACCTCGCCACCCGCCAGCGCCTGGCCGGCGAGATCCAGCGCGAGTTCGTGCAGAGCGTGCCCATGGCCCCCTGCGGCGTCACCTACCAGCCCGCCGCCTGGCGCGCCGACCTCGATGGCGTGCTGGAAGGCGTGCCGAAGTTCTGGAACGTCAAGCGCGTCTAGTTGCGACAGAAGGGGTGCGGCGATACCGTCGCACCCCTGCGATGAACAACATCCTCTCCTCCCCGCGCCTGCTGCTTGGCGCCTCGGCGCTTGGCGTGCTGGGGCTGTTCCTGCTGTCCTTCCTCGTTGGCCCCTACCCGATCCCGCCCGGCACCGTGCTGCGCATCTTCCTCGCCCAGTTCTCCCTGGCGGAACGGCACTGGTCGGACGCGATGGAGATGGTGGTGCTGGACGTGCGCTTCCCCCGCATCGCCGGCGCCCTGCTGGTCGGCGCGGCACTGGCCTGCGCCGGTGCCGCCTACCAGAACCTGTTCCGCAACCCGCTGGTCTCCCCCGGCGTGCTCGGCGTCTCCTCCGGCGCCGGCTTCGGCGCGGCACTCGGCATCCTGCTCGGCCTGCCCGGGGCCGCCATCCAGGGTATGGCCTTCGCCCTCGGCCTTGTCGCCGTCGCCCTCACCGTCTGGCTCGGCCGCTCCTTTGACCGGCACGCCACGCTGGTGCTGGTGGTGGCCGGCCTCGTCGTCTCCGCCTTCTTCCAGGCGCTGGTCTCGCTCACCAAGATCGTGGCCGACCCGCTGAACCAGCTGCCCTCGATCACCTTCTGGCTCCTCGGCGGCCTGGCCCGCACCACGCCCGCCACCCTGCTCGGCGCCCTGGTGCCGATTGCGGCGGCCGGCATCGTGCTGCACGCCCTGCGCTGGCAGGTCCATGCGCTCGCCGCCGGGGAGGATGAGGCCCGCGCGCTGGGCGTCGATGTCCGCCGCGTTCGCATCATCCTGATCGTCGCCGCCACGCTGATGACGGCGGCGGCCACCAGCCTGTGCGGCATCGTCGGCTGGGTGGGCCTGCTGATCCCGCACATCGTGCGCATGCTGGTCGGCCCCGGCTTCGCCATCGTGCTGCCGATGTCCGCCCTCCTCGGCGGCGGGTTCCTTTTGGGCATGGACAACCTCGCCCGCATGGCCGGCACGGTGGAGGTGCCGCTGGGCATCCTCACCAGCCTGATCGGCGCCCCGTTCTTCGCCCTCGTGCTCGCACGCACCAGAAGGCAGTGGTTCTGATGCTGGAGGTCACCAACCTCCGCTTCGCCTGGCCCAACGGGCAGACGGTGCTGGAGGATGTCTCCTTCACCGCCAACGCCGGCGTACCGCTCGCCCTGCTTGGCCCCAACGGCACCGGCAAGACCACGCTGCTGCGCTGCCTGCTCGGCCTGGAACGCCCGCAATCCGGGCGGGTGATCGTGGCCGGCCAGGACCTCGCCGCCCTGTCGCGCACCGAAGCCGCCCGCCTGGTTGCCTATGTGCCGCAGGCCAGCGCCACCGCCTTCGCCTTCCGCGTCGCCGATATCGTGCTGATGGGCCGCACCCCGCATCTCGGCTTCATGGCCGCCCCCACCCCGGCCGACCGCCGCGCCGCGGACGATGCCATGATCCGCCTCGGCATCGCCGACCTCGCCCAACGCGCCTTCGACGAACTCTCGGGCGGCGAGCGCCAACTCGTGCTGGTGGCGAGGGCACTCGCCCAGGGCGCGAAGCTGCTGGTGCTGGACGAGCCCTGCGCCAGCCTCGACCTCGCCCGCCAGATGCGCATCCTCGCCGTGCTGCGCGACCTCGCCGCCGCCGGCTATGCCATCCTGCTCACCACCCATTTGCCCGACCACGCCTTCCTGCTCGGCGGCACAGCGGCGCTGCTGAAGGAGGGCCGCCTACTCGGCCCGGCCGCGCCCACCGAACTGCTCACCGCCCCCACGCTGGAGGCACTCTACGGCACGCCGATCGAGGTGGTCGCCCTGACCGAGGGCCGCGCCCGCGGGCAGGTGCTGTGCGTGCCCGTGATGCCATGCTGACCCGCCGCACGCTGATCGCCGCCACCCTGCCGCTGCCGGCCATGGCGCAGGGCCGCACCGTTACCGACATGGCCCGCCGCCGCGTTGCATTGCCCGCCAGCATCGCCCGCGTGGTCACCCTCGGCTCGCTGCCGGTGCTGAACAGCTTCGTCTATGCCATGGGCGAAGGGGCCACGATCGTGAACGGCCTGGCCGATTTCGCCCGCCCGCGCTGGAAGTTCCAGACCGAGTTCGCCCCGCAGGTCGCCCGCCAGCCCAACATGCAGCTGCCCACCCGCGAACCGAACGTGGAGGCGATCCTGCTCGCCCGGCCCGACGTGGTGCTGACCATGCACCGCGAGAGCATCGCCCTGCTGGAAGGCCGCGGCATCCCGGTGGTGTTCCTCGCCTGGCAGAAGCCGGAGGACGTGAAAGCCTGCATGGCAGTGTTGGGCGATGTGTTCGGCAAGCCGGAGCAAGCCCGGGCCTACACCGCCTATTTCGACCGCACCATCGCCCGCGTCGCCGCCGCCGTGCAGGGCGCCGCGAAACCCCGCGTGCTCTACCTGCAGCCCGATACCCTGACCCAGCCGCGCCTGATCGCGGAATGGTGGATCCCGGCCGCCGGCGGCACCAGCGTTTCCGACGACGGCCGCAGCACCGAAAGCCGGACCTTCACGCTGGAGCAGGTGGTGCTGTGGAACCCCGACATCCTGATCGTGACCGACCCCAGGGATGTGGCCTACGTCCGCAACCACGCCGTGCTCGGCCGGCTGAAGGCAGCCCGGGCTGGGAAGGTGTTCGTGGTGCCCGTCGGCGCGCACACCTGGTCCAACCGCACCTCGGAACAGCCGCTGACGGTGCTGTGGGCCGCCAGCGTGTTCCATCCCGGCCGGATGACATCGATCGACCTCGTGGCGGAAACCCGCGGTTTCTACCGCGACGTCTTCGGCCACGCGCTGAGCGACGCGCAGGTGGGCGAGATCCTCAGCGGGACGATGTAGCGCCGCTGACCGTCACGCCATCCTGCGGCCGCAGCGTGCGGATGCCGGGAATGGCCAGCAGCGGGATCACAGCCGCCAGCAGGAACACGGTGCGGAAATCCTCCGCCGGCAGCACCGTCTCCGAGCCCGCGACGATGGCGAGCAGGCTGGCGCCGGCGGAGATGCCGATGCCCATCGTCAGCTGCTGGATGCCACCGCCAAGACTTGTCGCCTTGGACAACCCCTCGGACGGCATGTCGGCGTAGGTCAGGGTCTGCAGCGTGTTGAACTGGATGTTGCGGATCATGCCGAACACCAGCACCCAGCCGGCGATGAGCCAATGCGACGTGCCCTGGTCCAGCAGCGCGAACCCCGCCATGCCCGCCGCACTGGCCAGGGTGTTCCAGAACAACAACCGGTCGAACCCCAAAGCGCGCAGCAGCTTCAGCGCGATGGTGCGCGCGGCGATGGTGCCGAGCGACATGACGAAGGTGAGCGAGCCGGAGACCACCGGTGAGAGCCCGAAGCCCAGCTGCAGCATCAGCGGCAGCAGGAACGGCACCGCGTTCATGCCAATGCGCGTCAGCCCGCCCCACAGCAGCGCCACGCGAAAGCTGCGCACCCGCATCTGGCGGAAATCCAGCGCCGCATTGGGCCGCACCAGGCTCCAGCGCACATAGGCGACGATCAGCAGCGCTGCGATTGCCAGCAAGCCGAGATCGACCGCGATGGGCAGGAAGCCGCGCCCGAGGCCGAACAGCCCGGTTTGCAGACACAGCATGGCGATGCCCACCATGGCGAAGCCCGGCGCATCGAATTTGGTCGGCGGTGCGGCATCCACCTCCTTCACGTGGCGCCAGGCGAGCCACATGCCCAGCAGGCAGAACGGCACGTTCACCACGAAGATCCAGCGCCAGCTTGCGTGTTCCGCGATCAGCCCGCCGATCAGCGGGCCCATGGTGGGGCCGATCACGGACGGGATGTTCATGTAGCTGATGGCGGTGGCGAACTCGCTGCGCGGGAAGCTGCGCAGCAGGATCAGCCGGCCCACCGGCGCCATCAGCGCGCCACCGAAGCCCTGCACCGCGCGGGCGGCCACCAGCATGGGGAAGTTCTGCGCCAACCCGCTGGCCAGCGAGCCCAGCGCGAAGATGCCCACCGCCGCGGTGAAGGTGGCGCGCATGCCGAACCGGTCCGCCACCCAGCCAGACACCGGGATGAACACGGCGGCCGAGAGCAGGTAGGCGGTCAGCGCCAGGTTGAGGCGCAGCGGGGTCTCGCCCAGCCCTTCGGCCATGGCGGGGATGGCGGTGGCGATGATGGTGCTGTCCAACCCCTCCAGAAAGAAGGCGAAGGCCACCACCAGCGGGACCATCATGCGGGGGGGAATGAGCGGCACCGGGCGAGGGCAGCGCGAAACGCGACAGGCGTCAACCTCCGTGGCAAAGTGTCATGACCGAGACGGAGGAGACGAACGCAATGAGCAAGATCGCACTGGTAACGGGCGGCGGCAGCGGCGTGGGCCGCGCGGCGGCGCTGGCGCTGCTGGGCGCCGGCTGGACCGTGGTGCTGGCCGGGCGGCGCGCCGATGCGCTGCAGGAAACCGCGAGCCTGGCGGGCACCCAAGGGACCCGCACCCTGTGCGTGCCGACCGACGTGACCCAGCCGGAGGCGGTGGACGCGCTGTTCGCCGAGATCAAGGCCAAGTATGGCCGGCTGGACCTGGTGTTCAACAATGCCGGCGGCAACGTGCCGAGCACCAATTTCGGCGACTTCACCTGGGAGCAATGGACCCAGGTGGTGGCGGTGAACCTCAACGGCTGTTTCCTGATCGCCAACCGCGCCTTCCAGATGATGCGCGACCAGACCCCCCAGGGCGGGCGGATCATCAACAACGGCTCGATCTCCGCGCACACGCCGCGGCCGGGCTCGGCGGCCTATACCTCCACCAAGCACGCGATCACCGGCCTCACGAAGGCGATCGCGCTCGATGGCCGCAACTACGACATCGCCTGCGGCCAGATCGACATCGGCAATGCCGCGACCCCGATGACGGCGCGAATGGCCAAGGGCGTGCCGCAGCCGGACGGGACCACCCGCGTGGAGCCGACCATGGATTCCGGCAATGTGGGCAAGACCATCCTCTACATGGCCGAGCTGGACGCCGACGCGAACGCGCTATTCGTGGTGGTGAAGGCAAGCAAGATGCCGTTCGAGGGGCGCGGCTAGGGAAGCAAGGAAGCAAAGGGGTCACAGAGAACACAGAGGTCCACAGAGGGGCATGGAGAAGAAAATCACGATCTGCTTCTCTGTGCCCCTCCGTGGCCCTCTGTGTTCTCTGTGACCACTTCGCTTTAGCCTAAACGCACAACAGAACGGACACCGATTGCCCCGCCGGCACATGCACCGGCGCCCCGCACACCTCGATATCGATCGCGCTCCCCTGCTCGATCTCCAGCGTCGCCTGCGCCGGGTCCAGCCGCACGCGCAGCCGGCTGCCGTGCCAGTGGAGTGCGAAGGCGAGGCTGGTCCAGGCCGCGGGCAGGCGGGGGTTGAGGCGCAGCGTGCCGGTTTGCCAGGAGGCGCCGGCGAAGCCGAGCACCGCGGCCTGCCAGACGCCGCCGAGAGCCGCGATATGCACGCCACCGGCGCTGCTGCCGGGCTTGCCCTCCATGTCCGGCAGGTAGGCCTGGCGGAAGTGGCGCAGCGCCTGGGCGGTATGGCCGAGACGGGCGGCGACCACGGCGTGCAGCGCGGCGCTGAGCGAGCTTTCGTGGGTGTTGAGGGGTTCGTAGTAGTCGTAGCTGGCGCGCAGCGTTTCCGGTGGGACGGCATCGGGCAGCAGGGCAAGCAGGGCGACCACGTCCGCCTGCTTGGCGATCTGGGTGTGCTGGGCGCGGCCACGCACCAGGGCGGCGGCCTCCGCCCCCGTGGTGCCGTGCAGATCGACCCGGGGCAGCTGGAAGAAGCCGCGGAACTGCTCGATCAGGCCGGTCGCGGGGTCGTGCGGGATCACCAGCGCATCGGCGGCGCGCCGCCAGGCGGCGGGTTCGGCCTCGGCCAAGGCGAGGCGGGTGGCGAGGGCGGCATGGGCGGCGGGGCGGCGCGCCCGGAGCAGGGCCAGGGCCTCGGCGGCGCTGCGCAGGCAGTGTGCGGCCATGGCGTTGGTGAAGGCGTTGTCGTCCACCAGCTCATGGTACTCGTCCGGCCCGATCACGCCGGAGATGTGCAGGCTGCCATCGGGCGAAGGCTCGGCGCGGCTGGCCCAGAAGCGGGCGCAGTCTGCCATGATCTCGGCGCCGGCCTCTGCGAGGAAATCCGTGTCGTCGGTGGCCAGGATGTGGTTCCAGACGGCATAGGCGATATCGGCGGTGATGTGCTGTTCCTGGGTGCCGGTTTGCACGGGAACGGGAATGCCGTCGGCGCCCAGGATAGTGGGGGGCGTGGCCTCCGCGCCGGTATCGGCGGATTCCCAGGCGAACATCGCACCCCGGTAGCCCAACGACGCGGCGCGGGCGCGGGCGGCCGGCAGGGTGCGGTGGCGATAAAGCAGCAGGGCGCGCGCCGCTTCGGGCCAGGTGAGGGTGTAGAAGGGCAGCAGGTAGATCTCGGTGTCCCAGAAGACATGGCCGAGATAGCTGTCCCCGGTCATGGCGCGGGCACCGATGGAAACCGCGGGGTCGGCGGGGTTGGCCGCGCTGACCAGGTGGTAGGCGGCGAAGCGCAGCGCCTGCTGGGCGCCGGGATCGCCGGCGATGTCCACGGCGCACTCCCGCCAGCGATCGTCCCAGGCGGCTTCGTGGGCGGCGAGCAGCGCGCGCCAGGGCGGGGCGGCGGCGCGGGCGGCGATGGCGCGCGGGGCCGGATCGTCGGCGCGCGAATCGGCGCGGGCGGCGGCGACGACGCGGTGGAATTCCATCATCTCGCCGGGCTTGGTGGTCCAGCGCCAGGTGTGGCCGAACGGGGTGTCGGTTTCGGGCACAAGCTCCGTATCGCCGCGCCGCAGGGATGCCCGCGTGGCCAGCGCCACGCTGTGCGGGGCATGTTCGGCGCGCCAGACCGAGAGGCCGGCCTCCAGCCTGGCGAGCCCAAGCCCCGTGCCGGCCGGGTCTGGCAGGGCATCGAGCGCGAGGGCGAGCCCGCCCCGGCTGGCCACGATCTGGACCACCTGCAGCGCCAGCGCCGGGGCGTGGCGGGCGGCGAGGCGCAATGTGCGCAGGTGCAGCACCGTGCCGTCCGCGCATTCGTGGCGCCATTCGGAGAGCAGCAGGCCGCGCCGCAGGTCGAGCGTACGGGACATGTCGGCCCCCTGGCGCAGGCGCACCAGCGTGCCATCCACCGACAGGCGCAGGCGCAGCCAATCGGGCGCGGGCATGGCCACGGGGATCGGCGGCTCGATATCCGGCACGTCGAACAGGCCGGCCACGTAGCAGCGCGGCCAGGAGATGGGGCGGAAGGTGGTGATCCAGCTGGTCCAGAACGCGGCACGGCCGAGATCACGCGCGCCGCGCATTGCCAGCAGGCCATTGGCGGTGGTGAAGCGGGATTCGATATCGGCCTCGCGGGCCGGTTCCAGGCCATCGGCGTGCATGTGCCAGCCGGGCGCCGGCTGCGCCCAGGCGGGGTCTTCGATCGGGAAGCCGGCATCGTTCATGCAGCGGGACCTTGGGGCAGAAGGACGAGGGCGGCAGGATCATCCAGCGTGGCCACCACACAGGTGGGGCCGGCAGCCAGCAGCGGGGCGGCATCACCCTTGCGGGCCACGGCCAGGCTGGCCATGCCGGCAGCGCGTGCGGCGGCAATGCCGGCGGGTGCGTCTTCCAGAACCAGACAGTGCGCGGGGGCCATGCCGAGTTCCGCGGCGGCGCGCAGAAAGAGATCCGGCGCGGGCTTGCCGTGCGCCACGCCGCGGCCGGAGAGATCGGCGTGGAACAGGCGGGCCAGGTTGGCACTGGCCAGAATGGCCGAGGCGTTCTTCGAGGAGGACGCGGCAGCGATGCGCAGCCCGGCGGCGCGGGCGGCCTCCAGGAAGCGCACGGCATCGGCGAACACGGTGAAGGCGCCGGCCGCGACCAAGGCGAGGAAGCGCGCCTGCTTGGCGGCGGCGTAGGCCGCCACCTCGGCCTCGGCCATGATGCCGTGGGCGGCCAGAGCGGCGCGGGCGCCATCGAACCGCGGCTTGCCGGCGACCAACGCGGCATAGGCAGCTGGGGTGAGCACGGTGCCGGGGTAGCGTTGGGCCAGCGCCTCGCGCCAGGCGCGCTCGTGCGGGGTGTCGATCACCACGCCGTCGATGTCGACGATCACGGCGGTGATCAAGGAAGGAAGGCCTTCTTTTTCTGAAGAAAAAGAAGCAAAAAGACTTTTATTTGTTTGCGCCCGGCCTCCCCGACCAGCAAGCGAATGAAAGTTTTTTGGTTCTTTTTTTCAAAAAAGAACATGCTTACTCACTGGGCGGCCGCCGCGCCGCCTTGATGCCGGAGCGATTTTTTTTCGCGTCCAGGCGCCGTTCCTTGGAGCCGAGCGTGGGCCGTGTGGCGCGGCGCTTGATGGGCACCACCGTGGCGCGGCGGATCAGCTCGAACAGGATTTCCCGCGCCGCGCTTCGGTTGCGGTCCTGGCTGCGGAATTCCTGGGCGGTGATCACGATCACGCCATCCTGCGTGGCGCGGTGGCCGGCGAGCTTCAGCAGGCGGATGGCGACATCGTCGGGCAGGTTGGGGGACCGGCGCGCATCGAAGCGCAGCTGCACCGCGGTGCTCACCTTGTTGACGTTCTGGCCGCCGGGGCCAGAGGCGCGGATGAAGCTTTCCTCCAGCTCGCGCTCATCAAGCTGGATGCGGTGGGTAACGGGGATCATGGGTCTCTCCTGCGGCCGTTCTACACGACCGCAGGAGAGAAGGCAGCTACTCGCCGCCGCCGGTGGCCGGCTGGCCGGTGGTAACGCCGCCGTCGATCACGAAGGTCTGGCCGGTGGTGAAGCTGCCGGAGGGGGAGGCGAGGAACACGGCGGCACCCGCGATCTCATCCGGCTCGCCGATGCGCTGCAGCGGGGTGGTCTTGCTGCGGGTCTTTTCCTTCACGGGGTCTTCCCACAGCGCCTTGGCGAAGTCGGTGCGGATCAGGCCCGGGGCGATGGCGTTGGCGCGGATATTGTCCGGCCCGTATTCCACGCAGAGGTTGCGCACCAGCGCCATGTCCGCCGCCTTGGAGATGGCATAGACGCCCAGATGCGTGCTGCCGCGCAGGCCGCCGATGGAGGAGACCACGATCATGGAGCCGCCGCCGCGCTGCTTCATGCTGGGGGCCGCCATGTGGCACAGCCAGTGGTTGGAGCGGACGTTGTAGTTCATCACCCGGTCCCACGCCTCGTCCGGCAGGTTCTGCGACAGGCCGTAGAACGGGTTCACCGCGGCGTTGCAGACCATGATGTCGATGCCGCCATAGGTGGCGATGGCGAAATCCACCAGCGCCTGCAGCTCTTCCTTGCGGCCGATGTTGCACACCTTGGTGGCGGCGGTACCGCCCTTGGCGATGATCTCGTTGGTGACGAGATCGCAGGCATCCTGCTTGCGGGAGGAGACGACGACCTTGGCGCCGTGCTCGGCCATGCGCAGGGCGATGGCCTTGCCGATGCCCTTGCTGGAGCCGGTGATGACGGCAACCTTGCCGGTGAGATCAAAAAGCGACGACATGGGCGTTCCTCCGCGAAGTTCGTTGAGGGGAGGAAAGCGCAAAGCAGAGCGGTGCGCCAGCCCCGGCGCCTAGAGCAGCGCCAGCGCCACCAGGATGGTCAGCACCGTCAGCGGCGCGCCGGCCATGAGGTAGGTCCAGAAGCCGATCTCCACGCCGCGCGCCCGTGCCCGCTGCACCACGATGAGGTTGGCGACCGATCCCACCAGGGTGAGGTTGCCGGCCAGGGTGGCGGTGGCGGCCACCACCGTCCAGGCGCGGGCGGGGTCTGGCAGCGTGGCGACGAAGGGCCTCAGCACCAGCACCGCCGGCACGTTGCTGACGATGTTGGAGAGCGCGGCGGTAGCGAGACCCAGCGTGGGCATGTGGTGCGGGCCGAGGCCGGCGATGGCGGCGATGCGCTCCGGCGTCAGCACCGCGCGTTCCAGCCCCGCCACCACCACGAACAGCCCGGCGAACATCACCAGCAGCGGCCAGTCGATCTCGGCATAGATGCGCGCGGGCTTCACGCGGCGCGTGGCCAGCAGCACGGCGCCGGCCACCAGCGCGGCCTCGGCCGGCGGCACCCCGGCGAAGAAGGCGGCGGCCATCAGCAGCGCCACCACGGAGGTCTTGCGCAGCAGCTTGCGGTCGGTGCGCCAGGGCGGCGGCTCGGCGGAGAGGCGCGCGGCTGTCAGGAACTCGCCGCGCCAGAGCAGGGCCAGCAACGCGATGGTGAGAAACAACCCGATCGCGGCAACAGGGGCCATGCTGGCGGCGAATTGCGCGTAGGGAATGCCGGAGAGGCTGCCCACGATCATGTTCTGCGGGTTGCCGGTGAGCGTGGCGGCCCCGCCAATATTGGCGGCGAGCGGGATCGCCAGAACATAGGGCACGGGGTTGCGGCGCAGATGCAGCACGATATCGAGCACCAGCGGCGTCAGCACGATGCAGATCGTGTCGTTCACCAGGAAGGCGCTGAGCACGCCCGACAGCACCACGATGGCGGCGAGCAGCGGCAGCGGGTGGCGCGCCCGTGCCACGGCCCAGGCGGTGGCGAGCGCGAAGAACCCGGCGAGGCGCAGATGCGCCACCACGATCATCATGCCCAGCAGCAGCGCGATCGTGTTCCAGTCGATGGCGCGGTAGGCCGCCTCCAGCGGAATGGCGCCGGTGGCGACCATCAGCGCGCCGCCCAGCAGCGCGGCGCCGATGCGGTCGATGCGCAGGCCCGGCAGTCGCCCGAAGGCGACCACGGCATAGGTGGCGGCGAAGATCGTGATCGTCAGCACAGGAAGCATGTTCTTTTTTGAAAAAAAGAACCAAAAAACTTTTCTCCCCTGGTGTCCAGGGGCCCCGCCCAAAACGGCTAAAGTCTTTTTGCTTCTTTTTCTTCAGAAAAAGAAGGCCTTGCTTACTGCGGCTTCCACCGCCGCAACGACAGCGCATTCAGCACCACGCTCACGCTCGAAAGCGCCATGGCCCCGCCGGCCAGCATCGGGTCCAGGAAGCCGGCCGCGGCGACGGGAATGCCCAGCACGTTGTAGGCGAAGGCCCAGAACAGCCCCTGGCGCAGCTTGGCCCAGGTCCGGCGGGAAAGGTCGATGGCATCGGCCACCAAAGCCGGGTCACCGCGCATCAGCGTGATGCCGGCGGCGTGCATCGCCACATCGGTGCCGGTGCCCATGGCGAAGCCGACATCGGCGGCGGCCAGGGCGGGGGCGTCGTTCACCCCATCGCCCACCATGGCCACCACGCCACCTTCTGCGCGCAGGGCGGCCACGTGGGCGGCCTTGTCGGCTGGCAGCACCTCGGCCTGCACATCATCGATGCCCAGCGCCAGGGCGGCGGTGCGGGCGGCGGCCTTGGTGTCGCCGCTGATCAGCACGGTGCGGATGCCCATCGCCTTCAGCCGGGCGATGGCGGCCGCGGCGGTGGGCTTCACTGCGTCGCCGAAGCCCAGCAGGGCCAGGGTTTCCCCGTCGGCGGTGGCCAGCCAGGCGAGGCTGCGGCCCTCGGCGGAAAGAGCCGCCTCGGCCTCGGCGAGCGCGCCGGGGGTAGCACCGGTTTCGTCCAGCAGGCGGCGGCTGCCGAGCACCAGCCGGCGGCCCTCCACCACGCCTTCCACGCCGCGGCCCGGCAGGGCGCGGACGGCTCCGGCGGCGGGGATGACCACGCCGTGTGCCGCCTCGATCACCGCGCGGGCCAGCGGGTGCTCGCTGCCGGATTGCAATGCGGCGGCCAGGCGCAGCACCTCCTCCTCCGAAACGCCGGGCGCGGGGTGCAGCGCCAGCAGGCGCGGGTGGCCTTCCGTCAGCGTGCCGGTCTTGTCGAAGGCCACCGTGGTGACGGCATGGGCGCCTTCCAGCGCGGCGGCATCGCGGATCAGGATGCCGCGGCGTGCCGCCACGCCGGTGCCGACCATGATGGCCGTCGGCGTGGCCAGCCCCATGGCGCAGGGGCAGGCGATCACCAGCACCGCCACGGCATGGATCACCGCCGGCACCACATCGCCGCCGATCAGCCACCAGCCGAGGAAGGTCGCGGCCGCGATCGCCACCACCACCGGCACGAACACGGCACTCACGCGATCGGCCAGGCGCTGGATCGGCGGCTTGGTGGCCTGCGCGTCCTCCACCAGCCGGATCATTCGGGCGAGCACGCTTTCCGCGCCGACCGAGGTGGCGCGCACCAGCAGCCGCGCCTCGCCGTTGATCGCCCCACCGGTCACGCGCTCACCCGGCGCCTTGGCCACCGGCAGGCTCTCGCCGGTCAGCAGGCTTTCATCCACGCTGCCGGTGCCGTCCTCCACCACGCCATCGGCGGCGATGCGCTCGCCGGGGCGGATCACCAGCACATCGCCGGCGCGCAGGCTGGCGGTGGGCACTTCCTGCTCCGTGCCATCGCGCATGATGCGCGCGGTTTCCGGGCGCAGCGCGGCCAGTGCCTCGATCGCCGCGGTGGTGCGGGCGCGGGCGCGATGCTCCAGGAAGCGGCCGAGCATCACCAGCGTGATCACCACGCTGGCGCCCTCGAAATACAGCTCCATCGTGTACTCGGGCCAGGCGACGATCATCTCGCCGGTGGAGAGGGCGAAGGCCGCCGTGGTGCCCAGCGCCACCAGCACATCCATGCTGGCGCTGCCGCCGCGCAGGCTCTTCCAGGCCGCCACGTAGAACCGGGCGCCGAAACCGAACTGCACCGGCAGGGCGAGCAGGAACTGCACCCAGGGCGGCAACATCAGCACGTGGCCATAGCCGAACGGATCGGCCAGCATCGGCAGCACCAGCGGCAGCGTCAGCAGCGCGGCCACCAGCACCGGCCAGAGCGGATCGGGCTTGGCGTGCTTCACCTGCGCCACCGGCACGGCGGTATAGCCGGCGCGGGAGACGGCTTCCGTCAGCGCCTCCAGCTTCACCTCGGCATCGGCATGCACACGGGCGCGGTTGGTGGCCAGGTTCACCTCCGCCGCCGCCACGCCCGGCACGCGCTTCAGCACCTTTTCCACGCGCGTGACGCAGGCGGCGCAGGTCATGCCCTCGATGCCGAGATCGATCTCCGCCATGGCCGCGTTCTCCTCAACCTGTCTGCAAGTGGCCCCAGCAACACCCTGATGCATCTGCGCCGCTGGCGGGCCAGCCTTGCAGGTGCGACGATGCCATAGACAGCGGCAGGCAGTACCCTGCCTTGATGCATCGCAAGGAGACACCGATGGCCCGGTTCACGGTTCCCGACATGACCTGCGGCGGCTGCGTGAAGGCCATCACCGGCGCCGTGCAGCGCCTGGACCCCAAGGCGACGGTGAAGACCGACCTGGAGACGCATCTGGTGGAGATCGACTCCACCCAGCCGGCAGCCGCGCTGATGGACGCGATCGACGCTGCCGGCTTCACCCCGAAGGCCGCCTGACCCATGACGGGCGGACCGCTGGCCGGATTGCGGGTGATCGACCTCACCCAGGTGGTGCTGGGCCCGATGGGCACGCAGATCCTGGGCGATGCCGGCGCCGATGTGGTGAAGGTGGAGCCCCCGGCCGGGGACATGACCCGCTTCATCGGCCCGCGCCGCAGCGAGGGCATGGCGGCCTATTTCGCCAACCTCAACCGCAACAAGCGCAGCGTGGTGCTGGACCTGAAGCGCCCGGCGGCGCACGCAGCGCTGATGCGGCTGGTGGAAGGGGCGGATGTGTTCGTGCACAACATGCGCCTTTCGGCCGCAGCCCGGCTCGGGCTCGACTACGAGAGCCTCGCGAAGGTGAACCCGCGCATCATCCACGCCTGCGCCACCGGCTTCCGCCCCGGCAGCAGCCGGGAGGAAGACCCGGCCTATGACGACATCATCCAGGGCATGGGCGGGCTTGCCCATCTCAACGGCCGTGGCGCCCAGGCGGATGGGCCGCGCTACGTGCCCAGCGTGCTGGCGGACAAGCTGACCGGCCATGTGCTCGCCAGTTCCATCGCCATGGCGCTGTACGCCCGCGAACGCATAGGGCACGGCCAGGCGGTGCATGTGCCGATGATGGACACGCTGGTGAGCTTCCTGCTGCCGGAGCACATGTGGGGCCATTCCATCGGCCAGCCGGAACTCGGCATCGGCTACCCCCGCATGCTCACGCCGGATCGCCGCCCCTTCGCCACCAAGGACGGTTTCATGTGCGTGATGGTCGCCACCCACGCGCAATGGACCCGGCTGTTCGCCCTGTTTGGCCAGGCGGCGCTGATGCAAGACCCGCGCTTCGCCACCGGCAGTGCGCGCTCAGACAATATCGAAGCCGCCTACGCCATCGTCACGGAAGGCATGAAGCAGCGCACCAACGCCGAATGGCTGGTGCTGCTGCGCGAGGCCGACCTGCCGCATGGCCCCGCCAACTCGCTGGAAGACCTGCTGGCCGACGACTACCTGAACGAGATCGGCTTCTTTCCGCGCATGGCCCATCCCACCGAGGGCGAGATGACGCTGGTGGGCATCCCCGTAAGCTACCACGGCACCCCCGCCAGCATCCGCCGCCTCGCCCCGCATCTGGGCGAACACACGCGCGAGGTGCTGGAGCAGGCAGGCCTCGCCGCAGCCGAGATCGAAGCGGCCATGGCCACATGAACCGCCGCGCCCTGCTGGCCGCCGGTGCGCTCGCCCTGGCCGGCGCCGCCCCTGCCCCGCGCGCCCCGCTCGCGGCCACGCCGCTGTCGCGCATGGATGCGAAATGGTGGGCCGAGCGCCACGCCGCCAAGCTGCGCGAGCTGAAGGCCGGGCGCGTGGACCTGCTGTGGATCGGCGATTCCATCACGCAGGATTGGGAGAAATCCGGCCCGCCCGCCTGGCAGGATTTCGCGCCGGTGTGGCAGCGCTACTACGGCGGCCGCCACGCGGTGAATTTGGGCTTCAAGGGTGATGCCACCGCCCACCTGCTCTGGCGCCTGCGCAATGGCCAGCTCACCCAGGCCAAGGGGGCCGTTCTGCTGATCGGCGCCAACAATTTCGGCCGGCTGCGCTGGAGCGTGGAGGATTCGCTGAAAGGCCACGATGCCTGCGTGGCCGAAATCCGCCGCCAGTTGCCCAAGCTGGTGGTCATCTCCGTGCTGCCCAGCGACCGCGGCGACTGGACCAGGGAGGCCACGCGCGGCATGAACGCCGGCCTCGCCCAGCGCTACGCCGGCGGGAAAGTGCCGGGGATCGCCTATGTGGACGCCACGCCGCTGTTCGAACGCAACGGCGAGATCGACCGCGACCAGTTCTACGACAAGCTGCTGCGCCCGCCCGAACCTTCCATCCACCCCACCGCCCAGGCCCATGCCCGCCTCGCTGCGTTGATCGAGCCGCAGGTGGCCGCCATGCTGGGCGACAGGACACGGAGCTGACCATGCCAACCATCGCCGAACAGCTGGGCGCCTATGCCGAGCATGAACTCACCGCCCCCTTGTCGGATGAGGTGCGCCACCACACCCGCCGCGCCGTGATCGACTGGTTCGCAGCCCTGCTGCCAGGCGCCCTGCTCGACCCCGCGACGATGCTCACCGCGGCGCTGGCCGATGAGGTCGGCCACGGCCGCGCCATCGTCTATGGCCGCAACCTGCCCGCCAGCCTGCGCGCCGCCGCGCTCATCAACGCCACCGCCAGCCACACCATCGAGTTCGACGACATCTTCCGGGACGCCGTGTATCACCCCGGCTGCCCCGTCATCGGCGCTGCCCTGGCCGCTGCGCAAGCGAAGGGCGCCACCGGCGAGCAACTGCTGCGCGCCATCGTGGTGGGCTACGAAATCTCCACCCGCATCGGCGTGGCGGTGCAGCCCTCCCACTACCGGTTCTGGCACACCACCGGCACCATCGGCACGTTCGGCGCAGCCGCCGCGGTGGCCTCCGTCCTGAAGCTGGATGCCACCCGAACCGCCCACGCCCTGGCCAATGCCGGCACCTTCGCCGCCGCCCTGCAACAGGCCTTCCGCTCCGATGCCATGAGCAAGCCGCTGCACGCCGGCCACGCCGCGGATGCCGGCGCCATGGCCGCCCTCGGCGCCGCCCAGGGCATGACCGGCGCGCTGGATGTGCTGGAAGGTGCCGCCGGCTTCGGCGCCGCGATGAGCGTGAACCCCGACTGGTCGAAAGCCACGGACGGGCTCGGCACGCGCTACAACATCACGCAGATGACCTTCAAGAACCACGGCTGCTGCGGCCACGCCTTCGCCGCCATCGACGGCGCCCTGGCCCTGCAACGTGCCCACGGCTTCACCCACGACCAGGTGGCCCGCATCACCGTCGGCGGCTACCGCGCCACGCTGGACGTGACCGGCCGCAACCAGGTCGCCACCGCCTTCGAAGGCCGCTTCAGCACCCCCTTCACCGTTGCCACCGCCCTCGTGCACGGCAATGTCCGCCTCGCCGCCTTCGAGCCCGCCCGCCTCGCCGACCCCGACACCCAGGCGCTGATGGCGAAAACCACCGTGGTGCTGGACCCCACCTGCGACGCCGCCTTCCCCGGCGCCCGCTCCGCCATCGTCACCATCGAACTCGCCGACGGCCGCACCCTGCGCCACCACCAAACCACCCGCCACGGCGACCCGGACGACCCGCTGACCGACGCCGAACTCACCGACAAGTTCTACGAACTCACCACGCCGGCCATCGGCCGCCCCGCTGCCGAAACCCTGCTCGCCCAGCTCTGGCAGATCGACCAACTGCCCGACACACGCCTCGCGCCGGTAACACTGGCCCGCGCGGCGGAGTGAAGGCCGGGGGCTTCCGCCCCTGGCGCCGCATTCACCAAACGCTGCATCAAGCCAAGAGCGGCGGTTGCCGCTTTGGCTGCGTCGGGCATTCCGGTGACAAGGCCGGCCGCCTGCACGCAGACCAGCACCCCGTCCGGCCGCGGCGCCGGCACTGCGTCTCGCCACGGGTGGATTGCCGGCCCTCGATGGCTATGATCCCCGCAAACACGAACTGCCTGGAGCCACCATGCTCGGACTTTTCCGGATCGCCGGCCTCGCGGCGCTCCTCTGCTGGGGTGCCGCCCCCGCCGCAGCCCAACCGCGCGACACCGTCACCATCGGCATGGCCCAGTTCCCGCCGGACATGCACCCCTACATCACCAACACCAGCATCAAGGAATACGTCGCCAACGCCGCCCGCCGGACCATGACCGGCTTCGATCGCGACGGCACCGTCATCTGCCGGATCTGCACCGAGGTGCCCTCGCTCGCCAATGGCCGCGCCAAGGTCGTCACCCGCCCGGACGGCACCCAGGGCATGGAGGTTCGCTTCACCCTCCTTCCCGACCTGTTCTGGGCCGACGGCGCGCCGGTCACCGCCCGCGACGTCGCCTTCTCCTTCGAGGTTGGCCAGGCCTTCTCCCCCTCCCCCACCGTCGACAAGGTGGAGGCCGCCTCGGCGCAGGACGTGGTCATCCACCTCAAGCGCGTGCGCTACGATTTCGACCGCTCCGCCCCCATGCCTCTGCCGGAACACATCGAGGGCCCGATCTTCCGCGGCGCCGCCAACCCGCTCGACTACGGCCAGAAATCGGCCTTCAACCGCCGCCCGGAGGAACCCGGCCTCTGGTTCGGCCCCTACCGCATCGCCCGCTTCAAGCCGAACGAATCCGTCACCCTCGTGCCCAACCCGCACTGGAAAGGCAGCAAGCCGCGCTTCCGCGAGGTGACAATGCGGCTGGTCGAGAACACCTCGGCCCTTCAGGCCAACCTCCTGTCCGGCGATGTCGATCTCGTGGCCCCCGGCAATCTCGGCCTCACCCTTGATCAGGTGAACGCCATGTCGAAGTCGCAGGGCAGCCGCTTCGACTTCACCTTCATCCCCTCCTTCACGTCCTACGAGCACCTGGCGCTGAACCTCGACAACCCGCTGCTCGCCGATCGCCGCGTGCGCCAGGCCATGGCCATGGCGATCGACCGCAAGACCCTTGTCGCCCGCCTGTTCGAGAACAAGCAGGACGTGGCCGACAGCTTCAAGCACCCGACCCAGTTCGGCTGGGACGACAGCGTCCGCCGCTGGCCCTACGACCCCCGCGCCGCCCGCGCCCTGCTCGCCGAAGCCGGCTTCAAGCCGGGGCCCGACGGCATCCTGGTCAACCCCGCCGGCGAGCGCCTGTCGATCGACCTCGTCACCACCTCGGGCAACCGCATGCGCGAGCTGGTGCAGCAGGTGCTGCAGACCCAGTACAAGGCCATCGGCATCGAGATCGTGGTGAAGAACGAGCCCGCGCGCGTGATGTTCGGCGAATCCCTGCGCAAGCGCAGCTACAAGGGCGCGGTCATGTTCATGTCCGACCCGCCGATGGACTACGTGCCGATCTACGTCTTCCACAGCGAGTGGATCCCCACCGCCGCCAACAACTGGACCGGCCAGAACTACATGGGCTTCCGCAACCCCGGCATGGACGAAGCGCTCGATGCCGCCTGGGCCGAGCTCGATCCCGCTAGGCGCAAGGCCTTGTGGAAGCGCATCCTCGACATCGCCGCCGAGGAAGTGCCGGAGGTGAACCTGTTCTTCGGCGCGCAGGCCATCGTCACGCCGAAATGGATCACCGGCGTGGTCCAGCACGAGCGCTTCGGCTCGCCCACCACCTGGATCGAGGACTGGGCGACGAAGTAACCAATCGCCCTATCGGGGATCGGTCCGCGGATCGAACGCCGTCTGCAGCCCGTCGCCCAGGAAGTTGATCGCCACCACCGAGATCAGGATCAGCAGGCCCGGATACACGGCCAGCGCCGGCGCCGTGGTGATCAGCTCCTGCGCATTGCTCAACATGCTGCCCCAGGACGTGCCCGGCGGCTGGATACCCACGCCCAGGAAGCTCAGCGCGGATTCCGACAGGATCACCCGCCCCATCGCCAGCGTCGTCGCCACGATCACCGGCGTGATCGCGTTCGGCAGGATATGCACCCGCAGCATCCAGAACGGGCTTGCCCCCTGCGCCCGGGCGGCGAGCACAAATTCCCGCTCGTTCAGCGCCAGCGTCGCCGCCCGCACCAGCCGCGCCACCCCGGTCCAGCCCAGCAGCACCACGATCACCACGATGCGCCAATAGCCCGCCGAGCCCGAACGGATGAACTCCTGGCTGAACCCCAGCTTCGTCAGATCCAGCGCCGCCAGGATGATCAGCAGCGGCAGCGCCGGCAGCGAGATCATGAAATCCGTCAGCCGCATCAGGATCATGTCTGTCCGCCCGCGGAAATACCCCGCCGCAGCACCGATCAGCGTGCCGAGCATCGAGGCGCCGATCGCCCCCATCAGCCCGATCGTGAGCGACACCTGGCCACCGCGCATCAGCCGCGCCAGCTCATCCCGCCCGGCATCGTCCGCGCCGAGCCAGTGCTTGTCCGATGGCGGATCGAAGCGCCCCAGCAGGTCGGTCTCGATCCCGCTCACATCGCGCCACTGCTCATAGAGCGGCGCCGCGAAGCTCAGCGCCATCAGCAGCGCCAGCATCGCCGCCCCCGCCAGCGCCGGCCGGTCCTGCCGCAGCCGCCGCCAGCGCAGCTGCCAGACGGAGACCGCCTCCTCCCGCATCACCGCCGAGGCGCTCATCGCCGCCGCCCCCCCAGCGAGATGCGCGGATCAAGCCGCGTGTAGGCAATGTCCGCCCCGATATTCGCCACCAGGATGGTCGCCGTGGTGAACAGCAGGCACACCAGGGCGAGGTTGTAGTCGTTGCCCATGATCGCCTCCAGGATCAGCCGCCCCATCCCGCGCCAGGCGAAGATGCTTTCGGTCAGCAGCGCGCCGGAGAACAGATTGCCCATGCCCAGCGCGATGATCGTCACCACGGGGATCATGGCGTTGCGCAGCGCGTGGCGCAGCACCAGCCGCGTGGGGCTCACCCCCTTGGCGCGCGCGGTGCGGATATAGTCCTGCCCCAGCACCTCGATCATCGCCGCGCGGGCATAGCGCGCGGGCCCGCCGATCTCCACGATCACCAGCGTCAGCACCGGCATCGCCAGGTGCCGCACCCAGCCCCAGGTCCCGTCCTCCGGCTTCGGCATGCCGCCCGCCGGCAGCCAGCCCAGCGTCACCGCGAACAGGTAGATCATCAGCAGCCCGAGCCAGAAGGTCGGCACCGAAATCCCGATGAACGCGAACAGGCTGATCAGCCTGTCCACCAGCGAGCCGCGCCGCAGTGCGGCGATCGTGCCCAGCGTCACCGCGATCACCGTGGCGATGGCGAATGCAATCCCGGTCAGGATGATGGTGTTGCCCAGCGCCGGCATCACGATCTCCAGCACCGGCCGATGCTGGATGCGCGAGAAGCCGAGATCGCCCTGCACCGCCGCCACGAGCCAGGTCCAGTAGCGCACCGGGATCGGCGTATCCACGCCGTAGATCTTGCGCAGATGCGCCACGTCCTCCGGCGTCGCATCCGGGTTCGCCGACAGCAGCAGGTCCAGCGGATCGCCGGGCATCAGCCCGATCAGCGCGAAGATCACGAACGACTTCACCACCAGCACCACGAAGGCCGCGGCCAGCCGGTTGCCGAGAAAACGCATCATGCGCCCACACCCTCCGTCAGCGGATGATGGCAGGCGACGCCATGCCCCGGCCCGACCGGTCCCAAGGCCACAGATGACAGAATGGGCACATCCCGCCGGCACACATCGCTGGCCCGGGCACAGCGCGGATGGAACGCGCAGCCCGGCGGCGGCGCCATCGGGCTCGGGATGTCGCCCTGCAGCGCCCGCCCCGGCACCCGCCGCCCTGTGCCGATCCGCGGCACGCTGTCGAGCAGCGCGCGGGTGTAGGGATGGGCCGGCCGCGTGAACAGCGCGTCGCGCGGCGCCACTTCCACCACCCGGCCGAGATACATCGCCGCCACCCGGTCGGCGAGGTGATGCACCGCCGCGAGATCGTGGCTGATCAGCAGGTAGGAAACGCCCACCCGGTCGCGCAGCTCCGCCATCAGGTTCAGGATCTGGCTCTGGATCGACACGTCGAGCGCCGAGAGCGGCTCGTCGGCGATGATCACCCGCGGCTGCGGCGCCAATGCGCGGGCGATCGCGATGCGCTGCCGCTGCCCGCCGCTGAACTGGTGCGGATAGCGGTTGGCCGCATCTGCCGGCAGCCCCACCAGCCCCAGCAGCTCCGACACCCGCGCCCGATGCTCCGCCAGGCCGCCCAGCCGATGGATGCGCAGCGGCTCGGCGATGATGTCGAACACCGGCAGCCGCGGATCGAGCGAGCCG
>JAIXTK010000347.1 GCA_027483995.1 Acetobacteraceae bacterium
AGCCATGATCCGCAGCTTCCTGCGCCGCCTGCTCACCCCTCCGCCGGCCCAGTCGCCGGCCCAGTCGCCGGCACAGTCGCCGGTGTCGCCGGCCGCCACCGCCGCCGCGCTGGCCGATCCCAATGCAGCACCCGGCCCGATCACCGGCGTGGAACTCAGCGCCTGCACCGTGTTCTATTCGCTGCTGCGCCTCAGCGGCGTGGCCACCATCGACCCCACGCGCTTCCGCGGCGAAGACACCGCCCGCGCCCTGTTCGGCGCCCGCGTGCTGTATGACGGCGTAGCCCCGATGCAGAAGCTGGACGTCGTGCGCACCTCCCCCGACGGCAGCGTGGCCTTCACGGTGGAAGCGCTGATCGACCGCGCCCGGGCCCTCGACGGCGCCGTGCTGGAACTCTCCTACGACGGCGCGGCCGCGCCCTGGTCCGTCTCCACACTGGCCAAGGTCGCCGGCGCCACCGACATGCGCTCCATCCTGCCGGATTTCCAGGCCGAGGTGGCCGCCGTCGTCGCCGCTGGCCGCCGCCCCACCATGCTGGATATCGGCGGCCGCGCCCGCAGCCAGGTGCAGCGCAGCGAGATGTTCCCGGAATGCGACGTGACGGTGATGGACATCGTGGCCGACCCGGGCGTGGACGTGGTCGGCGACGCGCATGAGCTCTCGCGCTACTTCCCCGCCGACAGCTTCGATTTCGCCATGAGCGTCTCGGTGTTCGAACACCTGCTGATGCCCTGGCGCGCTGCGGTGGAGCTGAACCGCGTCATGCGCCCCGGCGGCGTGGTGCTCGTCCACACCCATCAAACCCTGGGCATGCACGACATGCCGTGGGATTTCTGGCGCTTCTCCGACAACGCCTGGTCCGGCCTGTTCAACCGCTACACCGGGTTCGAGGTGATGAAGACGGATCTCAGCCGCTTCCTCCACATCATCCCCGCCGTGGCCGCCGAACCCATCATCGCCTTCGAAAACGCCGGCGGATTCGAGTGCTCCACCGTGATGGTGCGCAAGACCGGGCCCGCCTTGGTCGATTGGCCGGTACCGCTCGCCGACGTGGTCAATACCTCCTATCCGCAGGGGCCGGATGCCGGCCCGGGTTGATGACACGCACGCCGTGCCGGCGTAGACCACGCGCCTGAACCGAGGAGGTCGCCGTGAAGGAAACCGACATCGCCCGAGTGCAGGCGTACCTGCGCGCCACACTGGGCAACAGCCGCATCTTCATCGATGCCCCCACCCGCAAGGGCGGCGCCGTGGAGGTCCGGATCGGCGACGAGTTCGTCGGCACGCTCGACCGCGACGACGAGGATGGCGAAGTGAGCTTCATCTTCACCATGTCGATCCTGGACGAAGACCTGCCCAAGGTCGCCATCGCCCGGAAGTAGAAGATGGACGCCCTCGAATCCGCGCTGCGCGACTGGCGCCGCCACCTCCACCGCCATCCGGAGTTCGGCTTCGAGGAGCATGCCACCGCCCGCTTCGTGGCAGAGAAGCTGCGCAGCTTCGGCATCACCGATGTGGCGGAGGGCGTCGGCGGCACCGGCGTGGTCGCCACGCTGCGCCTCGGCTCCGGCCCGCGCAGCATCGCGCTGCGGGCAGACATGGATGCGCTGCGCATCCCGGAACAGACCAACCTTCCCTACGCCTCCGCCACCCCCGGCGTGATGCACGCCTGCGGGCATGACGGCCACACCACCATGCTCCTCGGCGCCGCGAAAATGCTCGCCGAGCAGGGCGGGTTCAACGGCACGGTGCGCTTCGTCTTCCAGCCCGCCGAGGAATGGGGCCAGGGCATGCGCGCCATGCTCCGGGATGGCCTGGCCGAGCGCTTCCCCTTCGATGAGATCTACGGCCTGCACAACGCCCCGGGCCTGCCGGTCGGCCAGTTCGCCACCCGCACCGGCCCCTTCATGGCCGCCGAAGACAATTTCCTGATCCGCGTGCGCGGGGCAGGGGGGCACGCCTCCCGCCCGCATGAATGCCGCGATGCCCTCGTCGCCGCCTGCGCCATCGTGATGGAACTGCAAACCATCGTCGCGCGCATCATCGACCCCTCCGAACTGGCCGTCGTCTCCGTCACCGAACTGCGCACCGACGGCACCCGCAACGCCATCGCCGGCACCGCCGAGATCGACGGCGATTGCCGCAACTTCTCGCCCGCGGTCAGCCAGGCGATCGAAACCGCCATGCGCCGCATCGCCACCTCCGTCGGCGCCGCCCATCGCTGCGAGACCGAGCTGGACTACACCCGCGTCTTCACCCCGCTCATCAACGAACCCGCCGCCACCCAACACGCCCTCGCCGCCGCCCGCGCCACCTTCGGCGCCGATGCCGTGAACGGCGAAGCCGCCCGCGTCGGCGGCGCCGAAGACTTCGCCTGGGCCCTGTCCCACGCCCCCGGCAACTTCGCCTTCATCGGCAACGGCAACACCGCCGTCTGCCACTCGCCCCACTACGACTTCAACGACGACGCCCTGATGCACGGCGTGCGCTACTTCACCACCCTGGTGCGGCAGCGCTTGGGGTCATAAATACCACCTACCCAGCACACCCCCGTCATCAACTCACTTGAAGTGCCTCGCCGGCGCGCGCATCGCGTAGCTTTGCGTTGGCGACGACGACGAGCTTTCGCATGAGTGCTGTGAGTGCGACGATCGGCTTTTTCCCGC
>JAIXTK010000071.1 GCA_027483995.1 Acetobacteraceae bacterium
CTTGGTGCCGGGGTTGTCGCTCTCATACCAGTCGAGGATTTTCTTGACGCGTTGGGTGATCCGCATGGGGTTCCTCTTGCTTGCTTGCCTCGGCACGACCGGCCTAAGGGCTCGTTCCGCCCCTTAGCGCAACGGCGCGATGCTGTCATCTGCCGCCCCCCGGAGCCAGGCGCGCAACCGGCGTTCGGCGCCGCGCAGGCCGAGATCGAGTGCCGCCGGGCGGGCCGGCAACACGCGGGCAAGGCTGGCCACGCGGGCAAAGGCGGGGCAGGCGGGATCGAGCACCAGGATCGCCTGGCCGGCGCGGATGGCGGCCATGGCGCGGCCGGGGGCGTCGGCGCAATCCAGGATATCGGCGCAGGGGATGGCCGGATGGGCGGCGCGGGCCTGGGCGACCAGTTCGCGCCACCACAGCGCGCCGGCAAAGGCGCCGGCCCCGGGGGCGGACAGCAATGTGATCGCCACGCCCTGCGCCAGGGCCGCCTGCGCGTGTTCCAGCCCGTGCACCACAACGGCAGGGGGCAGGGCTGTTTCGCACATGGAGTCGGTTTCCGGGGGCAACATGCTTGACATTCAATCGGCTGATGGGGATGAACTCAAGCTGGATCGGATGCGGCGGAGGCGGGCTTGAGCGACGATACCGAGGGCGAGGCAGCCGCCTCGCGGCTGGAAGAGGCGCTGGAGCGGATCGCAGCGCTGGCATCTCGCCCGCTGCCGGTGGCCGCGGCGCCGGTTGCGAATCCCGCCGATTCGGCCGAAGGGTCGGATGTGGATGTGGCGGCCGTGACGCAGCGGCTGGACACGCTGATCGCGCAATTGCGCGGCGCGCTGGCCAGCTGACGCGCCGGCGCCATTCCGCGCCCCCCCGTTGCTCCGCCAGCTTGGAGGATTGCCGTGCCGCAGGTGAACGTTCGGATCAACGGCTACAGCTACACCGTCGGCTGCGAGGATGGGCAGGAGGGGCACCTTGTGGCCATGGCGCGCGAGGTGGAGAACCGCATCGACAGCATCAAGGCGCTCGGCGGGCAATCCGGCGAGGCGCGGCTTCTGGTGCTGGCCGCGCTGCTGATGGCGGACGAGCTGCACGACCTGAAGGTGGAGGCGGACGGGCTGCGCGCGGCATCGAGCCGGCCGGCGCGCGGCAAGGGCGAGGCGGAGGCGAAGCGGATTGCCAAGCTCGCAGCACGCGCCGAGCAGATTGCCGCCCAGCTTGAGTTGCAGCGGGGCGACGCGGCGCCTACATAGAACCGGTGGGGCTACCCGGTGCGTCAGGCACTACATCCCCAGGGCCAATAAGCAACTCCTGGGAGCTGGCTCTGTCGGAATCCTGGTTTCGGTACCCGGTGCCCACCTGCTCACGCAGGCCTTGGGAGGATGCACCGCCAACGGCCATGGTGGCTCCACACTCTTCTCCTCCGAACGATGACCTGGCTGCCGCCAAGCGGGCGGCGCGGGCTGCGGCACTGGCGCGGCGGTCCGGGCTGGACCCGGCGCTGGGGCGCGTGCTCGGCGATCGCCTGCTGGCCGAGATGCCGCCGCCGCCGGGCGCGGTGGTGAGCGGGTTCTGGCCGATGGGGCCGGAAATCGACATCCGCCCGCTGCTGGAAGCGCTGCACGGGCGCGGGCACACGGTGGTGCTGCCGGAGACGCCGCCGCGGGGAAATCCCTTGATCTTCAGGCGCTGGGCGCCCGGCATGGCGATGGTGACCGAACGCTTCGGCACGCTGCGGCCCACCGGTGAGGTGCTGGCGCCGGCGTGGTTGCTGGTGCCGCTGCTGGCCTTCGACCGCGCCGGGCGGCGGTTGGGCTATGGCGGCGGCTACTACGACCGTACGCTTGCCGGGTTGCCCGGCGCGGTGGCGATCGGCTGCGGCTGGGCGGCGCAGGAAGTGGCCGAGGTGCCGGCCGATGCGCTGGATGCGCGGCTGCAGGCTGTGGCCACCGAGCAGGGGGTGGTGCGGGTGGGCTCATCGCCCACCCTGGAGTCTCAGCCTTCCTGGATCGCGTAGAACTTGCGCACGGGCAGAACCGTCTCCCACACGCCCTTGAAACCCTTGGGGATCAGGAAGGTGTCGCCGGCGCGGTAGGTTTCGGTGACGCCGCTTTCGTCCGTCAGGCGCACCTCGCCCTCCAGCAGCGTGCACAGCTCGTCCTTGGTGTAGTGGATGTCGGCGCGGCCAGGTTGGGCGGCCCAGAAGCCGGCGCGGAAGCCGTCGCGCTGGTACCAGTTCTTGCTGGTCATGCGCTTGCCCTCGTCCGGCTGCGTCGCGGCGTCGAAGCGGATGGTGCGGATCACGGTGGGCTGGGCGTCGTTGGGCATGGCTGTCTCCTCTCGCGGGTGCGCCACTCTACCACGGCTTGGCCGGGCTGGGTTCGTTGACTTCGCGCAAGGCGGCGCCTACGCCGCGCGGATGCGAATTCTTTTTCTGGGCGATGTCGTGGGCCGCAGCGGGCGCGATGCGCTGGTGGCCAAGCTGCCGGAGCTCCGGCGAACCCTGCGGGCCGAGCTGGTGGTGGTGAACGGCGAGAATGCGTCGCACGGCTTCGGCCTGGCGCCGGATATGGCGAAGGCGTTCTTCGCTGCCGGGGCAGACGTGATCACGCTGGGCAACCATGCCTGGGATCGCAAGGAGATCCTCGGCTACATCGGCGAGACGCCGCGCCTCATTCGGCCGCTGAACTTCCCGCCCGGCACGCCCGGCGCCGGCGCCACCACCGTGGAACTGCCCGACCGCCGCCGCGCCGTGGTGATCAACGCCATGGGCCGGCTGTTCATGGATGCGCTGGATTGCCCGTTCCGCCTGACCGCCCAGGAACTGGCCAAATACAAGCTCGGCGCCTCCGTCTCCGCCATCATCGTGGACTTCCACGCCGAAGCCACCAGCGAAAAAATGGCCTTCGCGCACAGCTTCGATGGCCAGGTCTCCCTGGTGGTGGGAACCCATACGCACTGCCCCTCCGCTGACCACCAGATCCTGCCCGGTGGCACGGCCTTCCAGTCCGACGCCGGGATGTGCGGCGATTACGACAGCGTGATCGGGATGCAGAAGGAAGGCGCCGCGGTCCGCTTCTGGCGCAAGATGCCGGGCGAACGCCTGGCCCCGGCCGACGGCGAAGCCACGCTGTGCGGGCTGTTCGTGGTGACCGATGACAGCACCGGCCTCGCCACCGCCGTGGAGCCGGTGCGCCTGGGCGGGCGACTGTCACAGACCATGCCATCGGTGTAGAAACCCCTCGACGCTTCGGCGGCGGAGAGGAAGGAAGGCCAGGGCTCTGCCCTGGACCCGCCAGGGGGCGAGCGCCCCCTGGACCCGCGTCTTCTTCCGCCTTCGGCGGGGAGGGGCCGTCCGGGCGGTTCGATCGGCCTCGATGGCCCCTCCCCGCCGAAGGCGGAACAGGTGATGGGTTCCAAGGGCCCCTGCCCTTGGTGGGGTCCAGGGGCAAAGCCCCTGGCCTTGCCTTTCCTTCCGCCACCCAGGCGCCGACGGTTTCGACAATGAGGGGCACATGGCTGGGCATTCGCAGTTCAAGAACATCATGCATCGCAAGGGCGCGCAGGACGCCAAGCGGGCCAAGGTGTTTGCCAAGTTGATCCGGGAGATCACGGTGGCGGCGCGGGCGGGGTTGCCGGACCCGGCGGCGAATCCGCGGTTGCGGGCGGGCGTGCTGGCGGCGCTGAAGCAGAACATGACGCGCGATGCCATTGATCGCGCGATCAAGAAGGCCGCGGGCGCCCAGCAGGGCGACGATTACACCGAGGTTCGCTACGAGGGTTACGGCCCCGCGGGCGTGGCGGTCATCGTGGAGGCGCTGACGGATAACCGCAACCGCACCGCGTCTGACGTGCGGGCGGCGTTTGCCAAGCATGGCGGCGCGCTGGGCGAGACGAATTCCGTTTCTTTTTTGTTCTCCCGGCTCGGCGTGGTGCGGTATGCCGCCAGTGTCGCCAGCGAGGATGCGATGCTGGAGGCGGCGATCGAGGCGGGTGCCGAGAATGTGGAGAGCAGTGCCGAGGGGCATGA
>JAIXTK010000448.1 GCA_027483995.1 Acetobacteraceae bacterium
CCCGGCGCAGCACGCCGCGCGGGTCATCCGCCCCCATCGCGTCCGCGGTCATATCCAATCCGGCAGGCAGGGAATCCAAGGCGGGATCAGGGGGCGCGGACGACAATCTCCACGCGCCGCGCCTCCTCGGCGGAGCCCACCGCGTTCACCGAGCCCTCGCCCACGCGGGCGATGCGCGCCGGCGCGATGCCGGCCTCGGCGATGCGATCGCTCACCAGCTGGGCGCGCAGCAATGAGAGATACAGGTTCGCCTTCTGGCTGCCCGTGGTGCTGGCGTAGCCCACCACTTCCACCCGCATGGCCGGGTTCTGCCGGGCGTAGTTCGCCGCGGCGGCCACCACGTCCTGCGCGGCGAGGTCCATCTCGCCGGACCAGGAATGGAAGAACACGATGAATTTCTGCTCGGCCTGCGCCGCCGCCGGCGATGCGGTCATGGCAGAGCCCGCCAGCAGGGCGGCGAAGGCGGCGGTCAGGATCGCGATGCGGCGGCGCATGCCGGAGACTCCGTGCTGGGTGCAGGCTCCTAGGTGCGCCAGCCGCGCGGGCCGCGTCAATCGCGGATACGGCCCCGGCGATCTCTCATCCCGCCGCCGCCACGGCGCGGCCGGCGGAAAGCCGCCAGATCCGGTCCAGCCGCTCCGCCCCGGTCAGCCGATGGGCGATCAGCAGCACGGTGCGCCCGGCGGCCCCCTCGTTCAGCGCCTGGAAGAATTCGCGCTCCGTGGCGGCATCCAGCCCCGCGCAGGGCTCGTCCAGCACCAGGATCGGCGCGTCGGACAGCAGCGCCCGCGCCAGTGCCAGCCGCCGCCCCTGCCCGCCTGAAAGCCCCAGCCCGCCCTCGCCCAGCCAGGTGTCCAGCCCCTGCGGCAGGGCGCGCACCACCTCGGCCAGCCGTGCCGCTTCCAGCGCCGCCCAGAGCTGCGACTCGTCGGCCGCCGCGCCGGATGGCAGGCCGAGCGCCAGGTTGGCGCGAATCGTGTCGCTGAACAGGTGCGTGGCCTGAGAGAGCCAGGCGCAGCGCGCCCGCACCGCACCATCATCCAATGCCGCGATATCGGTGCCGCCGAGCAGGATCCGCCCCTCCTGCGGCCGCACCACCTTCAGCAGCAGGGCCGCCAGCGTGGACTTGCCCGCGCCGGAGGGGCCGAGCAGCGCCACCCGGCTGCCGTGCGGGATATCGAGCGCGAGCCCGTCCAGAACCTTCGGCCGGTCCGCCGACCAGGCGAAATGCACCCCCTCGAAGCGGATCGCGCTGCCGGCGGGCATCGGCGCCGGGGCCATGGCGGGTTGCGGCAAGGGCCCGTCGGCCACCTCCAGCACCCGCCCGGCGGCGCGGGCCGCATGCCCGGCGGCCACACCCACGCGGGGCAGGATCGCCACCGCCTCGAACGCCGCCACCACCAGGAAGGCCACGGCCACCAGCGCCGCATTGCCCTGGCCGAGGGCGAAGACCAGCACCGCCAGCAGCGCCGCCTGCCCGGCCAGGAACGCCGCCGCCCCGGCCAGCGCCGCGCGCGTGGCCAAACTGTGCTGCGCCGCCAGCAGCCCTGCCTCGCGCCCCTGCACCGTGGCCAGCATCCGCCCCTCGGCCCCGAAGGCGCGCACCTCGCGCAGCCCGGCCAGCGTATCCAGGCAGGCAATGCGCAGCCCGGCGAAGGCCCCGGCAATGCGCCCGCTCTCGCGCCAGCTGATCCGTGCCGCCAGCAACGGCAGCCCGAAGGCGGCCAGCGCGAACAGCACCACCACCACCACCGCCAGCGCCACATCCACCGCCCCGATCACCCAGGCCAGCACCGGCAGCAGCAGGGCGGCCCCGGCCAGCGGCACCAGGATGCGGATATACAGGATGTCCAGCGCCTCGATATCGCCCACCAGGCGCGACAGCACGTCGCCCGCACGCAGGAACCCCAAGCCCCCTGCGGCGCGGGCCGCCAGCCCGCGGAAGAACCACACCCGCAACGCCGCCAGCGCGCGGAACAGCGCGTCATGCGTGGCCATGCGCTCGCCATAGCGCAGCACGATGCGCAACGCGCCCAGGCTGCGCAGCGCCACCGCGGCCCCCACCGGCGCCACCAACGCCCCGCCCAGCGCCGCGGCCCCCACGGTGAACCCGGCCTGCGTCATCAGCAGCAACGCCGCGAGCAGCGCGGCCAGGGAGAGCACCACCCCGGCCGCCAGCCAGCCGGCCTGCGGGCGCCACAGCGCCATGATGCGGAACAATTCGCTCATGCCACCCCGCGCCCCAGCTGCACCCGCCCGTCGCGCAGATCCAGCCGCCGGCCGGAAAACGCGTGCGCCGCCGCGGCATGGCTGGCCAGCACCACGGTGCGGCCCAGCGCCAGGCGGCGCAGCCCATCGAGCACCTCCGCCTCCGTCGCGGGGTCCAGATGCGCCGTCGGCTCGTCCAGCAGCAGCAGCGGCGCGTTCTTCAGGAAGGCGCGCGCGATCGCCACGCGCTGCGCCTGCCCGCCGGAAAGCCCGTAGCCGCCCTCGCCCACCGGCGTATCCAGCCCCTGCGGCAGCGTGGCCAGCACCGGATCCAGCCGGGCGAAGCGGGCGGCTTCCTCCACCTCGGCATCGCTCGCTTCCGGCCGGGCGAAGCGGATGTTGTCGCGGATCGAACTGGCGAACAGCACCGGGCGCTGGCCGATCCAGGCCACCAGCCGCGCCTGCGCCGCCGGCACCAGGGTGGCGATATCCGCCCCGTTCAGCGTCACCCGCCCGCTTTCGGGCCGCACGAAGCCGAGCAGGATTTCCAGCACGCTCGATTTCCCGGCGCCGGAAGGCCCGGTCAGGATCAGCGTCTCCCCGACCGGCACGCGGAACGAGACGCCATCGAGCGCCCTGCCCCGGCTGGCATCCCAGGTGAGGCACACATCCTCGAACGCCACCGCCACGCCGCGCGCGGCCACATTGCGCACCGGCAGCGCGGGCGGCGCCGGTGGCGGCTCCGGCAGGGCGGCGAGCGCCTCGGCCGCCGGGCCGGCATGGCTACGATCCTGATAGGCGGCGGCAAAGCCGCGCAGCGGGGCGAAGAACTCCGGCACCAGCAGCAGCACCAGCAGCGCATCGCCGGGCCGTACGAGCGACCCATCCGCCAGCCCCGCGGCATAGCGCAGCGCCAGCACCACGATCCCCACGGCGAAGGCGAGATCCATCGCCGCCGAAGACAGGAACGCCAGGGACAGCACCTTCAGCGTGCGCCGCCGCAATTCATGCGCCGCCCGGCCCAGCGCCTGCGCCTCCGCCTCGGCATGCCCCGCCAATACGATGGTGGCGATCCCCCGCACCCGATCGACAAAGCGCGCCTGCAGCCGCGTCATGGCGGTGAACTGCCGCCGCGCCGCCGCCGCCGCCCCCAGCCCCGCCAACCCCATCGCCGCCGGCACCAGCAGCCCCACCGCGGCCAGGATCGCGGCGGCCATCGGGTCCACCCACAGCACCCCCAGCACCACCAGCACCGGGCCGGCCAGCGCCAGCATCGCCGCCGGCAGCCAGCGCGCGAACAGCCCCTCCAGCGCCTCCACCCGGTCCACCACCACGGTGGCCAGCTCCGCCGAATGCTGCCGGCGCAGCAGCGCGGGCCCCGCCGCCAGCATCGCCCCCAGCGCTTCGCTGCGCAGCCGCCGGCGGGAGGCAGCCCCGGCATCGAACCCGGCGCGCTCGAACAGCACGCCCAGCCCCGCGCGCAGCAGCGCCAGCCCCACGAACCCCAGCAGCGGCCCCACTGCCTCGCTCATCCCCGCGCCATCCAGCGCCAGCTGCCACGCCCGCGCCGCGCACACCGCCTGGCCGATCGCCGCCACGATGCCCAGCAGCCCGAACGCCGCCGCCGGCATCGCCTCCCGGCGGGCCGCGCGCAGCCGCAGGCGCAGCCAGGGGCCCGCCGGGGCGTGGGGGGCCGCGCCCTGCGGCGGCGGCCGTTGATCCGAGTCGTCCATGCAGGCGGAGGATTTAACCCAACCGGCCCCGATTGGAACCGCTCATCAGTACATCACATCCCCACCATTGGGAGACAGCGTGGCCCCCACGTAGAATCCGCCCTGTGGCCCGGCCAGCAGCAGCACGGTGGCGGCCATTTCTTCCGCCGTGCCAAACCGGCCGGCCGGCAGCCGCGCCTCGAACGCGCGCCGCCATTCCGGCGAGTTGCGCCGCACCAAATCGGTATCGATCGGCCCGGGCGCGATCGCGTTCACCCTGATCCCCTTCGGCGCCGCCTCCCAGGCCAGCGCACGGGTGAAGCCGGCAATCCCCGCCTTGGCCGAGCAGTACGGCGTGATATCCGGCCCGCCCTTGATGCCGAGCTGGCTCGCCACATTGATGATGCAGCCGCGCCCGCGCGCCACCATCGCGGGATAGACATTCTGGGCCATGAAGAACATGCCCTTCAGGTGGGTATCCAGGATCGCGTCGAAATCCGCTTCCGTCATCAATTCAAACGGTTTGCGGATGTTGCTGCCGGCATTGTTGAACAGCACGTCCACGGTGCCGAGCTGTTCCGCCACCCAGCCCGCGAAGTCCCGCCCCGCCGCGATATCCGCCACGTCGCAGCTGCGCTGCACCACGCGCCGGCCGAGTGCGGCGATCTCGGCCGCCGTCTCGGCCGCCTTCTCATCGTCGTTCAGATGGCAGAACCCGATATCCGCCCCCTCCCGCGCAAAGGTTAGCGCCACCGCCCGCCCGATCCCGCGCGACCCGCCGGTCACCAGCGCCACCTGCCCTGCCAGTTGCATCGTCATCCCTCTCCGTGTGCAGTGCCGATCATGGCATGGCATGCGCGCCTGTCGAACCGGAGGGCTTTCGCATGATGGGAACGCTGGCAGTGGCGGCGGGCGGGGCGGCGGGCAGCATCCTGCGCTACTGGGGCACGCTACTGGCCGCGCGGATCGGCTGGGTGGAATTCCCCTGGGCCACCATCGCCATCAATGTGATCGGCAGCTTCGTCATCGGCTGGTTCGCCACCGCCACCCTGCCGGGCG
>JAIXTK010000350.1 GCA_027483995.1 Acetobacteraceae bacterium
CGAAGCCGACGCACCGCGCCCCTGGGCGCGGGCGATTCTGCACGCCCAGATTCCGGCCGCCCTCAAGCTCCTGCTGCTGGCCCTGCTTGGCGCCCTCTCCATGGCCCAGGCCCCGCGCAACCTGCGGCACCTGCCGCGCAAGGACTGGTTCCTCGCCGCGCACACCAACCCCAACGAAGACCCGGAACCCGTTCCGCACTGGCGCGAACTCCGCGTGCTCCGCCGCGCCCGCGCCGAAATCGGCTGGCTGCTCCGCGGCACGCCCAACCGGGGCATGTCCCTGTTGGGCCATCGCGCGCCCGTATTCCCCCCGCCGCAAGCCGCCCGCGCGCCGCCATGGCCGCCGCACGCCCAAATTCACCTCGAATCCGTCGCAAAAACCCCGCGTCCCGCGGCGACGACTCACGCCTATCTCTTGGCGCCCTGATCGGGGCTGGCTCAGCCTTCCCCGTCGGCTCCGGCCGCCAGCCTGCGCTGCGCGCTGCCGATCCACGCTTCCACATCCACAAGGCGGCTGATGTCGCCGAGTGCGGCGCGCAGCTCGCCGAGATCCGCCGTTGCAAGCTGCCGCGTGGTCCGGACACCGATCTGGCTCATCCGGATCAACATGCCGGGGCCGAAGCCGATTTCCGCAAGCGGGGGATCGAATTCAGGGCTGTCCGGCTTGGCCGGGGGCGCAGGCGCAGGACCATCCGCTTCGGCGGTGGGTTCATCCACGCGGGCTTCGACAGGCGCAGCGCGGAGCGCGTCCGCCGCTGGCGGGCTTTCCGGCGCCGGCACATCATCGACGGCAGCGGCCGCTTCAAGCGCCACGTCCTCGGCCACCATGGTGGAATAGCTGGCAAAAACCGACCCGGACGGGAGCGGCTGTGCGGCAACGGGATGGAATTCAGCGGGCGGCAACACCGGCTCGTGGATGGCCGCCGGCGGCTCCGGCTTCACCGCGCCTTCCCGTTCCAGACGGCGCGCCTCGTGCGAATGTCGCAGGCTGCTGCGCAGGATCGGCCGCTGGCGAAGGCGCTCCAGACGATAGGCCGCGATCATCATCATGCCTTTGGACGCCGGCGGTTCTGACCGAGAGCTCATGTTCTATCCCTTGGGATGTGCGCGCGCCGCGGCAGTGGGGGGCCGCCTCTCAAGGAGGGGATCATGCGCTGCCCGGCACCGCGAGCAGTGCCGGGCGACGCATGATCCACGCAGCCTAGGCGGCGGCCGCCACAGGATCGGTCGTGAGGCCGACGGCCTCGGCGTAGCGCAGATAGGTCTCCACCGATGCCACGACGACGCGGATCTCGATGGCAATCAGCTCGATGCCAACCAGCGCGATCCGGATGAACGCATCCACCACCACACCCTTGTCCAGGATGCGATCGATGACTTCGGCCAGGCTGCTCGAAGCAAGGCTTTTATTGATCGTCATAGCCATTCCCTTCAATGAGATCGTCAACCCTCGAACGGGCAAATTGTGCAATTCGAGCACCATTGGCCGAACTTCACTTCATCATATTAGAATTCGTGGATATCCAAACCATGAAAATCTTGCCATCGAAGCCGTTCATACTTCAGAGCATTTGAGTCCGGTGTGCCCGATTTGTGCAACCGGGGCAGGCTTGGAAGAACCGCCTGATCCACTCCGCCATGCCCGGCAAGCGCACTCGCTCAGCGCGGCGACAGCTGCGCCAGCCGGGGATGTGACGGATGGGCCCGATGCGCGGTCGCGCGGGCACTGATCAGGGCGATCTGGTACAGCAAGGCACCGGCCAAGGCCCGAAACCTGGCTTCGACAGTGCCGGAAAAACGGGCGCGGACCTGGCTGTACCGGGATTGCGAAATCCAATCACACCCCGGAGCCTGCCCTGCAAACGCGGCGACCAATACGCTCGCGCAGATATCCGCGGTCGGGTCGTGGCATTCGATCGCCCCAACTGCGTCATCCAGCGCTTCAAACGCAAGGGCATGGCATCGAACGCGGCGTGCCAGCCCAGCGCCGTCCTTCGACCACGCCACGATCTCCACCACAAACAGCCCCTCAATGGTCTGGTAGAGCCCGAGCTCGTGCCAGAGGCAGGCCGGCGACACGACGATGGATGGCACTCCGAGCTGGGCCTGCAGCATCCAGCCCACGAAACGCAGCGGCGCTTCGCCATGCCGCCGCAACCGGAAATGCTGCCGCGTGTCTTGCAGGCTGTCAGTCATGCCGGATCATGATCAAAAAGGGCACGCACCATGCCGAACCAGGCACCGCGGAACAATGCGGCCAGGGCAACATCTTCGCCCGCCGGGGCGCAGCTTTCACCTGGCACGACACGATCCGCGCAGGGCAGCACCAAAGCGACCATCGGGTCATGGGCCCGGATCGCCCGCGGGAGCGCAAGCGCGTTGGCATGCAGCGCGGAGTCCCGCCAGACGCCCCCGAGCCTCTCCGTCAGATGATGCGTCAGCGCGGACGCGAGGCCACCTGCGCGGGTTTCGAACAGGGTGAGCTCCGACCATGCGGGCAGGCCGACGCAGCGATTGCTCACATGCAGCAGCGAACGCCCGCAGATCTGCAGCGGCCGCAGCCCGTGGCGCGGCAGGATGACGGAGTGGAAGTGATGGGCCGGGCTCTCGATGGCCGGTGCGGCCTGATCGGGCGCGACCGGCTCATGGGCGCAGAACGGATTGGCCGCCATCGGTGCCATCGCGCCGCGCCGGGCCATCAGCCAATGTCGAACTGGAACAGCAGCTCGCCGATCATCGATCGATACTGCATCTCCACCCAATCGGCCCGCTGGCGCAGCGATGCCGCGCGCAGCGCGATCTCGGTCGCGCTGATGCGCCGGTCCGACGCATCGAGGTCGGCAAAGAGGTCGGCGGCCGGATCGAACGCCTGCAGCCAGGCCAAGCCCTTCTCAAGCGAGTCGAACAGATGGGCGTGAAAGACGTCGCCCTCGGACCGGTTGTCCCGGCAGGTCCGCAGGGCCACGGCAACCTGCCCGTTGTCGCACCGGTAGATCTGCAGGTCCTGCCAGGCCGGTGCGGCCGGCGTCCGGCTGGTGCACTCGGCCAGCAATTCCCCACGGATGCGCAGCGGCTTCCCGCCGGACTGGCGCAGCAGGTAGCCCCCCTCGCCGATGGCGGGGGCGGTCGATGACGGCGACACGGCACCGGCTTCAAGGCTGACCATCGCGGACATGACAGCGCTCCAGGAATTTGCGGCAGGATGCCCGGGAAGGCTTACCAATCCCCGAAAAACCAACCCCGTGGCTACGCGGCCTGGCTGCGACGGGGCGGGTAGCCCCCGGCATCGCTGGCAATCGCCACCGCGGTTGCGACGGATTGCAACTGGCGGATGGCGGTATCGACGGCGCTCAGGATCTCCGGCGCGCGCCCGGTGATCCAATCCTCGCCCAGGCCGGCCCGGCCGGAGACCGCAGCCTCGGCAAGCGCGCCGCTGGCATGCATGAGAGCGGCCGCGTCCTCCCCGACACCGGCGAGCCTGGCGAGCGGAGCGGCTGCGGGGCGTGCCGGCGCGCGGGCAACCTCGCTGCAGGCCGTCGCGCTCTCCATCACCTGTTCGGCGGCGAACTGCATCTTGCCGATTGCACCGGCCAGGATCGTCTCCGACCGCTCGACGCCGGAACAGGTCTGCGCGACGCGGCCAAGGCCCTGCGACAGCTCGCCGGCCGTCGCCGCCATATCGCCTTGCAGCCGCGCCAGGATGGCGATCTGTTCGGCCAGGTGGGCGTGCCATTCGATCGCGGCATCCTGGTCGGCATCCGGAAGCTGTTCGGTCGAGGCATGCAGCGCGGCCAGGCTGCCCTCGATCCGCGCGCAGGTTCCGGCCAACTGATGCAACAGCGCCTCCGCCATCGCCGGTGCGGCCGGTGCCGTCATCTCATGTGCCAGGCTTTCGAACCGGTGCAGCATCGGCGGCAGGCCGCCGATCATGCCGGCGATCTCTCGCAGCCTTTCGTTCGCCTCGGCGCGGAACTCGCCGGCAAGGTTGTCCAGGCGTTGGCCCGTGGCCAGCCCGGCCTCGGAGAACAGGCCGACGCGTTGCTGCAAGGCGGCCAGAACCCGGTCGATCTCCTGCGCCCGGGCGCTCAGCACTTCCGCATCGCCGCGCAGGGTCGCGCCGGCCTCGGCCAGATTGGCCGAGACGAAGCCGGCGTGATCGCGCAGGTTCGTCACCACATCCGCACCAAGCTGTGCGAGCTGGTCGCCGGCGTGCTGCAGGGTCGCCTGCATGTCGCCGGTGTGATGACCCAGCGCGTCCAGCAGCGCGCCCATGGTTGCGTTGCCGCTGGTGTAGGCCGTGTCGATCGCGCCGCGCAGGCCGGCGATGGAGGCCGCGAACGCGCCACCCGCATCGGACATCTCGGCGACCTTCTGGTCGATGCGATCCACCTCGCCGCGCAGTCTGCCGACGGAGGCGGAGGTGGTGGCGACCATCTGCGCCGCCGCGACACCGAGTTGCTGCGCTTCGTCACTCAATGCCCGCACGCCGGCGTCGACGGTCGTGTTCAGGGCGGGGATGGCGGCGATCAGGGCATCCGTTGCGCGCCCGATATCGCTGCCCACCGCCTCGCCGGCGGCAAGGCAGGCGCCGGCGGCATCGCGCGCACGCCCGCTTTCCGCCTCAACCGCGCGGGCCGCGGCTTCGATCTGCCCGACGCCGGCGAACAACGCCTGGCTCGCGGCCGTGCCCGCAGACGTGGCCGTGGCGATCTCCGCGGCGGCCGCCTCCAGCGCCTGCGCGCCGGTGCCGAGCTGGACGGCCAGCGCCGGAAGGGCCTCGGCATGGGCCAGCAATCCGGCGGAGGCGGATGCCATCATCTCGGCGTGATCGCGCCCGGTCTGGGTGAGGTCGTTTGTCCGTGCCTGCAGGTCTGCGCTGCCATTGAGGACCGCGTCGCATATCTCGGCATGCGCCTGCGTGCTCTGCTGCAGGGCCAGGGCGGCGTCGTCGAGCGCCTGCACGGCCTGGTCGGTCTGGGTGGTGATGGCGGCCGCGAGGTCCGGCAGTCCGGTCAAGACTGTCTCCACGCGACCCACAGCCTCGTGGGCCCGCGCAACAACGCCGGCACCCGCCGCCGCGATCTCCCGGCACGCCTGATCCAGGGATGCCGCGTCCCGTTCCAGGCGGGTCGAGGCATCGCCCATGGCGGCGATCCGGACAACGGCGCCGGAAGCCGCGCGCTCAAGCGCTTGAGCCGCTGCGTCTGCCGCCACCGTCAAGGTTTGCAATGGCAGGGCCATCGCGGCGCCGCCTTCCTGCGGATACGATGGCTCGATGCCGCGGGCTGCGAGGTCGCCTGCGATCTGTTCCAACCGATCCGCGATCGTGACGGCGCCCTCGAGCGTGGTCACCGTGCCACTCAGCCGCAGTTGCGCCTGTTCGACGGTCTCCGACAAACGCTTCTCGGCGTCCATCGCGAAGCCGGCAAGGCGAGCGCCCACCACCATGGACTCCCGCGCCGCGGCACCTCCGGCGTCGCGCAGCTCGGCCCATTGCCGGCGCTCATCGTCCATCAGCGCACGCATATCCCCGATCACCGCGCGGAACTCGGTGTGGTCGGTCGCACCTTCATGCGCGGCGGCGGATCGCGCATGTGTGGCGGTCGCCAGTGATCGTCGCATGATCACGGCGGCGGCGCAGCCGAGCACGGCTGAGAGGAACGGCAGCAGCGTCCAGCCATGGGTGACGACATCCGCCAGCAGGAGCGGCCCCAGCACGGCGAAGCCGGCCACACCGGCCAGGACTGCGAGGACGAGGCACAGCCAGCCAAGCTTGTTCTGCCAATCCATCGTGCCGCTCCCCTACATCAGCCGGCCCAAGGGTCCGAGATCCAGATTGAGGCTGTCTGGTGCAACGCCGAGCTTTTCGCACAGCGAAACCACCGCATCGCGCGATCGCAGCAGGGTCAGGCCAAGCCGCTCGGCCTCCTCCGGCGTGATGGTCTCGGCCTCCATCCGCCGCACGGCCTGCGCCTCCATCAGGCGGCGCAGGAACTCGACCAGGGTCAGCACGAGCCGGGCCAGATCCTGCTCGACCCGGTCGGGATCGATGCTGATACGGCCAAGCACCGGGGGGGATGAGGACGCCGCATCAAGGTCCTGCGCGATCATGCCTGCGGCCCCGCGCTGGGCAGCAGCGTCATGCGCGAGGCGGTGTCGACCGAGGCGAGCAAGGCGCGCACGCCGAGATAGACCAGGTCCACGCCGGCAACGGTCAGCACGATCTGCCCATCGGCAACCACGCCGGTATCCAGCAGGCGGTCCAGCACATCCACCAGCGTGGCCGGTTGCGTGCCGTCGGTGAGGGGAATGCGGTCAGACATGCGCGACCTCCGCCTGCAGCGCCGCCCGGGCGAAGGCATAGGCCGGCCAGGGGCCGGTGAGGCGCACGGCCAGCCCGGACGGCGCCAGCTCCTCGGTGAGGGCGGCGAGCCATCCCTGGACGAGCGGCGACGTGCCGGCCTCCGTTGGGGCGAGCACGCTCCAGGAAGGCAATCCATCCCGCTGGCGCTCGGCCAGCACCGGCCAGCCGGCCGCCAGCAGCAGCGCGGTGATGCGCGACTCCACGCTTGCCAGGTGCCCGGCCCGCGCGGCGACCTGCGCCTTGTCGATCCGTTTCGCCAGCAGGAAGGCGGTGCCGGCGCCGGCAGTCTCGGCCTGGCGGGTGAGGCGTTGGAGTTCGGTATCATGATGCGCAAGCCAGGCGGCGTGCCGGGCCGGGTCGGCGCAGATGGAGAGGCACCACTCCGCATGGCCGGCAATGCGCGCGATCCCGTCGCGCATGGCGGTGGCGCGCGGGCGCAGCCATTCCGCCAGCCGGTCGAGGCTGGAGAACAGGGTGCCGAAGCCCAACGGCAGGCAGGCCTGCCGCGACGCGGCCGCGGCGACCACTTCGTGATGCGCGGCGGCACGGTCCGCCATCCAGTCGGGATCGTCGGTGCGGTTGCCGTCCTGCCCGTCTTCGAACAGCGCGCGGGGCACCAGGGTTGCCAGGACATCGACCGCCCCGAAGGAGATCGCGTCCACCGTGGTGCCCGGGAGCAGGCCGGGAATGTCCGGCGCCGGCTGGCCCGGGGCGATGACGGCATAGACATACCAGGCGCGGTCGATGGGGGCGTTCATGCCGCGTGCTCCACCACCTGCCCCGCCACCGGCGCGAGGTCGGGCAGCACAAGGCGGTAGCCGGCCTGCCGCACCAGGCTGCGCAAGGTGCGCGGCTCGGCATGCAGCAGCGGGCGGAGCAGGCGATAGGCCTCGGTGATGTCGGTGAAGGCCTCGGCGGAGGCCGGCAGGCCGGGGCGCCGATCCGGATGCGCGGAAGCGGCGAGGGCGCGCCACTGGCGGTGCAGCAGGGTGGTGTCCACCTTCTCCGGCAGGCCGAGCACGCGCCAGCTGCGGGCGATGTCCGCTGACTCAACGCGGGTGAGCCGGACGGGGTGGAAGCTGACCGGCGGCATCGGCCCGCGCAGATCGGCACTGGCCCCCGCCACCTGGGCCGGCGGCACCTGGCCGAGGGCGGCCTCGATCAGGTCCTCCCGGCCCTGGGGCACCAGGACGGTGGTGGTGATCTCGGTCTCCCCGCCAGCCGTGGCCCCCGGCGCGATGGCCAGGACATGGCGGTTCAGCGCCTGCAGCACGAGGGCCGAGCGGGCGGCGTGCTCGGCGCGCAGCAGCGCCTGGACGGCCTGCGCCAGCAGGGCCGGATCACCCTTCGCGGCGGCGTCCTGCAGGGTTTCGCGCTGCGTCGCCAGCACCGCCTCGGGCGGCCAGCTGATCACGACATCCCATTGATGCAGCGCCCCGAGCTGGCCGAGCCTGTCGCCCAGACCGTCACAGGACAGGTCCAGCAGCGCACTGATCGCGGAGGCCGGGCAGCAGGCCGCGCCCGGGTCCATCGGCAGGAACGGCCCGAACTGGCAGGCAATCTCCAGCCGGCGATGCACCACCTGCAACCCGCTGAGCAGGGCCTTGCGGCCGCGGCGGGCAAGGGGTGTCGCCGGCTCATCCTGGATCAGGGCAGCGACCGTGGGGCCGCACACCGCGCGCACCGGCGGGCCCGGCACGGCGGCCAGGGCGGCGCGCAGGCCGTCGATATCCGCCAGCCCGGCAAAGCCCAGCAGCCGCGCCGGTGCCATGCTCACATCCGCCATGATCGTCCTCCTGAGTGTTCCTGCAGTGCAACGTCGAAATCGGCCGGGGAGACCACCGGCTCCGCCGCCGCGGGATCGCGCGAGAGCGAGGCGAGTGCCGCCAGGCGGCAGATGCCGGCGATATCCGCGCCCACGCAGCCTTCGGTGCGGGCGGCGAGGGCCGGGATGTCCACGCCCGCTGCCAGTGGCATCGGCCTTGTGTGGACCGCGAACAGGGCGGCGCGGCCGCCCGCGTCCGGCACCGGCATTTCCAACACCAGATCGAACCGGCCGGGCCGCAGCAGGGCGGGGTCGATCAGGTCGGGGCGGTTGGTGGCGGCGAGCACGACGAGGCCGCCGGGCTGGGTGATGCCGTCCATCTCCGTCAGCAGCTGGGCGACCATGCGTTCCACCGTGGCGCCGGCGCCGGTGCCGCGGCGCCCGGCGATGGAATCGATCTCGTCGAAGAACACGACGCAGGGCTGCGCCATCCGGGCGCGGGCGAAAATCTCACGCAGCGCCCGTTCGCTCGCGCCCTGCCATTCCGCCAGCAGCTCCGGGCCGCGCACCGAGATGAAGCCCGCCTGCGCCGCACTGGCCAGCGCCCGGGCGAGCAGCGTCTTGCCGGTGCCCGGCCGGCCATGCAGCAGCACGCCGCGCGGCGGCTTCACGCCCAGCCGGGCGAACCGGCCGGGCTCGGCCAGCGGGAGTTGCACGGCGCGGATCAGCGTGTCGCGCAGATGGTCGATGCCGGCGACCTCGGCCCAGCTGACATCCGGGATCTCGACGAACACCTCGCGCAGGGCCGTCGGCGTCACCTCGCGCAGCGCCGTCTCGAAATCGGCTGCCTCCACCTGCAACGTGCCGAGATCGGGCGTTCGCCCCGCGGCCATCGCGCCGTCGCGCCGCAGCGCCGCCATGCCGGCTTCTCGGCACAGGGCGGCCAGATCGGCGCCGACATGGCCATGCGTGGCGGTGGACAGCAGGGCGAGATCGACATCGCCGGCCAGCGGCATGAAGCGGGTATGCACGGCCAGGATCTCCCGCCGCCCCTCCCGGTCCGGCGGATCGACGCGGATTTCGCGGTCGAACCGGCCGGGGCGGCGCAGGGCGGGATCGATGCCGTCGGGCAGGTTGGTCGCCGCCAGCACCATCACCTCGCCGCGCTCGGCCAGCCCGTCCATCAGGGTCAGCAACTGGGCGACGATCCGGCGTTCGACCTGCTTCTCGCTGGACAGCGCATCGCGCTTCTGGGCGATGGCGTCGATCTCGTCGATGAAGATGATCGAGGGTGCCTGCTTGCGGGCCGCCTCGAAAGTGGCGCGCAGCTGCTGTTCGGAGGCGCCGTAGTATTTATCGACGATCTCCGGCGCGTTGATGGTGATGAAGTGCGAGCCGGTCTCGGCCGCCACGGCGCGGGCGATCATGGTCTTGCCGGTGCCGGGGGGGCCGACCAGCAGCACGCCCTTCGGTGGCGCGATGCCGAGATGGGCGAACACCTCGCGGTTGCGCAGCGGCCATTCCACCACTTCGCGCACGCGCTGGACGACGCGGCCGAGGCCGCCGACCTCCTCGC